>JAHFDS010000045.1 GCA_023248855.1 Myxococcales bacterium
TACGGCTTGGTCGACATGAAGGGGCGCATCTACGACCCCACCACCGCACGCTTCCTGCAGGCCGACCCCTTCGTCCAGGCCCCCACCAACTCCCAGTCCCACAACCGCTACTCCTACGTCCTGAACTCCCCACTGAACCTCATCGATCCAACGGGGTACTGGGAGCAGGACCCCAATACTGGCTTCTTCTGCCAAGGCAGTGGCTACAATCGCTACAAGTGCCAAGCTGAGAATCCATCCTCCGGTTCCGACTCCGGCGCCGCTGACGCCGCCAAGTTTAGTCTGAGATTCAGAAACGGATTCCGCCGCAGCCACGAGGACACCGTGGGCAGGAAGAAGGCGGCGGACAAGCAGGATGAATCCCGTCATGGCCCACCGTCGATCGCGAAGCAGCTGGAAGATATTGGCCAATTTCTCACGCAGCCGACGCAGAAGACGATAGACCAAACACTAGACTGCGCAGCATGTCAGCCCTTTCTGCAGTTGGCGGCTGCTGGTGTGATGGGCATTGCCTCGGCGCTCGATCCGCGTGACCCCTGGAACTACCTCACCTTCGTTCCCGTTGCCGGTGTTGTCCGATTCGTGGGCACCGCCGCAAAGGGGGCACAAGCCTATCGTATTGTCAAGTACGGGCAGCAGGTCGCTGCAACTCTTGAGAAGCACCACGGGGTGCTCGACATCTGGGCATCGAAGAACATTCCTGGATATGTGTCACGTGGCGCCGCGACTCCTGCAATTGTGTTGAACGCAACAGAGCACGGAGCCACCAAGGCCGTATATCGTGACTGGCTATTTAGACGAACAGGAAAGAGGGTCGGAGGCACGGTCGATTGGACCACCGTGTCGGCCCGAGAAGCCCAGGACCTGAGCGATAGGATGTTCAGGGCAGCCGGCGTTCCGCGGGAGGCGCGCCAAGAATACTTCCGCGAGTTTCATAGGTACATCTATGGACTCTAGACTGATCGACAGCGTGCGCGACGTCATCAGCAGGGTGCGATACGACAAACGCTGCAAGGTGTTCCGTCCAACCGGACTCCCAGTTGTTCCGCCTCCCCTTTTTCTCCCGGACGATCTGGCGTTCTTCTACGAAGAATGCGGAGGATGCTCCCTATTCTCTTCGACCGCATTTGGGTGCCAGATAGTTCCGCCGGAGCAGCTCATGTCCTCAAACAAGGTAATCCTTGGGGAGCATGGCGCACTCGGCGACAGGTCTGACTACTGGTACCTGCTCGCTCGCGGCTCTTCAGGGGAAGGAATCAGCATCGACCTGCATCCCGACCGCCTCGGTCGATGCTACGACAGCTTCTGGGACCGACATGGCCTTGCTGGCTCCTGCCCGGTGATCGCACTGTCATTCCTCGACCTCTTGACGCGACTGATGGATTCAGGAGGTGCTCACTGGTACTGGCTCGAGGCGGACTTTGGCAGCCTCGGTGACGCATACGAATGACGGAGACCGCGCGCAAGCGGACGCCGTATGTTTCGAGCAATGATCACTGGTGCTTACTGGGCAGCGCGCCGAGAATCCAAGCAGGATGCGTCTGCTCGGATCGCAAGTTTTCTTTCCACGATCTCCCTTCACGATCCGCTCTTCTCAAAATGGTTCTTGCAGGCACGGACGAAGTCGTCATCCCTACGGAGCCAGTTCTCACTCGAGTCCGCGACGGTGTTCGAGGCCATGAAGTCAAATCGCCGTGACGCTTCCGGCGACTCCATGCCGGAATTGGGGTTCAGCCTTGGCTTGTGGAACGGAGGAGATGTCGCCTTCTCGGCGAGAGTTGGCGCCTACAGCAGTCGCGTGGGCAACGCGGTCGTGCTCTCGTTCGGAGGGACCAGCCAACTCGACGACACTGCTTGGATGGGTCTTCTGAAGGCGCTGATCGCAGCATTCGATCCTGACCACGCTGTTGTCACGAGTCGTGAGTATCTGGACCGGCTCGACGAGGCCCCTCCGTGGGCTGCTGGCAAGCTCACATACGAACGGGGAGGCTTGTGGGTTCCGGAAATTCGTGCCGGTCGATTCCAGAAACTCTTGCCGGTTGAGTTGAAGTAGCAAGAGTAGTCGGATCGTCAAGGCCGAGGTGCTTGGTGCGCATCGACGGCCCGTCGAGGGTGAGCAGGCGGCCGCGCTCGAGGACGCGGTCCACGATGGCCTCGGCAAGGTCCTGGTCGTGGAGGACGCGGCCCCAGGTGGGCAGCGGCTTGTTGGTGGTGAAGACCATGGAGCGACCGCGCTTGTGACGCTCGTTGACGACGTGGAAGAGCATGTTCGCGGCGTCGGTGCCGTAGGTCAGGTAGCCGACCTCGTCGACCACCAGCAGAGCCGGGTGCGTGTACGTCGCGAGCACGTCGGCGAAGCGGCCCTCGCGCAGGGCGGCGGAGAGCTCGTCGATGAGCTCGGCCGCGGTGACGAAGAGCGCGTCGAAGCCGTTCTGGATGGCGCGGTACGCGATCGCGATAGACAGGTGCGTCTTGCCGCGACCGGGTCTGCCGTAGAGGATGAGGTTGTTGCCCTGCGTGACGAAATCGGGCGAGAGCGCCGAGCCAAGCAGCTGCAGGCGCACCGTCGACTGGAAGGTGAAGTTGAAGTCGTCGATCGTCTTGAGGTAGGGGAACGCCGCGCGATGCGAGAGCCGGCCGATGCGCGTCTGCTGGCGATGCGCGACCTCCTCGGCCACGAGCACCGCGAAGAACTGCTCGTAGGACCACTCCTCCGCCTCGGCGCGCGCGATCAGGCTGCGCCACATGCGGCGCGCGTTGGCCAGGTGCAGACGCTTGAGCAGCGCGTCGACATTGATCCCTTCGATGACCGCCCCTTGCCTCGGAGAAGGCAGGGGCGCAGCGTGCTCGGCCGCGTCAAGGCTCTCCGCTTCGCTCCGACCCCGCTTGCGCGGGGCACCTTCGGCGGCCTTGACCCGTCCTGCGCGCGCTGCCGGAGTGGCTATCACGGAGGCAAGGGGCTCCTTGCGCGTCATAGCGCCAGCTCCTGTTGGACGGGCGGCACGCCGCCGCCGCGAATGTGGTGGGCCACGTACTCGCCGCCGAACGTGTCGTCCGAGAGTGCGCGCTCGATCGCGGCGAGCACCAGGTCGGCGCCGTGTCGTTGCAGCAGGTCGTGCATCCACTCGACGTCACGGCCCCAGATGCGCGGGCGTCGATGCACGAGCTCGGTCAGGTACGCGAGCGCAGCCGGCCCGAGGTCGAGCAGGTGCTGACGCTGCAGGTAGCGCTTGCCGCGCTTGCCGGAAACCGCCGCGACGTATTGCGCGCGGTGCTCGGGCAGGATCGCCTTCGCGTCACGCCCAAAGAGCCGCACGTGCTCCGCCTGGAAGCGGCCGGCGATGATGCGCACGCGATCGCGATGCAAGTAGAGCGTGCCGGGAATGCCGATCGCCTCGGGCGGCATTGCGTACAGCGGCCCATCGTGGCTGACCATGCCGGTGACGCCGACGACGATCGGAAAGCGCAGCGCGAGATCGTCCGAGCTGACCTTGACCGGACGGAGCCGCTCGCGCTCCTCCTTCAATCGCTCGGCGGGAACGACGTTGGTCGCGCGCGAAGGGCGCTCGGTGTTGACCTCGCGGTGCCACTCCGTGAGCTGCTGGCGCAGGTCCTCCTCGTCGAGGAACCGACGCTGCTTGAAGAACGACCCCTTGACCCAGCCCACCAGATTCTCGACCGAGCCTTTCTGCCGGGGGCTTCGCGGCCAGCACACCTCGACCCCGACCCCGAGGTCGAAGGCCACGCTGGCGAACGTCGAGTTCCACTCGGTGACCACTCCGTCCTTCCTCCACTTGAGCGCCACCGTCTTCGGCCGATCGAACACGGCGAGCAGCGGGATGCCGCCCATGCGCTCGAAGTGCTCCACCAGCGTCCGCGAGAGCGCCTCCACGCGCTCGTTGTCGACCAGCGACACCTCGACCCATCGCGAGTACTTCAGGCGCGACGCGAAGAAGTGGATGCGGCGCTTCGTCCCGTCGAGGAACTTCACGTCGACCTGGCCGAAGTCGTGCTGCGTGAATTCGCCCGCGATGCCCTCGAACCGCACGATCGGGGGCTTCGGTCGCTCGGGCCGGAGCGACTTGATGAGCGTGTACAGCGCGCTCTTGCCGCCGCGGTAGCCGGCGAGCCGGGCCCGTCGCAGGATCTCGAGCGACATCAGGTCCGGCTCGGTCGCCGAGTTCACCAGCTCGGTGACGAACGCTCGGAAGCGCTCGGCCTTCGCCGGCCGCCCGATCTTCCGCCGCCGTCGCTCCGCGGCGTCGTCCACGTGCGCAACCGTCGGCTCACGCTCGACGGTGCGCACCGTTCGCTCCGACACGCTGGCCAGCTCGGCGACCTCCGCCTGGTCGTGTCCGGCCCGTCGAAGCACCTGGATCTCGTGGCGTTTCAGCATTCCCAGCACTCCCTTCCGGTAGCGAACCGGACGGGCTTGCGCCCGTCACGGACCGGCAGGAATTTCTGGAACGGGACCGGTCAGAGTTTTCGGAACCCGCAAGGTCTCGCTTCCAGGAGCTCGCCGCCCGCTACGATCTGCGACCGTGGGCAGTCGTCTGCGACCGGGACGATTACGAAGCCAATCTCTACATCCTCGATCTGCTCGATCAGCTGTTCCCACCGAGCGCCGGGCCACGAAAGGGTCCGTGTCTGGACATCGGATCGAGGAGCTGGTGGTATGCGCCCGCCCAGGCCGCCTTTCTCGATGCTCCCTGGACAGGAATCGAAATCGACGCTCACCAGCGATATCTCGACCTGACCACGCGCCGCGCGCGGGCAGAATTCATGATCTCCCCATTTCCCGCGTTTCGCTACATCGCGGGCTCGCTCCTCGATCTGAGCGCGTCCTTCGGCTTCATCACCTGGATGCTGCCCTACCTGCTGATGGATTCCCTGATCTCCGACAGACTGCCAGAGCGGTTCTTCATGCCGCGGCGGCTGCTGGCGCACGCCTGGTCGCTGCTCTCCCCGGGCGGGACGCTCGTCATCATCAACCACACCCTGGAGGAGGTCGAAATCCAGGCGGCGCTTCTGTCCGAGTTGCAGATCGCGGCAGAGTATCGTGGCCGTCTCCGCGGCATGGTCACGCGCCAAGAGGAGGAGCGCTTCGCGTTCCTTGCCCACAAGGAGCCCGACAGGCGCTGACCACAACTTCAGCCACGCTGGCATCACCCGCCGTGCAGGCGGGCAGCAGGGGGCAGGGGAGCTTGAAGATCAGGTGAAATCGCTCTTGACGGCCCGAGCGCCTTCAGTAGTATTCAGCCGGCCTTGGACGAGGGGTGCAGGTGGAAGAGGAGCTTGGACCGCCAGGGTTCGATTCACCAGTATCGTAGCAGTCTTGCGGGAGTAACTCAGTGGTAGAGTGCCACCTTGCCAAGGTGGACGTCGCGAGTTCAAATCTCGTCTCCCGCTCCAAGATTCAGCAGTAAGAACGGCCGGTTGAGATAGCCCCTCACCCGGCCTTTTTCTTGTCCGCCTGCTCGGTCCCCACCCCGGTCCCCACCTCCACAGGCATGGGGACGAGGCGCAGAGGGGCCAGGCGGGCCACGCCGACGGCGGCGGCGCGCTTCTCCTCGATCGACACACTCGAGTAGTGCTCTCGCATCCGTTCGGTGACGTGGCCGCTGAGGGCCTTCTGGACCAGCGGATCAGTGCCGGCCCTTCGGCTGAGGTCCACGAATGTCCGCCGCAGCCCGTGCACGGTGAACCGTTCCCCGATCTCGGCGGCCTTGAGCGCCCGCCGCCACGACTTCCACAGCGAGCCAGGAAGCCGCGGCGTGGCCGGCTTGCCCTTGGCCGGGAACATCCATCGTTCGGGCGCTGCGCCCTCCGGGCGGATGCTCCCGAGCAACGAGACAAGCTCGGGCGCCAGGGGGACGAGCCTGGGGGCGCGCTTGCGGCGCGACACCGGGCCAACGCGACCGCGGACGTGCTTGCGGCGCACGGTGAGCACGCCGGTCTGATCGTCGAGGTCGCCCCACTGAAGCCCGCTGACGTGGCAGAAACGAAGGCCAGTCCACGCCAGGGCCACGCTGATCGGGTAGTCTTGTGGTGACGTCGTGAGCATCGCGGCCAGGAAGCGCACGAGCGCCGCAGGTTCGAGGGCGTTCGGCTCGTCGCGCTCGGGCGCCTCGGGGAACCGGATGCGCAAGGTCGGGTCGGCCTCGAGCTCCAGATCCACAATGGCGTCAGCGGTCAGCGACCGCAGCACTCTGAACCACCCCCGCACCGTCACGACCGAGTAGGGCCCGCCGCCCGGCTTCCGAGCGCCGTTGCACTCGTCCGCCCACCGCTGCACGTCGGCACGCCGGAGCGCGTCGAAGTACAGATCCCCGACCGCCGGCAGCACGTGGAGGTCCAGCGCCTCCGCGTAGCGCTCAGCGGTCCCCGCGTCGAGGCTCCGCGCCTTTGACTTCATCCACGAGCGCGCGTAGTCCCCAACCCTCACTCGATCGCCTCCTCTGCCGTTCGCCGTCCCCCCGCGCACCTGCTCGATGCGCGTGCCGCGGACCGCCGCTGCTTGTTGGGCGCTCACCCCTTCCACGAGCTGATCGACCTCCTTGGTCCTGCCTGTCCTCGGGTCGCGGACCTTCGCCCTGATCCTGTAGGCGCCGTCCCCGACCCTCTGCACGCCCGGGTATCTCGTTGGCTCTCTGCTTTCTCGTCGCACGGTCGCCATCCTTCTCCCCGGGCGTCGCGTGCTGCCCGGATGGTACGTGCCGGCGGCGCAGCCGCGCCACCGCGAATCGATCGAGTTCCTCGCGCGTGAACAACAACACGCCCTTGGCCCCGGCCCCGCTCGGGTGCAGCTCGCCGCGGTGCACGAGCGTGCGGATGCCCGAGTCCGAGCGGAACCGCAGGTACACGCGCGCCTCCGCGGTGGTCAGGTAGATCGAGGCTGCGCTCATGGCCGCACCGCGCGCACGGTGCCGCCGCAGCCCGGCGCGTTACAGCACCAGACGTCCTCGCCCGCCCGCCCCGGCCCGTAGCTCGCCCCGCATTCGTCGCAGCGGCGGTCTGCCACGAGATCGCCGGGGTCTTCGCCGCAGGCCAGCCGCAGGTTGCGCGCGCGCTCGGCCGCCAGGTGCTCCACGTCTGCCCGCAGGTAGAGGCGCCGCCCCGAGGGAGTCTTGGCGCACGTCGGGATGCGCCCTGCGCTGGCCAACTGTCGCACGCGCTCTGCCGACACACCGAGCAGCTCGCCAACGTCGGCCGACTCGAGCAGCATGATGGGCGCTTGGGCACCCCCAACCCCTCGTGCGCCACTTCGTGCCGGCCTCACGACTGGCCCCCGGGTGCGCGCAGCCACGCAGCAAGGCGGTGCAGCTCGGCTTCCAGGGCCGCCCGATGCTTGCCAAGGACGCGCGTTTGCCCCCAGCACCACACCCCGCCGTCACCGCAGACCAGCTTGCAGCCCTCGGCCGCGAGCGCCGTGATGAGGTGGTGGGTCGCCTCGGTCGGGGCCGGTAGATCAGCGAGCGGCAGGGCCGCCGCGGGCGTCGCCTGGAACCATGCGTCACGCTCGCGCTCCTCACCTTCGGGCCTCGTTCGGAAGGTGATTCGGTCTGCGATGCCCCTGAAGCCACGAGGCCGCGGGCCCTCGTCGTCGTCGTCCTCGCCGACGATGCGGCTCGGCAGGTCGGAGCGCCCTGCTCGGGCCTCCTGCGCCCACGCGAGCAGGGCCGCCTCCGCCTCCTGCACCGCCGCCCACCCACCAGCGCCGCCACCGTAGGCGCGCGCCGCATCGAGCCACACGCGCGCCAGCTCGGTACGGTGGGGCGAGAGCCCCACGCCTGGGTCGAGCGGGTCGAGCGCCGCGCTGACCCGCCTCCTCGAAGCGAGCAGCTTGACCACGCGATCGTGGCTGACTCCTGGGGCATCGCCCCGGCGCCGCCGCAGCTCCTCCGCCAGCTCTCGCGCGTGCGCCCGGGCGGTCGCCAGGAGGGCGGGCGAAGCCTTGCCCGGCGCCAGGCGGAGGCGCCCGTCCTCTAGCCATGCTCGGCCGCCCGCAGCCTCGACGGCGGCCAACACCGCGCCGCCCGTCACGTCCCGCTCCCGTCCTCGGGGCCGAGGTCGAGCACTGGTGGCGAGTCATCGCCGGCCGCCCCGTCGTCCTCTGGCTCGCGCGAATTGGACCCCACCCCCACCCCGGAAACCCCGAAAACCACCTCTGGGGTCTCGCGCGGCACGGCTTGCGACGGTTCTCGGGGTTTTCGGGGTGGTACCCCCATGTGTTTCTCGCCATCCGTGTAGACGGCGGGGTTGATCCAGTAGCGCGTCGTCGGCCTGCCGCCCTTGTCGCCTGGCTGCGGCTCTCGCGCTTGCAGCCAGCCGAGCGCCACGAGCTGGTCGGCTGCGTCCACCACGGTCGGCGTGCCCCGCAGGGAGCGCCAGTCCTTGGACCCGACCTCGTACGCCGAGAACCCGTCCCCGACCTCACGCGCGATGAGGCGCCGCGCCAGCTCGCGCGCGCCGGACTGCGCCCGCCTGCCGTACACCGCGCGCGCGATGGGCGTCAGGTACTTCGTCCAGCCGATGGCCAGCTCCAGCAACGCGAGGCCGACCGCGCAAGAGGCGTGAACGTCCTTCGCCTCGAGCATGTGGAACGTCAAGGCCATGCGGGGCACGGCGGCCTGGTACTTCGACAAGTGCTGGCACACGGGGCCGGTGAGGCCGGCGAGCGCAGCGCGATGCTCTCGAGCCCAGTCGAGGTACCGCTCCTGCGCGTCTTCTGCGAAACGGACGAGCGGGTTGCCATCGGCGTCTTTCGGCCCTGACCACTTCGCGGGATCGAAGGCGAGCACTCGCTCGAACGCCTCCCTTGCTTGTGCGGTGGCCTTGGCATCGGGCGCACGGTCGATCATCTCCCCGTCTGCGCGCTCCTCCGTGACCAACAGCGAAAACCGCGGCAACAGTCCATCCTCGGGGCCCGCCGCCAGCTTCGCGACGACGCCGGGCTGCGCTCCGCCCAGCACTGCCACCGCGGGCCTGGGGATGAAGATCGTTCCCTCGCCCTTGCGGTTGACCGTGTACGACCCCGATCCGCCCCATGCCTCCAGGAAGAACTGTCGTTCTCCCTCCCGGCCCTCGCGCTCCATGGTGGCGAGCCACCCCGACAGCTCGTCCCGCAGGAGCAGGATGCCAGCCGGCGACTCGGCGAGTGGACCGCGGAGCCCCTCGACGGTGCTCTCGTTCGTGATCAACTGCCGGCCGAAGCTGGGCCGCTCGGCAACCACGAGCGTCCTTGCTGCACGTGTGGCGCGGGCGTCGGCCTCCCACTTCTGCAGGCGATCCAGCGCCTCTTTCATGCGTGCTTCGTGAGCGCTGCGTACGAAGGCGCTCCCCGCCAAGAGGGCGGGGGTCTTGCCGACACCGGACGCTGCGGAGAGCAGGCCCCAGAGTAGGGCGGGTTCTGACCACGTATCGTGCCGCTTGGCGCAGATGCGAACCTGACGGCCCAGGACAGCCGACGCGGTGACGACCGCCGCCACTGCGACGAACGACGACGGAAAGCCCCCGCGCTCGGCCTCGTCGAGCACCCACCCCTGCAGCGCATGCGGCACGAGCGCAGAATCGAACTCCCGCGCATCCTCGTCTGGTGGCAACGGAGAAAGCGGCCCAAAACCGCGGGGTGGAGCCTGGCCAGTGCCAGCCGATGCGGGTCCATTGGCCTGCTCGTCGTCGTCGGAGTAAGGCGTGCCGCCGACGTCCGCCGGAGCGTCGCGGTCGAGCAGGTATCCATCGGTCAGCCGGCTCTTCTCAGCGGCCTCTCGAACCTTGCGGCGCAGCTCCTTTTCGGACCAACGAGGCTGGCACCGCGGGTTGAAATCGCTCCAGAGCATGTCGAAGGCCACGGCCGCGGAGAGCGAGTAACCGCGCACGAGATCTTGGGCAGCCTGGAATGTCCGATCGTGGCCATGCTCGCCGGCAACGGCGCCGGGAATCGCGGCGACATGGCGCCGAGCAATCGCCAGGATCCGATCTTCCTGCGCCGGATCGGCGGCCACCACCGGCCGCGGGCGCGGCTTCTCCGTTGGCGGCTTCTGCTCGAGGGGCAGCACCTTGTCGAAGTCGTCGAGCGAAAAGTACCGGCCCTCCTCGCAGAGTAGCAGGCGTGCCTCCACCGGCCTCGCCGGGTCACGCAAGTTGAGCGTGCCCGGCACGCGGGCGATTCGGGGCGCGTCATAGACGCTGCGGTCACTGTCGAGCAGTGCGGCCAAGCGCTTGCCAATGGCCAGGTACGCGGCGTGACAAGCGGCTGGCAAGAGCGCGAGAAAGGGCCAGAGCGCCCAGATGCCGTACCCCGAGTTGACGATGATCGGCGGCTGCAGCTCGGGAGGCAGCCGGTCCTTCAGCGCGGCCAGCGCGTCCTCGATGCTGGCGTGCTTGATGTCCTTGCCGTGCAGGTCGAGGTCGGCGGCCAGCCCTGCGAGGCCGAGCACGTCCCCGATCTCGGCTCTGCCGAGCTTGCCACTGCCGCACGCAGCCTTGCGCGGGTGCAGTCCGAAATAGACGTTATGGCCCGGGGCGTTCGTCAGCGCCTTGGCGGCGGCCTCGCCCGGGGTCTTCGAGAACGCGATCTCTCTGGTCGGCAAGACAGCGATCTCGATGTAGCCCTCTCCGCGCGTGCCCGGGTGGAACCACGCGGGCAGCAGCTTCTCGGCGTCGCTCATTGGCTGGCTCACGAGGCACCTTCCCCGGCCAGCGCCAGAACCACGGCCGCCTCGCCTAGCGAGTATCCGCGCGCAGCGGCTAGGGCCACGAGGGCCACCGCCTCTCGCCTGGCCTCACGGTGCGACACGAGCACGCCGCGGCCGATGTCGGCGAGCACCTCGCTCGCGTCAGCTGTGCTGGGCGTCGCGCGGAACTCACCTGCGAGAAACTCTGCCGTTGGCCGACGCTTGCGCCCTGGCGGCCGCGAGGGCCAGCCCCGCCTGATCGCGTCGCGCATGCGCTCGTCGTCGGCCGGGCGCACCCCGGCCTTGGCCCTGTCGTCGGGCGTCGTGGCGTCTGGGGTGATCGTGATGTCGCGCTCGAAGGGGGTCGTGCCGTCAACCTGGCCAGCGCGAGGCGCGGGCGACGGGTGGTGCGCTGGGTCTGGTTCTGGATCTCCGTCGCCTCCTCCGCCAGCACCGGCAGCCGCGTGGCGGTGGTGGTGCGTCTGGCGGTGCCCGGTGCGGCGGACAGCCACGGCACCGCGCCGCACGGCAGACGCACGAGCGGCACTGCGAGCGGCACTGCGAGCGCGGGCGCGCATGCACTCGTACGCGGCGCAGTAGATCCGCCCTGTCGCCTGCTCCGATACCTCGACCGCCTCGGCGACGGGCGCCTCCCCACGCAGGGCGGCGCGTAGCTGGTCATCAGCTGCAAAGATGGCCACGAGGTCGGCCGCGGTGAGGGGCACCTTCTCCTGGCACGCCACGGTCCACGCCCGCGCGGCAAGATATCTCTTTCGGACCGCCGGCAGGCGCTCGGTCTCGGCGCGGATGAGGGCCAACGCCCGCACCGGGTCTGCTTCGCCCGTCTGTGCGGCGTCCGCCAGGTCAATCACCGCATGCCACATGGGCTCGTACTCGGGCGGGAGCGGAGCGTGCTCCTCGCACGCGGCGAGGTAGGCGGCCCGCACCTCCGATACCTCGGCGCGATGGCCAAAGAGCGGTGGCGGTAACTCATGTGGATTGCCAGATAGGTCGCACTGCGGTAGACTCTGCATTGTTCACTCCCTGAAGGCTCGCTCTGGAATTGTCGCCGGGCGAGCCTTCGCCTTGTCTGCCACGAATGCGCGTGGCCCGCGTCTCAGTCAGTCAGCGCGCTTCGACGCGACCTCCGCCGCGCGCGCGCCAGCGCTGGTACGCCTCGATGTCGCTGGCCAGGTAGAGGCAGTGCCCGCCCGGTGTGCGCGTGCAGCGGAGGCGGCCTTGGCGGACGGCCCGCAGCACCGAGTGTCGCGAGACCCCGAGCGCCAGCACTGCATCAGCAGTCGTCACGACCCCAAGTCTTTCGATCGAGGTGCTCATGTCCCATTACTATCAGCGACACAGCGCCCGTGCAACGAATGTCGCGCCAGCGGGAGCGACGCCCATTGAGCGCAAGTACTACCTGCCGCAGATTCGTCAATGCCTACGCTGTCTAGCGATAATATTATCCATTCTTTGACAGTGGCCCCCTGCCCGGATTTTCGCCCCAATTCTCGAGAGGTGGGGCTTTTCTGGTGGGCTCGTGGCGAAGCCCGCCGGGTCCCGTCGAAGGCGGGTGCGTGAGTGGTCGGCGGAGTGCGCGTGGTCGCGTGGCGCGGCGTCGAGGAGCGCGGGTCCTCGGGTCGGAGGGCGGAAACTACAGCTTGGTCAGCGTAATGTCATAGGTGCTCTGGCAGGATCTCCCGGCCACCACCACCCGAACGGTGCCCGTACCCTCGATGCGACGCTCCTCGACGTGGTGCCTTACCTGGGTCCAGTGCACCGTGCCCATGTCTCCGGTGCGGGCGTCTGTCACCGGGCAGGTGTAGTCGATGTCCATGCGGCACAGATCGGGGGACACCGCGCTCGAGTGAGTCTGGCAGTTGTCGTCCATGGGCGCACTGAAGTTGGTCGTGTCGTCGGCGATGGCGCCGCAAGTGCCATTGATTTCGTGAACGGACGTCCGCCAGGTTCCGGTGATCTCCCCGAGCCCGCACTTGAAGTCGTCGCCGCCACACGCCGAGCACAGCACAGCAATCATCGCGAGTCCGCGCACGGAGACCACCGCGGACCCTACAGGCACCGCCGGCCGGGCACGACGGGGGCGCACACCGCCCCAGGGCCATCGACCAATGGCGAGCAGCAGCCACTCGTACAGTCGGCTGCCACAAGGCACTGAGCCGCGCACACGTAGAAGTCAGACGCCTGGTCGTACACACAGCGCACGCCATTGCAGCAGCCGTTCGGAACACCTCGACAGTTCCCACCCGCTGCCACGCACATCGGCGCGCCTCCGCCAGCCCCCGCGCCTCCCATCCCCGCCACGCCCCCACCGGCTCCGCCACGGCCAGCGGCTCCGCCTGCGGCCCCTGCGCTCCCCCCTGCGCCCGCGCCAGCGGCACCCATGCCCGCCGCCCCGCCAGCGGCGCCCGCTGCACCGGCAGACCCAGCGGCCCCCATGCCGGCCATGCCGGCACCCGCACCACCGCCGTCGCCACCGCACCCGGACAGAAGAAGCCCCACCAGCGTCAGGCCCACGACTCCTCGCATGTGTCCCTCCTTCATCCCCGCCAATCCGGGAGGTCAAGCATAGGCGACATTACCCCAAGGGTGAGGTTTTTACCGATGACGGGCGCCAGCTACTCGAAGGCATGGCCGCCGCCGGGGACGCCTTCGAGACAGCCCGCCGGCACGTTGCCGCGAACGTGGCCCGGTTGCGACGGCGCCGAAGCTGGACGCAGCAGAAGGCCGCGGACATGGCGGGGCTCGATCTGAAGCACGTTCAGAAAGTCGAGTACGCCAGCCTCAATCCCTCGCTGCGCACGCTCGTGAGGCTCGCCGCTGCTTTCGGCGTCCCGGTGCAACGGCTGCTCGCGCCCACCTCCTCGGCGCCGCCCAAGCGGCCGGTGGGTCGCCCCAAGGCGGGCGCGCGCAAGTAGGCTCGGACCGGTCGAGGAGCCAACGCTGCGCACGCTCGGCCGACTCGCCGCCTCGCCCGCCTGAGTGCCGTGCGCGACCTGTGTTCCCCGACGAACCGACGGCCAGCATGAAAGCGCGCTAGCCAGGAAGCGTGCGAGCGAGCCCGAAAACCGTGAATTTTCTGGGATCTCGCGTGCCGCCCCATGACCCTGTAGGGCGTAAGCGCGGTGAGTCCCACCCCGGTCGGGG
Organism: Myxococcales bacterium; assembly: GCA_023248855.1. Classification (GTDB taxonomy): domain Bacteria; phylum Myxococcota_A; class Polyangia; order JAHFDS01; family JAHFDS01; genus JAHFDS01. The sequence goes on from JAHFDS010000045.1 coordinate 13,842, forward strand.
TACCATCGTGTCGTGCGCGAGCTGGTGGCGGTCGTGGTGGTAGCGCTCGGCTGCAAGGGCTCGGCGCCCGAGCGGTCGAGCTTGAGGGAGTGCTTCGATCTGTGCGTGGAGACGCGGATCGCGCTCGTGGAAAGTCAGCGTAGGGGCAGAGTTGCGGACGCGGCCGTGCCCGATGCGACGGCGGTGAAGGCGCGAGCCAGCGGCAGGGCATCCGACCCGCTCGCAGACATACTCGGTGCGCCCCTCCCCGATAGCGCGGGAAAGAAGAAAACGGCCGTGGACCCGTGGGCCGCACACGACGCGGCGCGTGCGCCCCTCCCCGATAGCGCGGGAAAGAAGAAAAGGATCGACCCGTTCGACCAGGCTCTCCGCGGCCCCCCAGGGGTCACGTTCCTAGACGACGGCTTCGTCCCCGACCCGCCCTCGCCGCTGTCCACGCCCGAGCAGACGCGCGACGAGTGCGCCCGGCTCTGCATCGCGCGGACGCCCGCCAGGTAGTCCCCAAGGTGCGGCGTTCGGGGCCCTGCCCACGGGGGTTGCCCAGTCGAGCACCGCCATTGACGCGGGGGAAAACGGGCCGCCTGTAACAGAGACGGTCGTTCCTGTTACGAACCCCCTTGCCATTGGGTATATCAAGGTATATCTTCCGGTGCATGGCGACCACGAAGACGGCGACGAAGGTGATCGGGTACGTTCGCGTGTCGAGCGCGAAGCAGGCCGAAGAGGGTGTGAGCCTCGATGCGCAGACCTCGAAGCTCCGCCTCTACTGCGAGCTTCACGAGCTTGTTCTGGTGGGCGTGATCGTGGACTCGGGCGTGTCGGCCAAGACCCTGAAGCGCCCGGGGCTCGCGTCCGCGCTGGCCCGCATGGAGGCCGGCGAGGCCGCCGGGCTGCTCGTGGCGAAGCTCGATCGGTTGACCCGCAGCGTGAAAGACCTCGGCATCCTGGTCGAGAACTACTTCGGCGACGGCAAGCATGAGCTGCTTTCGGTGGCAGACAACATCGACACACGCAGCGCCGGGGGGCGCCTCGTGCTGAACGTGTTGGCGAGCGTGAGCCAGTGGGAGCGCGAGGCAATCGGCGAGCGCACGAAGGATGCCCTTGGCTATCTGCGAGACGAGGGCGTGAAGCTCGGCGGGGCCGCCCTTGGTTGGCGCCACGGCGACGCCCGGGACGAGCACGGCCGCCGCGTGGTCGAGCGCGTCGAGGCCGAGGCCGCCACGGTGGTCCGCATCGTCGAGCTTCGTGCCGCCGGGCTGACCCTGCGCGCCATCGCGGCGACGCTCACGGACGAGGGCCACCGCACAAAGACGGGCGGCAAGTGGTTCGCGAACACTGTGCGCCGAGTGGTGGCCCGCACCGCGAGCGCCGCGTGACCGGGCGCGAGGCCGCCGCCGCGCTGTTCGGCGAAGAGGCCGTGGTCCGTGCGCTTGCCGCCGAGGCCGACCCGGTGACGGGCGCTCTCGCCGAGGAGGTGAGGCGACGAGCCGACCCGCCTGGGGCGTTCCGCGCATGGGCCCTCGCGCAGCCGTGGCCCAAGTTCTGCGCCGTCGTGCGCATCGTGGCGGGCGTGACCCGCGAGGAGCTGATGAGTGGCGACGCCGAGTGACCTTCAGATGAACGTGCGCGTGACCGTCGAGCTGCGCGACGCACTCGATCGCCTCGTGGCGGACGAGGCCGAGCGCACTGGGTACAAGCTCGGGCGCTCCGAGGTGGTGCGCCGCATGCTGGAACTCGTGCTGGCAGACCCCGACCCGCTCGCCGTGGACGAGCTGCGCGCCGCCCTTGCCGCCTTCCGCGCTTCGCGGGTGCCGGTCGTGGCGCCGAGGGCCACACGGCCGCGCAAGAGGAAGTAAGGGCCCGATCTAGTCGGTGTCAAGATTGGCCTGTGGATCGCGTGAACGTAGACCAGCCTGTCGGCACCCTGGAAGCGCACACCGCATCCTCTATCGGTGCTGCCGAACTGACCCGCGCCGAGCAGTTGCAGATCGCCCGACTGTTCAGGCAGCACATGCACCCCCGGCGCGGCAGGGCCGACCGCTCCCGCTCGGTCCAACGTCGGCCGGCTCAAGTGGTCGTCACGGTCCGGCGGGGCGAGCCCGCCATCATGGCGGCGCAGAACGGGCGCCACTGGACGATCAACGTCTCGGTGCCCTCGGGCTGGTGGGAGCGCGCGTGGCTTGCCGGGCTCGCCCTGCGGCCCTGTGTTCTTGGCTGGCCCCGTGAGGAGGTGGACGCCGGCCGGTGCGACATCGTCCTCGATTGGCAACCTCTCCCCGACTCGGGCGGAAGCGCGCGGCGCAGGTGGTGGGTGATCCGCAGGCCGCACGCGCAGCGGAACATCTGGCTCGTCCTCCGCCTCGATCGCCCATGGCCGTGATGACCCGCCAACGCATTCGCCTATCCGAATCCTTCCGTCCCTTCTCCCGCTGTGGATAGCTGCTACCAATTCATATGCATAAGCGAATACGTCCCCACTTCGGTCCCCACTTCCAGCGCAACATCAAGGGGCAGCACGCGACGCCCGGAAACGTCTAAGCCCCTGTGATGCCTTCTATCTGCCCGTCCGCCCTACCCCGTCGATCGGGTTGCCAAGGTGGACGTCGCGAGTTCAAATCTCGTCTCCCGCTCCAAATAGCAGAAAGAAATCAGCCGGTTGGCCCTCGAGGCGGACCGGCTTTTTTCTTGAAGTTCCACATCCGGACCGCGGTTCCACACGAAGTTCCACATCAGGTTCGACTCCCGCCTCGGAGAAGCGTGAGCATCCCCTCGGCGGCCTTGCGCTTTTCGGCCGCATCCACGTGGCTGTAGTGCTCGGTCATGGCCTCGGTGACGTGCCCGGTGATGGCGCGCGTCACCTGCCCGCTCGCGACCCGCCGGAGGAGGTCGTTCGCCGTGCGCCGAAGACCGTGCGACGAAAAATCGCGCTTGACGCCGATCTGCTCAAGACAGTCTACGAACGCCTTGCGCATGCAGCTCGCGTTCAGGTGGGGCTTCCCCGCCCGGGAGGGGAAGATCCAGCCACTATCGAGATGGCGGTGCTTGGTCCGTACCATCTGCTGCCGCCACTCATGCAGGAGATCTTTGAGCTCGTCCGTGAGGGGCGCGGTCACGCGGTTGCCGGTCTTGGTCGTTGAGACGTGGCCGTTCCAGTGAGCGCGCCTGATCTTCACGACTCCGCGCTCCTCGTCGATGTCCTCCCAGCGGAGCGCCGCCACCTCGCCGAAGCGGCGCGCGGTTGCGAACTGCGTGAACACCAACGTGTGCCACTGCGGGAACCTCTCCTGCAGCGTCTCGAGAAAACGGGCCATCTCATCGGCCGAGAGCAGGTTGCGCGGCTCGTCCGACTCGGTGTCCGGTCGCTCCGGGAGAGCTCGGATGCGAGCCACCGGATTCTTCGGCAGATCGCGGTGCGCGTCCGCATCGGCCATCATGGTCTTCAGGACCCGAAGGCAGCCGTTCACCGTCGCCGGCGCCCAGATCTCGGACTTCTCGCCGATCCAGCCCTGGACGTCTTCAGGACTCAAGGCATCGAGATAGATGTCGCCCAGGTCAGCGACGAGCCGGTCGAGGTCCCGGCCGTACCGGGCCTGGGTCGACGGCTTGAGCATGGGCAGCTTGCCAGTCAGCCACGAGGTCGCGTAGTCGGCGAGGCGAACGCGACCGGGCTTGGGCGCCGCCCGCGCGATCTCCTCTTGGAGCTCGTCCCTCGCCCGCGCCGCCGCCTGGAGGCTCATGCACCGGACCTTTCGTTTGACGTCTCTCCGCCTGCCGGTCTTCGGGTCCACCCGCGTCGCGCGGACGAGGTAGAGGCCCTTCTTGAGCTGCTTGATCCCGTCGAGCTCCGACGGGACCTTGGTGCGTGTGCGCATTCACATCCTCCTTTCGCTTGCGCACCTGTCGGCACCATGCGGGAAGGATAGCCTGCTCCGATCGCGAAGCCACGAACCGATCGAGGTCGCCGCGGAGGAACATGTGCGTGCCGCGCGGACCGCGGCCGCAGGGAACGAGCCAGCCGCGGTGGACCGCCATGCGGATGGCGGCGCTTGAGCGGTAGCGGAGGTAGCGGGCGGCCTCGGCGGTCGTGAGATAGGGGGAGGCGGTGGCATCGTCGAGCGCCCGCGCCCGCGTGTCGCAGCGCGGACAGGACGGCGCACAGCCAGCATGTTGCTCACTCAAGCGGGCAAGCAGCAGACCCTAGGCCCTCGGGTCCTGCGGCTCGCAGAGGGTGGTCCCTCCCGGGCGGGGTTGTCGCGAGCCTCACTGTCACGCCCTTCACAGGGGCCTTGGCGGCAAGGTGGCCGCAGGCTTGGGCGGTCCTCCTACTGCCTTCTCGGACCTAAGCGCCGAGGCGAGCGACCGCGCTTCCTCGGCGGTGAGCTTGGCCTGGAGGATGGCGGTCTTCGGGTCGGACGGGAGGAGCGTCAGGAGGAGGCCGTCTGGGACGGTCTCGATCATGACGTCACGGACGTCTCCGCCCGAGAGCGGGACATGGCGGAGGCGCGGTGGCGCCGACGGTGTTGCTCCTGGGGGCTTGGTGGTGATCATGCAGAGAAAGACGTTCGTGGCGGCTTGAGCGTGACCCGGCGAGCGCTTCTCGGCCGCTCATGCGCTCGTACCCAGCCGGCGCTGGATCCATCGAGTTGTCCCCGCCTTTTCCTCACGACCGACTACCCCTATCCGAATTATCACCGGAGCGTTGACGGGGTGGTGGCATCCACTGGTCGCGCGAGCGGAGCGCGGCCCGCCGCGTGGCCCGAGAAGCAGGAGAGCACAGAAGCAGTGCACGCGACGGGCGGCGCAGGAGCGAGCGCCACGCACGCGGTGCCGGTGGTGCCACGACCGCGGGGGCAGGCGTGAGGTGCGGCGGAAGGCTGGCTACAGCTGTGTCCTCGATGGCACCGCGGCGTGCACGACCCGGACGCGCGGTCGGTTCATTCGCTGACCGGTACGGCCAGGCCCGCGGTCCGACGCGGACGGCTTACCTCAGTTGCGGCTCGACGATCGTTCGCGGACTTGCATCGGGCACGCCGATTGCCCCGTGCCCGGCAACCACTCTCCACCCCTGCCCAGGTCGTCTCCGGCGTCAGGTCCCCTCGTGTACCAGTGGGATCCAGCAGCGTTGAACTCGTACATTGATCCATGCGCTTTAGCGAATCTCACACCCTCGTCAAGGCTTCTGGTGGGATGAGATGATCGGAGACGAATCAGCGCCTCCGGCTTCGCCCCCTCCTGCTGTCGCGCTGACTTTCCAATTGGGAGCGCAGCTGATGCTCAAGCGAGATCCACACCTCAACCATCTCGCGCCTTGCGACCTCTGCCGCGGCAAGAAATCGGGCTGCTCTTCGCGGCCGGCCGGCGCGAAGCGCTGATTGAGCGGCACTCACGAGGTGGTGATGCTCGGGCTGCATATGCGCGAGGGTTCCATAGCAGATATCGGCACGCTTCCAATCGCCCGCGACTGAGTACGCCAGAGCTTGCGTGGCAATGACGTGAAGCAAGTCCTCCTGCGTCTTGGCGCCTCGCCGGGCAGCGAGGAACGCCTCGGTCGCCTCCTCGAGTCGACCTTCGGACGCTGCCTCAAGTGCCTCTCGCGCGACAAGAGTGGCTGCAGACTCCGGCCATCGATGCACGACTAATTGTAGCCCTTACCGACGCAATTTCTATACAAGATTTCACGCACTTGATCACAGAAGGCCTTAGCCCTTCCCTCGTTGAGACAAATGTCATACCCAGCCTTGGCTTCCAGGTAGCAGCGATGGCGTTTCTCCTCCGGCGTCTCAGGCGGTCCGCCATCAGAAGGCGGCTTCCCCGGGTCACAGGGCGGTTCATACCAGGGGCGATACGGTGGATTGCGGGGCCGCTTCGGTCCAGCCATCGGCCCGAGCGGCCGCGGTCGCCCAGGATTGCCTGCAGATCCGCTCGTCCCCGGATTTCCGGCGTATCCCCCCGCGCCGGGGGCTCCTGTACCGCCACCGCTCATGCCACCGCTTGAGCCCCCCGCACCGCCACCACTGTTTCCCTGGGCTCCCCGGTCGGGATCTAGTCCATCCAGATCGATCGTATTGATTGGGTCCCCCAATGCATATAGGTAGAAGTTGAGCCCGCCATCGAATCGTAGCGGCTCTTTGCTCCGCCATCTCCCCGTGTCCGGGTCGCAGTCACGCGCGCCGAAGCGCACCAGATGCGTGTCGGCATCCCAGAGGCCACCGGCGTAGCCAAATGGAATGAATCCCGGATTCGTATCCTGCAGCAGGTTGCCCCACTCGTCGTGGCCCATCCGTTGCGCCTCGGCGCCGGTGCTCGCATCGACTACCACGCGTGGGGAGCCCAGGTGATCCGTCAGGATTCGATACGTGCTCCCGCCGCGGATCATGTAGTCGGGGACACCGGACGGACGCCTGCAGGGCACGATCAAGATCAAGATCAAGGACGGGGACGGCAGCACCTTCGTGGCGGAGAAGGCGAAGGAGCCCGAGGCGCCCATCCCGGAGCCGCCGAGCTACCGGGACAAGTGGCGGCGACGGTGAAGCGGGGCGGTAGGGCAATCCGCCAGCAAGCCACGGGCGGCGCGACCGGAGTGGTCGCTCGCCAGCATCGACTGCGAGTGGAGCGCCGCGCTGACGACCGGCTGCCCCCTCGATGCGGCTATCCCGAGGATTGATACGGCGGGAAGGGATCGTAGCCAGCAAACGAGAGACGAGGCCGGCTACCTGTTCGCCCGGTGGTCAGCCCGTCGCAAGCGGGCGCTCGTGCCGGTGCGCCGCGCGGTGCCGCGCCTCGGCGAAGGCGAAGCGGTCGCGCCAGCGCCGGTCGGTCGCGATGCCATACTCGCGCATGAGCATGGCGAAAGGCCCGTCCGGGACGACCGCGAACGACTGCCCTGCCTTGTTCGCGGGGATGCCGAGCTCAAGCGCCCGCTCCCGGAACCAGGTCGTGTGGTACCGGGCATCGAGATAGACGGGCTGACGCTCCAGCTCCTCGGCCGCGTGGATCATCTCATGCAGGAGGACGTGGAGGCGGAGCCAGCCCGTGGAGCAGCGGCGGAGATCTACCGCGATGAATGGAGTCCCGGGCCGGCCCGGCCAGTACTCGCCGAGGGCGTCCGGTGTTGTCGCCTCAAAGCGGAACTCGACCGCGCCGAGTCTGCCCTCAAAGAAACGGCGGCTGAACCGCTCGTACCAGATTCCGAGGAAGCAACAGGCGGCGTCGCGGTCGATCCGCGCCACGCCCCGTCCTCCCAGTTTCGGCGGCACCTGGGCGGCCGGGAGCACCCCCGCTTGGCCGAGGATCGACACGAGCCGGCGGCCGAGTGGCAGTCCGATGGCATGCCGGGCGCAAAAGGCTTCGAGCGCGCCCAGTCTGAAGAAGGGGTCGGCTCCGGTGAGGACTTTTCCTTCCTCGAAGGAGAGGAGCATGGCGAGCTCGAGATGGCTCTTCGGTGACAGACGCATGGCTCTGGAGACGTCCGCGCTTCGCTCTCTGTGACCCGGGACCCGGGAGGAGTGCACAACCTTTTCCTGCGGACGAAGTCGGGCGCTCACTGCCGCGACGAGTTGCCGCGACGGCTGCGGCAGGAGCCGGTGGTCGTTCGTGAATGGTTCAGATGCGTTCCAGGAACCGGCAAGGTGCTCCTTCACCGGCGCAGCCGGTGAGAAGGTCAGAAGAGGGCGACGGGCTCGCCGGTCTTGGCCGAGTACCAACCCTCCGCGAGCACCGTGCGCTCACCCAGCTCACAGAGCACACCCAAGGCGGCGAAGTCGTCGGCTCCGCCTTCATGGAGGAGCCTCAAGATGACGTCGCCCCGCCGGGCGGAGGGGACGACGAAGACCAGGAGCCAGTGGCCGCTGCCGAAGAGCGGGGCACCGCGGAGCGCCCGATAGGCGGCGACCTTGGCGCGAAGCACTTGGTGGCGCTCGGTGCCGAGGTCGAGCTCGATCGCAAGCGCGATCTCGGTCCGGCTCTCCTGGTGCTCGAAGAGGATGAGGGCGTCCGGCACAAGCGGACTCTGCTCTCGCGGGGCGAGCGCACGCAGCTCGCGCTCGGGCAGCCAGGCCCGGAGCGCGAGCTTGGGGTGCGCCCGCGCCGCGAGGACGAAGGAGATACGCAGCCGGTTCAGCTCCCGGTGGGCTTTGAGGTTCATCCGCCCGAGGCCGGTGAGCGTGCGGACGGCGGTCTCGCCTCCTGCGCTCGCCTCCTCCACCCGTTCCTTGCCCAGGGGCGTGAGGGCATACCAAGCCGGGTCGGCCAGGTTGCCCGTGCGGAGCTGCCGCCCAAGGCCGAGGCGACAGAGCTTGCCGAGCCGACGCCGAGCGGTGCTGCGCCGGGCCTGCTCGGCTTCGGTGCCGGGGAACAGGAGCCGCTGGATGTCCTCGGCTGAGGCGGGCGCGAGCGTGCCGACTGCGGCGAGGATCTGGTGGTCGCGCGGGAGCGCGAGGCGGGGTCTCGTGATCGCCATGACGCGCAAGACGCCCACGGACGCCCCGGCATGACCCGTCACCGGAGCGTGAGCGGGATCGAGATGCCGCAGCGTTCGCAGGCGAAGAAGCTCGCCCCCTCGCCGCAGAGGGCGCAGCACCCGACGTACCCGTGGTACTCGGCCCGGCAGGGATCCAACGCGGGCTTGTGATCCGGGGATCCGGGCCGCCAGCCGAGGTAGACTGCGGATCACATGGACCACGGCGGCGCTCCGGTTGAGGTCGCGACGACGGCTGAGCTGGCATCTGCCCTCGTCAGGGGCGAAGTCGACATTCAGCTCGCCGAAGGGGACTACATCCTGGAGCGGCCACTGGTCCTGTCCAGGAAGGTGCGGATCACAGGCTCAGGGCGTGCGGGCACCAGACTCATTCATGAGGGACCTTCCGCGATCATCGTAGAGACTCGTGGCCGGTTGTCGCTCCGGCGCATGACAGTGCTTGGCACCGGGGACGGTGAAATCAACGTAATACGTGTCAACGGGGGCAGGGTTCGCCTTCACCGGTGTCGGGTGCGTGGCGGTCGGTGTGGAATACCCGATCAGGAGGTCCTGAGACTTCTTTCGCCAAGCGGGAAGGCCACGATCAAGGCGGACACAACCGAGGGGGCCGCAATTCGGGTCGAAGCAGGTTGCGCCAGGCTGAGCCGATGCCAGGTTGATGACAGTGAGTTCGGCATCTTTGCGCACCGGGAGGCGCGTGTTCACATCCGAGACACGAAGGTCACTCGTTGTATCCGCGTCCCAGTGGCTGCCAAGGACGCGCGAGAAGTGGTCGTCGAGCGATGTGCCTTAGCGGCGTCAACGTCGGGTCTTGTGGTCCTTGGTGCCCAACTGGTCAAGCTGTGCGACGTGAAATGCTCTATCACGGACAGCTGGGGCGTTCGAGTCTCGGATGCCGATATGGTCAGACTCGAAAGGGTGTCAATCAGCGGAGATCATGGGGCCACTGGCCTGGATCTGGAACGCGTCAAGCTGGCGCAGGTGGAGAAGGTCACCTGCAGGATTAAGGCTGCGGTAGACATGTTCGGGCGACCTTCTGGCGGAGCAGGATTCGGGGCAACGATGAGGAATGTCAATGGAACCATGTCAGATTGCAGCTTCTCGGCGCCGCTAGATGCATGCTCGGTGCAGTCGTCGGACCTTCGCCTTCTTCGCTGCACGATAGCCGACAGTTTTGGGCATGGTCTATTTGCATCGGATGGCGGAACACTGCGACTAACAGAGTGTATCCTGAGCAACAACTGGGTCGGCGTCGTCGTGGAGGGCGGAGGTAGCCGCCGACAGTACTGGGGCGAGCGGCCCATGGTCTTGCTGGAGTCGTGCGATCTTCATTCGAACAAGAGCCGAAACTGCGTCGGACTGCCGGCCCGATGGGTTACGGAATCCGGCAGGCCTCGCTCGGCTCTCTTGTTCCCCTTCTACGCCAACCCCAAGCTGCGTCGCACTGTGGCCTGGTGGACCGCAATCCTGGCTGGTGGGGCCGCCTATCTGGCCTACACAAGCGGTGGTGGATGACCGCAATGGGAGTGATTCGGGTCGTGATCGTGACGCGAGAGGCGTGGCGTTCTCTTGGTCCCTTGAATCCCAACGCGTTTCCTGAGTCATTTCGCGGGTACTGCTTCGCAGCCGCTGAGCAGTTGTCACTGGTCCAGCACGCGGCGGAACAGGTGGCGCTGTCGTTGGAGCTGGATCGGCAGAGCTTCCTCCGTGCAGTGCAGGAGTCGAACGAGTTCCGCGGAGCCAGCCCGGATCCAAACAAGCCATCGATTCTCCTGAATTACTCCCTTCGTTGCCTGGGCTCTGTGCACGTTGTTCTAATGGCAACCAAGGCGTTCATGGACGTGTTCGCACAGATGATGACCGCCGCGATCAGGCCGGGGCAGGCGATCAGAGGGTTCAACAAGGCATCGAGAGATGGCAAGAAGGTTCCTGGATGGCGCGTGGTGCGGTGGCTGAGAGACCTTCCGGATGGGCTGTTCTCGCACCGCGACACGATGATCAATCATCTGATCGCCGCCATCGATGGCTGGCTGGCGGAAGCGATTCACTACAGAGATGAGGTCGCCCACTCCGGACAGATTCAGCAGTACGCCCACATGGCACTACCCTTCTTGAAACTGCCGAAGGACCTTACTCTGTCAGAGATTCAAGACCCCCGGATGCCCAACGGGCAGCAGGTCGCCGAATACAGCGCCGGTATTGCGCAGAAGATTCTCGACCTGGTGGACACGACGAGCCGACTCCTCCCAGGTGTCCAAGCGGAGCTACTCGGGCGGGAGAGGTAGGCTTCTCCCGACGCAAGGAAGGCATGACACGGGCGAAGAGACGCGACGACTTCCAGGCGGCCATGAAGAGCCAACTCGCCAAACGAGTCGGGCACGTGTGTTCGAATCCGGGGCGTAAGGGCATACCAAGCCGGGTCCGCCAGGTTGACGGTGCGAAGCTGCCGCCCAAGGCCCAGCATGCAGAGCTTGCCGAGCCGGCGTCGGGCCGTGCTCCGCCGGGCCTGCTCGGCTTCGGTGCCGGGGAACAAGAGCCGCTGGATGTCCTCGGCCGAGGCGGGCGCGAGCGTGCCGAGGGCCGACAAGATCTGGAGGTCGCGAGGAAGCGCAAGCCGGGGCATGGGAGTCAGAGCACCAGTCGGATCGAGATGCCGCAGGCCTCGCAGGGGAAGAAGGTCGCCCCGGCGCCGCAGTGGCTGCACCGGCCGACGTAACCTTGGTAGCGGGCCTGACAGGAGGCGCATCGCCAGCGGCCGGCGAGCGCGTTCTCCCTCCCGCAGCTCGGGCACGAGATCGTCGGCGCGAGCAATCGCTTCGCCCCCTGGATGCGGCCCGAGAGCCGGAGCCATCCCGAGAGGGCGCACCAGAGCGCGTATGCGGCGAAGAGGGGCGCGAGGATCACCGCCTTGATGGCGAAGATCGCCGCGCGCAGAGCCCGCTGTTCCATTCAGTTCACCCGAGGTCCAAGGGACCGCCGCCCCGGCGTCGGATGCGCGGCGCGGGAGCTCCTCGCCGGTCAGGGGCACCGGCGGGCGCAGCGTCCTCCGCGAACCGCGCCCGCGCGGCCGCCTCGTGAGCGGCGAGTGCCGCGGCCGAGACCAGGACCCCGCTCGCCTCGGCCCGCTCGCGCAAGATTCCGGCGTCATGCCGGCCGAGCACCAGGTCGGAGGTCCGCACCCGCACGGCCGGGAAGCCCGAGCGTCGTTCAAGGAGCAAACACTCGCGGTCGGGCAGATGCGCGAGCTCGTCTTCAAGTACGGTCATCTCCTCGCCTCGGGTCATGTACCCGCGGCTGCGGGCCTCCCAGGGCGGACCCGCTGGCTTCTGCCGGCAGCCGGTCACCGGCAGCGCGAAGCGCCAGTCCTCGGTCGAGCGGAAGACGGCGTGCCAGTGCAGGTTCGTCCGCACCACCTGCGGAAGGGAGGCCGAGACGCGCCCGACCGAGGCCAGGTCCTGGGCGAGGAGCACCAGGAACACGCCCCGGCTCCGCGCCAGGCGCAAGAGGCGCTCGCAGGAGTCGGCGACATCGGGCCCGCCGCCCGCGAGGAATTCCGGCCATTCCTCGAGCACGACCACGGCAGGCGGCGAGCCGTTGGGCCGGGCCAGGATGGCGCGCACCAGCTTCTGCCACAAGAGGCCCATCAGGAACCGGCCGATGTCGGCGCTCCCCTGCGGCGGGGCCAGGTTCATGAGCACGATCCGATCGTCGAGGAGACTGCCGAAGTCGAGACAGCGCTCGGCCCCGCCGAGCATCAGGCGCATCGACTTGAGCCGCAGCAGCCGCTCGGTCCGGCCCATGAGCCCGGCGATGCGCTCGCGCGACTCGCGGGCGAGCTTGGCGGAGGTCAGCCGGAAGATCTCGTGCTCGCCCATCCGCTCGAGCACACCCGGCGACTCGAGCACCAAGGGCAGGAGCGTGAGCGGCAACCGCGCCCGGATGAGGCACTCGATCGAACGGTGCAGGAGCGCCTCCTGCCGTACCCCCACCTCGGCCCCGACCGCGCGCACGACGAGGGTCGCGACCTCCCAGGCCTGCAGCTCCGGGTCCGAGCCGGGCTCGGGCAGAAGGACTTGGAGTGGGGGCAGGGACTCGGTAGAGAAGGGCTCGATCACAACTACCGCGTCGAGCAGACGGTCGGCCTGCACGCGCGGGAGCGACGAAGCGATCTCGAGGATCATCTGCTCGGCGAGCGCCACGGTCTCGGCTTTGGGATCGAGCACCCAGACCGAGCGCACGCCGGCCTTGAGGTAACTGCGGAGGAGGGAGACCAGCGCATAGCTCTTGCCGACGCCGGTCGGGCCCCAGATGCCCCAGTGGCCGAGCGCGCGAGCCCGCGGCACGGCGACGCGCTCGCCCGAAGGAAGGATGAAGCCGAGGTCGACGCCTGTGCCCGTGAGGTTGCGCGCGGCGCGGGTCGCACGCTCGGCGCCCTGGCTGCGCTCCGCGGCAATGGCGCGCCGTTCGGCCGTGACTGCCGCCCGGGCGTCGTGACGCCGGAGCCAGCCGACCAGGCTCTCGAGACTCATGGCTCGTCCTCGCCCCAGGCGCCGGCTGGCGGGAGCGCCCGGTCGCGTGGACGCGCATTCTTTCGACGCTCTTCGCCCCGCTTGGCGCGAAGGTCGCGCGTGCGCCACAGGAGCCAGCCGATGCCGCCGAGGATGAGGAGTGCGAATGTGCCCGGCTCGGGGCCGGTGGCTGCCGGGGCCGCGCAGCCCGAGCGCGAGCCGGCGAGAAGCAGGCTCGCGCCGAGGAGGGCGAGCCCGAGGGTGACGTGGTTTTTCATGTCTAGGGAAGACGGCGCCGGAGAACGGCGCGTGACCCGGCAGGTGGCGGCCAAGCCGGGGATGCGCACACTGCTCTCCAAAGTCCCCGCTAGTTAGACTGTATTACCCGGCTCGGGTAGCATCAGGTGAGCGTCGCGCCGATCCGTCCGGGGGAAGCAGCGGACAGGTCGGCGCAAGTTCCCCAACCACCAGACATGACTCTCTCGAAAAAACTCGAGGCTGAGGTAAACGCGGCCGTCGAGATGCTCGCATCTCGTCTCGTCTTGAGCGTCGCGACGGCGCCGACTCACCGAGTGCTGGAAGTTACCGGCTGGGGCGACCCAGCGCTGACGCGCGCGATCGCGGGATACCTGGTCGCGCTCCGCGTGCTCGCCGTCGACAGTGCGCTTCGAATCCGGGCGGAGCTGGCGGACACCGATCGCGATCGGCTCGAGTTGTGGTCCAACATCACAGCGATCGTCGGAGATCCGCCATCGAGCCTCACGCCGGTCCGGAAGCGGGACGAGCGCAACCCATGTCTCGCCGAGGGGTTGTGGCATCTCTGTCTCTTCCTGGCGTCCCGCCGCGCAGAGTTTCATCCGTTCGGGACGCTCCTGGCGATCAGCCAGCCGAACGTTACCGCCAAGGACCACGGCATTGACATCGCGGCCCTCTATCACGAGAGCGCGACCGAGATTGGGTTGAGCCTCGTGGAAACCAAGGCGTACCAAGACCGGCCAAGTGACGCCATCGAAGCTGCAGCGGAGTTCTTTCGCGCCGTGGACAGCGGGACACACGACCTGCGGGCTCGCCAAATAACACAGGCGATGCGGAACGCGCTGCCGCCGGAGCAGCAGCCACTGGTGAGGGTGTCCCTCTGGAAGCAGCACCGCGCGTACATCCCGAACCCCCACTACGACGCGACGAACAGCCCCCGATGGGGGCGGGCGCGCAGGCCGCTCAAGGGGCTCGCCGTTCGGCCTGAACGGATCTGCATCATGCCGCATGCCATTACTGATTTCACTACCTTCTTCGACGCCTTGGCGCAGGCGATGTACGACATCGCGGCAGAGCTCCAAGGTAGCAACACCTGATCTATGTTCGATAAGCACGCCCGAAATGTCATCGACGCGATTGCGGACATCCCAGGCCTGGAGAAGGCCGACGCCCGCCGCACGCTGTCGTGGGCCTACAGCGAGATCGTGCGGATGCGGATCGACGCGACTCCGGCCGGAGACGAAGCCGTGAAGCGAGCCGATATGATCGCCTCGCTCAAAGGTCTCGCTGGGGCGCTGGAGAGTGCTTCGGTGTTTGACAACGCGCACGGCGTCCAGGCGTCCCAGGCGACGAAGGAGGCAAGCGCCTTCGTTGCGGCGGAGGCGCTGTCGCTGCTGTCACAGCTCGTCACAGGCCAGGGCGGAGGCTCGGATCCGATCGCTAGCGAGGCAACCTACGTCGCGATCGAGGCGGCCCTGCTCTTCTTAATCGGCGGATACGACGCTAATGCGGCATCCGTCGCGAAGGGCGCAGCTCTCTCATCCCGGAACGGACCAAACGAGGTCGCGGCGGAGGGCCACGCCCTCGCGACCAGCATTCTGCGACTCTGCCAAGGCAACGTGGGCCGAGATGGGCATGAGGAAGGCACTGCAGGGACTCCGCGCACGCAGCCAGTACTCATCGCTACGCTTCTCGACGACGTGAGGAGGCTCTCCTATCGCACCCTTCGTAGCGCGGTCGACCGCTACCGCGCATGGCTGGCTGGCCAGGACGACCAGGGGGCCGATGCATCAGCGGCGGCGTGCCGGAGAGTGAGGGATGCGACCCGGAAGGCGCCACGCCAATTCGTTGATCTCGCCGACGTCCACCATCTGGCCGCGCTCCTCCTCGAGACGATCGAGAGCACGCGAGGCCGGTCTGTCGTGGCACTGGTTCCAAGGCCGGACGGTGACCCGGAGCATGCCGCTAACTTCGAGGCGTACCTGCGACGTAGGGTCGTCGGCTCGAAGGGCGCGCCGGGCCGGCCGCTCCTCTGGCCCTCGGCGCGTGAATACTCCGACAGGTGCTTGCCAGGACCTTCCGCTGACGCCGTAGTGACCATGCCGACGGGGAGCGGCAAGAGCTTCCTGGCCGAGCTGGCCGTGTGTCACGCGCTCGCTCGGGGCTGGGTGCTCTATCTTGCCCCGACCAACACGCTCGCGCAGCAGATCCGCCGCGACCTCTCGAAGGCTCTCCATCCGATGGATGTCGAAGTGACGGCATTCGTCGGCGGTTCCGAGTACTCGACGCTGGAGAGCACCGAGGTGGTCGCCGGCACCAAGCGAATCGTCGCGGTGATGACGCCGGAGAAGTGCGCGTTGGCCATGCGCCTCACCCCCAAGATCTTTGCTAGGTGCGCGCTGTGCGTATTCGACGAGTTCCACTTGATGAACGACACGGGGAGCCGCGGGGCGGTTGCCGAGGTCGTGCTTACCAAGCT
The DNA here is from genome assembly GCA_023248855.1 of Myxococcales bacterium. Lineage (GTDB taxonomy): Bacteria > Myxococcota_A > Polyangia > JAHFDS01 > JAHFDS01 > JAHFDS01. The sequence continues at coordinate 29,560 of JAHFDS010000045.1, forward strand.
CTTCTTCGCGGCGCCGCAGGCGCGGCTTCTGCTTCTTTCAGCGATGGTAGCGAACCCGAAGGAGATTGCCGACTGGCTGACCGCGGCAAGAGGCTCGGCCGCTGTGCCCACGGACGTGCGGTGGAAGCCGACCAGGACTGCGCGCGGTTTCGTGTTCGTCGAGAGGTCGCCGTGGGAGGCAGCAAAGAAGGAGTCCGGAGTTCATGGCGCGCACAAGCCAAGATTCAGAGCTCCTTACCGCACCGACGTTCCATTGGGCGCGATTGTCGGGCTGTCCGGTCCGTGGACCGACGACGGCCCCGCCGATCAACGGGTCTTGCGGCTTCCGATCAGCGCGGGTGTGGAACGAGGCGCCAAGAGGCAAGGAGGGCTGAAGGACATCGAAATCAAACCGCCCTGGAAGAACGGTGTCGGTCGTGCACTGTCCGTACTGTTCGCGGAAAATGGCCTCCCAGCGATCAACTTCATTCTCTCGAGCCGACACCACGCGTTCTCCTCTGCGCGCGAGCTTCCTCCGGAGAAGAGTCTGTGCGGCGCGGCATGGCCGCAGGGAAGCCCAATACCTACCGTCGTAGGGGCGTGGCTGGGAATCGCCAACGCGGAGCTCGGGGTGCCGAGCGAGCTCGAAGAGCTGATGGCCCGCGGCATTTGCGTGCACACGAGCGCCATGTTGCAGGTCGAACAGGCAGCCGCAGAGCACATGTTCAAGAACGAGCACGCTCTTCTCATGTTCGCAACAGGCACCCTCGCCCAAGGGCTCAATGAGCACCGACAAGAAGACCGAGGTCGATCCAGTCGGCGGCGATCACGGATGGTGAGGGAGTAGAGCAAAGCTCCTTCGGAAAACTTGATCACGTCGTCCGAGGGAGCTTGCCTCCGGGTGTGTAGGACCGGAGGACCTCATGCTGCCTTTCGACGCCATCGGTGACAAGTTCTGGAGCTGGCTTCTCAAGATCGACGAGGGCATCGGTGCTCGCGTCGCCGCGGCAGGGTGCCAGCACTGCGGGGGCCCGCTGCATCGTGGGGATTTCCCGCGACAGCCACGCGGCGGCGCGCTGGTGG
>JAHFDS010000392.1 GCA_023248855.1 Myxococcales bacterium
CCGTGCGCCCCCCGGCACCCCCCGCGCCGGGCTCCACGCACTGGCCGCGATCGCAGATCCGCGTCCCCTTGCAGTCCGCGTCGGCCTTGCAAGCGGCGCCGCTACCGCCCGCGCCATCGGTCTTGGTCTCGCTGCCACAGCCGGCCACCAGGACCACCGCCAGCAACGTCGAAATACTGGGAATTGAAAAGGAACGTCGGAACATCGGGCTGTCCTCCTCGAGCTGGCAGCGCACTGCCGTTTCCCTCTAGAGGAGGTCCGACCACTTCTTTGCAGAAGAAAAGTCAGTCAGGCGAAGAAAGCCAGGACGGAGCCGACCACGTGGCGAATCTCGTCCTGCCGCAGCTCCGGGAAGATGGGCAGCGCGAGGGTCTGCCGGGCGGCGGCCTCGGCGTGCGGGAAGTCACCCAGCCGGTGGCCGAGCTCCGCGAAACACGCCTGCTCGTGCATGGGCACGGGGTAGTAGACCTCCGTTCCGACACCGCGGTCCTTGAGGAACGCCCGCAGCCGATCGCGATGGCCGGGCTCGGGCAGCCGGATCACGTACTGGTTGTAGATGTGCCGCGACGCCACGACCGCCGGCAAGAGCACGGGCCTGTCGCCGGCGCCCCGCGCAGCCTGGCCGCTCGCCAGCAGCAGCTCGTCGTAGAGCGCGGCGTTGCGCTGTCGCGCCGCCGTGTACCCGTCGAGGCGCGGCAGCTTGACGCGAAGAAGCGCAGCCTGCAACGCGTCGATGCGGAAGTTCCCGCCAACCACCTGGTGGTGATACTTGGGTTTCCCACCGTGGGTGCGCAGGATGCGCGCGCGCTCGGCCAGGGCCGCGTCGTTGGTCGTGAGCAAGCCCGCGTCCCCGAGGGCGCCGAGGTTCTTGGACGGAAAGAAGGAGAAGCAGCCGAACGCGCCGTGACCACCCACGCGCCGCCCCTTGTACTCGCTGCCGAGCGCCTGGGCTGCATCCTCCACGACGGCGAGCCCGCGGTCGGCCGCCAGCGCGAGGATGGGATCGAGATCCGCCGCCTGGCCGAACAGGTGCACTGGCATGATCGCCCGCGTGCGCGAGGTGATCCGTCCGGCGAGCGCACGGACGTCGCAATTGTACGTCACGGGATCGATGTCGACGAAGATCGGTCTCGCGCCCAGGCGCCAGATCGTGCCGGCGGTGGCAAAGAACGTGTACGTCGGGCAGAGCACCTCGTCGCCGGGACCGATGCCGAGGGCCATCAGCGCCAGCAAGATCGCATCGGTGCCGGACGAGACGCCGAGCGCGTGCGAGACACCGAGGTAGCTCGCGCACTCTGCCTCGAGGGCGTCGACCTCGGGTCCGAGGATGTAGTGACCGCTCCGGAGCACGCGGCGAAAGGCCTCCTCGAGCGCCAGGTCGAGCTCTGGCTCACGGCGCAGATCGAGGAGCGGAACGTTGTCGATCGGCGGCACGCTACTTCGTCCCCTTGAGCTCGTCGTAGCGGCGCGTGCCGGTCGCGAGCGTCGCCGGCAGCGGGGTTTCCTCGTCGAGATCCAGGCAACGCAGGAGCCCGTCCGCGAGGCGGTAGCGCAGGCCGCTCTCGGGGCAGGTCTTGATCCCCTGGGCGTCGGGGGGACCGAGACGCTGGCCATGGCGGCTCATCCAGCCCGCTTGCCGCGCCGGGACGCCCATCACGAGCGCGTAGTCGGGGACATCGGCCGCGACCACGGCCCCGGCGCCGACGAACGCGTAGCGTCCGATCCGGACGCCGCACACGATGGTGGCGTTGGCGCCGATGGTGGCGCCACGCGCCAGCGTGATCGGCTCGTAGAGGGCATGGCGATCGACCTGCGATCGTGGGTTCGTGACGTTGGTCAGCACGCACGAGGGGCCCAGGAACACGTCGTCCTCGATGGTCGTGCCCGCGTACACCGAGACGTTGTTCTGGATCTTGACGCGATTGCCGATGCGCACGCCGGACGCGATGAAGACGTTCTGCCCGAGGTTGCAGCCCGCGCCGAGGACCGAGTCCCGGCTGACGTGGCAAAAGTGCCAGATCTTCGTGCCTTCACCGATCTCGCAGGGGGGATCGACCACGGACGAAGGGTGCGCGAAGAATCGCGAGGGCTGCTCGGCCATGCTCACTCCACCGGCAACATGACCGGCTGGCCCTGGGTGATGAGAGACCGCTGCCCGGCCTGCAGCACGCGCAGCACCTTGAGCGCGCTCTCGGACTCCGTGATGGGCGCGACGCGCGTCCGGATCGCGGTCAGGAAGGCCTCACACTCCAGGCGCAGCGGCTCGTCGGGGGCGTACTCGATGCGCTGCCCCTCGCCCCGCACGGGCACGGGCTCGCCCTCCTTGAGGTCGACGCGCTGGTCGTGCATCACGAGCTCGTGGCGGACGTCATCGAAGGTGGCCATGCGCTTGGAGCCCACGACCGTGAGGCGCTGCTCCTTGTAGGGGTTCAGCCACGACACGAAGACGTGGGCCGCCACGCCGCTGTCGAACAGCAGCTGCGTCACGGTGACGTCGAAGATGTTCGGCTGGATGTAGGCGCCCCCGGCGCAGATCACCTGGAACGGCATCTGGCCGACGAGGCGCAGGATGATGGCGATGTCGTGTGGCGCGAAAGACCACAGGATGTTCTCCTCGCGTCGGATCTTGCCGAGGTTCAGGCGGTTCGAATAGACGTAGCGGATCTTGCCGAGGTGGCCCTGGTCGACCAGGTCGCGCAGCTTGAGGATGGCCGGGTGGTACTCGAGGATGTGCCCGACCATCAGGATGCGGCCACGCTCGCTGGCCAGGCGAGCCACGCGCCGCGCCTCCTCGTAGCGCAGCGCCAGGGGTTTTTCGCAAAGGACGTCCTTTCCGGCCTCGAGGGCGAGCTCGCACACGCGGGCGTGGGTCTCGGCCGGGGTCGCCACGACGAGGCCGGCCACGTCTTGCTGCGCGAGCACCGGCTCCAGGGTCTCGAAGACCGGCACGCCGGGGGCCATGCTCGCCGCGGTCGCGCGCCCCTCGGGAGAGGGGTCGACGATCGCGGCCAGCCGGCCGAGCTGAAAGAAGTTACGAACGAGGTTCTTGCCCCACTGTCCGCAACCGGCCACTGCGACGCGCATCTTGGTCGGCCGATCGTAGAGAGCGGGCCGAGCCCGCGTCAAGCGTCGGGCCGGCATCCTGACGCGCTACCATGCCGCCATGCGATCGCCCTGGGGGATGCTGGCCTTCTGCGTGGTCCTCGGCTGTGGCGAGCGCGGCGCGCGCGCGGAGCTAGGGCCGGCCAAGCCCACAGCGGGCTTCGTCAGCAACCAGCGCATCGTCTACACGGACGGCCTGCACAACGAGAACACCGACCTGGCGTACTTCCAGGGGCGACTCTACCTGGTGTTCCGTGGCGGCGAGAGCGGCCAGCAGGGCACGGCCCAGGCACGCCTGAAGATCTTCGAGTCCACAGACCGCGGCGACAGCTTCCAGATGGTGTCGGAGATCTTCATGCCGAACCGCGACATCCGCGATCCCAAGCTGCTGGTCCGCGGCGGAAAGCTCGTCGTCCTCGCGATCTCGCGCACGCCCGGCGTCTACCCGCGCGACGATGGCAGCCTCGCCTGGCCCGTCCGGACCGAGAGCGCCGATGCCCGCACCTGGCCCACCCCCACGCGCGTCCACGACGAGATGTGGGGCTTCTGGCGCTACGCGGAGAAAGGCCAGTCGCTCTACGCGACCGGGTACAACGACGGCGACGTCAAGGTCGGCTGCTTCGAGTCGAAGGACGACGGCAAGAGCTGGAAGCAGCTCGGGCTCATCTTCGACAGCGTCGACGACGTGCCGTCCGAGGCTGAGCTGCGCTTCTTCGGCGACCGCGCGGTGTCGCTGGTGCGGCTCGACAACCGGGGCCTGCTGGCGGGGGGCCAGACGGCCATCTGCACGTCCGATCCCCCGTACGCGACCTGGGCGTGCGATCGCAAGTTCGACCTGCGCTTCGACGGTCCAGCCTGGTTCGAGCATGCCGGCCGGCAGATCGTGGTCGCGCGGAAGTACTTGCCCGAGACCAGGAAGCGCACGGCCGTCTACGAGCTGGTGGGCGATCTAGCCAACCCGTCCTCGCCGATCGACATCCTCGAGCTGGCCGAGCTCAGGAGCTCGGGCGACACCGCGTACACGGCCGTCGTGCCGATCGCGAAAAACCAGTACCTCGTCAGCTGGTACTCGAACGACGTGGCGACTGATCCACCCAGGCTGACCGGCATCTTCTCGCCGTCGGACATCTGGCTCGCCTGGCTCGATTTCGGCTTGCTGACGACGCCCGGCACGCGAGCGGGGAGCACCCGCAATCCGAGCCAGCCGGATGCGCGGCTGCCCGAGGACGCCGGCCGGCAGGGCGGTGGCGCGCGCGACGCGGGGGTGCCTCGTGGGTGACGCAGGCGGTCAGGGCCGCTCGGCCGTCGCGGCGTCGATGGCCACCGCGAGCGTGCCGCGGACGGCGCGGGTCACGCCGCGGACGGCGTCGTAGGTCAGCGCCACCGACGCGTCGTGCACGGCCTGCACCACCGCCGCCGGCCCCGCGACCACCGGGATCTGCGCGAGGATGCGGAAGGGGCGGCGCGCGGTCGCCACGTGCACGCGCTCGATCGCGCCCGAGCCGTGCTCGACCGCGTCGCTCACGAGCGCCGCGAGGCCCTGCCACCGGCTGGGCTTGCCGGGAGCAATCTGCTCGAGCTGTTCGTTCTTCATCGGGGGTCCTCCTCGCACCACGTGCGAATGTGCGCGTACACGTCGGGGTGATGAGCGAGCGTGAGGTGCCCGATCCCGGGCATGACCTTCACATGATCCGGCGGCAACGCCATCGTCGCATCGGGCCGCCGGCTGGAGCTCGAAGCGTGGCCGTTGGTGCCGCTCGAGACCGGCACGATGCCGTCGCCGAACAGCGCCGCGAAGGGCGGATCGCGCGGCAGCGCCCCCGCCACCAGGTGATGCGCGATCTGCGGCAGGAGCGGCACCGGATGCCGCGGGTCGCGCAGCGAGATCGTGGCCCGGCGGCGGGCCCGGTCCTCGTGCCGCAGGTCGGCGTCGCCGAGGTCCTTGATGCCGTCGCTGCGCAGCTCGCCGAGCTCGGCGGCAAGACGGGTGTACGGATCGTCGATCGCCCCGAGCAGCCGCGAGACCACCCGCCCCACCCGCTCGGCCGGCGCGCCGAGGTGCGGCGTGCCGACATAGATCGCCCGGCGAACGGCCGGAAGCCACAGGCTGCCCGAGGTGGTCGCGACGTGACACGCGCTGCGCAGGAGCAACCCGCCCATCGAGAAGCCGAGCAGCAGGATCTCCTCGATGGGGACGGCGGACGCGGCGACGAGGCGATCGAGCAGCCGTGCCAGCGCCAGACCGTTGTCAGGAACCGGCAGGCCCGTGTTGTAGCGGACGTAGAGGGGTGCGTAGCCGAGATCGCTCGCGAGGCGCGTACCATAGTCGCTGCCATCCGGCATCTTCCAGACGCTCTCGGTGCACATCAGGCCCGGCACGAGCACGACGAGCTTGGTTGCCACCGCGACCTCGGCGGGCGCCACCGGCGCGCCGTCCCGCACGAACGTCATCGGTGTGGCCAGCCCATTGCCCGTCCGCGCGAGGTAGTCCCCGACGGCGCCGTTGAGCACCCCGAGCACAAGCTCCAGCGTCTTGCCCATCCAAGACATCTATAACTGTCACATCTAACAGTGTCAAGATGACTCGACGCGGAACGTGCCGGGTCCGCTCTGCCACGCGGTGGCTAGGACAGTCGTCAGCCGGCGCCTCGAGTGGTCAGGGGTGTAGCGCACGCAACCCATCTGAACTGCTCGTGTAGGCGCTGGCCCACCTGTTGCTCTAGGGGCCGCCAACCTCGAACGAAAGGCAACGACGATGAAGACGACGATCAAGCTCGCGTGGCTCTCTGGCGCCGCGCTCTCCTGGAATCTCCTCGGCTGCGGCGCGGAAGCGCCGGCGCCTGCTGCGACCGACGACGCGGACCTCTCTGCCGAAGGCAAGGACGACGCGTGGAACTCGGCCAACAACCCGACCCGCGTCGACCGGACGTTCAAGGTGAACGTCGCGGAGCTTCCGACCTCCGGCCGCGCGAAGACCACGCCGTGGTCGGGTGACTACTGGGCCACCGCGCGCGACAGCATCAACGTGCGCTGGGACGGCAACAACGACTCGCCCGCCGAGAAGGCGGCCAAGGCCTTCAACCTGCCCGGCTTCGCCTCGTACGTGACGAACAACACCGGCATCTACGGCCAGGACGTCGCGCACTGCGACACCGACGCCCAGTGCACCGGCGACGACGGCTCGATCTGCGCCAAGCCGCGCGGCGCGACCGGCGCGAAGTCCGGCCGCTGCATCCCGACCTGGTGGGGCATCTGCCACGGCTGGTCCCCGGCCGCGGTGATGGAGCCGACCGCGACGAAGTCCGCCACGATCAACGGCGTGACCTTCTACCCGGGCGACGTCCAGGCGCTCGCATCCTTCGCATACCAGGACGAGGTCCCCACGAAGTTCATCTCCGAGCGCTGCGACGCCCAGGGCAAGACGCTGCACAAGGACAACAACGGCCGCATCAAGGAAGACGAGTGCCGTGACATGAACGCCGGCACCGTCATGGTCGTGCTCGGCAACATGCTGGGCCTGCGCAAGCAGGGCATCGTCGAGGATCGCACCTACGACGACCAGGTGTGGAACCAGCCCATCCAGGGCTACGACGTGACGAACGCGACCGGCGGCAAGCTCAAGGAGGTCACGAAGGCCGAGGCGATTCGCCTGGTCGGCGGCACCGGCTCCACCTACACGTGGAACGCCAAGGCCAAGAAGTTCTTCGCGGTGGACCTGTCGATCCGCTGGCTGGTCGAGGCGGCCCCGTCGCGCCGCGCGGTCAACAACGACAGCTACGTCAAGACCGACCGCTACTCGTTCGTGGTCGAGGCGGACGCGGCCGGCAACATCATCGGCGGCGAGTACGTCGGCGCCTCCAAGCAGAGCCACCCGGACTTCATGTGGTGGCCGACCGGCACGCCGACCAGCACCCAGGGCGGCCTGACCTACCAGATGGTCAAGCAGCTCATCGAAGCCGCCAAGTAGTCGCCCGCTCCCCCTCCTGCCTCACCAATCGGAACCCCCGCCCCGCCGGTATTGCTGCAGCCTCTGCTGCTGATCCGCGCTCAAGAGATTCTTGATGCGGATGAGCAGCGAGAGGTGCAGACGCTTGAGGTCCCGCTCGAGGATGCTCACCTTGTCCGCGAGCGCCAGCGCGCGCGGCTCGTCCACCCGCGGCGCCCCGAGCGCCGCCTCCAGCTTGTCGGCCTCCGCGCGCACCTGCCACTGCAGCGGCACGAGCTTCACCTGCGCGCCCTCGATCTCCTTGACGATCGCCTTTCGCTGCGCGTCCGAGAGGCCGATGTCCTCCTGGTGCCCCATGATCAGCTCCGGCGGGAACAGCTTGTCGCGCAGAGCGTCGTGACCGGCGCGCCCGCGCCGCATCCCCCGCGGGGCCTGCGACGGCAGGGGCGGCATGGGCGGCATCGGCGGCGCAGGCGGCGCGAACGCCACCGGGGCCGGCCCGGC
>JAHFDS010000393.1 GCA_023248855.1 Myxococcales bacterium
GGGCGCGGGAACCGGGGGCGCGGGAACCGGGGGCGCGGGAACGGGCGGGATGATGGGCAACGAGCTGCGGGCGCGCCGGGCGTGCGTGTCGCGGCCGGCGCTGACCGCGGCATGCGCCCCGCTCGGCAGGTGGTACGGGCGCGCGACCAGCCTCTCGCCGGTCGACGGTCGCCAGGACGTCTACTTCAACACCGGCTGCCAGGGAATGGCGGTCGGGCTTGGCGGCATCGCCTTCGAGCTCCTCGAGGCCGGCGGCCAGCTGTGCGTCGAGGACGTCAGCAACGTCGATCCGACCCTCTCGTTCGACGCCGCCACCTGCACCGCGCAGATCTCGATGACGACCAGCGAGCGCAACCCATCCGAATACTGGAGCAACCGCTGGGACGTCACCGCTCGCTTCGGCGCGACCGACGACGCGGTCGGTACGCAGCGCTTTTCGCAGAGCGGCTTCCTCGTGTGCGACGCGCAGAGCGACCTCCAGCTTCGCCGCGGCGGGGCGGTCCCCGAGACCACGGCGCCGCGTCGCACGTGCCTTCTGGCCTCGAGCGACGCGGTCAGGCGCTGCCTGCCCGCCGCTCGCTACGCCGTCTCGGCCAGCGGGACGATGCCGGCCACCGGAGACGACGCCGCGATCTGCACCGCGCGGCTCGCCGAGCCGGCCCCGCAGCTGTCGGTCGTGACCGGCGGCGCGCGTCCCTGCATCGCGACCGACGCGCTCGTGCCCGCCACGGTGACCTTCGATCCTGCCACCTGCCGGCTCGGCGTCGAGGGCCTGCAGCGAAACAGCGCGGGCGGCTTCTCCTTCACCGAGTCGCGCCGACTCGAGCTCGAGCCCGGCGCGTCGGGCTCGCTCGCGGGCACCATCGCCCTCGAGGAGCGGGATCCGAGCGGCACCTCGAGGCGCGGCTGCGCCGTCCGCGGCACCGCCACCGCGCGCCCCACGCGCTAGCTCAGCCCTGCCGCGTGGCCAGGTAGCGCTGCCAGGCATAGGAGCCGTCGAGCGTGCGCCCCTCCCTGGCCGCGGTGGTGGTGAGCTCCACCATCTTCTCGAGGCACCACTCGAAGCTCTCGACGAGGATGTGCTCGCGCGTCATGTCGGGGGCCGGGTTCGTGAAGTCGATGGCGTACGGGATGCCGTCGCGCACCGCGAACTCTACCGAGTTCATGTCGTAGCCGAGCGCGACGTTCAGGCGCATGGCGTAGTCGCAGACGGTGTCCTCGAGCGCGCCGGACAGGAACTTTCGCCCCGCGACGTAGCAGCGGCGCTTGGGGTCGTACTGGATGGGCAGGATGTGCTTTCGGCCGATGCAGATGCAGCGCACGTACTCCTCGAACTCGATGCCCTCCTGCAGCGTCATCACCAGCTGATCGCTCTTGTTGTACGCCACGAGCAGCTCCTCGAGGCTCTCGACCCGCGTGACGTGCTTCCAGCCGCCGCCCTCGGCGGGCTTGAGGAACGCGGGAAAGCCAATGTAGCGCGCAATGCCCTCCCAGTCCGTCGGGTAGACGAGGTTGCGCAGCGACTTGAGCGGGTTGATGGCCGGGATGTAGCCGCGGCTCGGCAGCACCACCGTGCGTGGCACCGGCACGCCGATCTTCGCGGCCAGCGAGTAGCCGAAGAACTTGTCGTCCGCCGCCCACCAAAATGGGTCGTTGATGACGAAGGTGCCCGCGAGCGCCGCCGCCTTGAGGTGGATCTTGTAAAACGGCACTTCGTGCGACAGCCGATCGACCAGCACCCGGTAGGGCGGCACGAAGCCCTCGGCCGGTGTGCCGGTCAGCCGCGCGATCTCCGCGTGGAATCCCGGGATCTTGTTCACCGCCTCGCAGAAGTACGCGGGGAAGCTCTCCTCCATCCCGACGATGACGCCAATGCGCTCCGGCACGGTTCCCTCTCTTCGGTTTCGGTCCCGCTCCCGGTCCCGTTCCCGCTCTATGGACGGCTAGCTTACCCGCCTTCGTCGGGCTCGATCGAGAGGCGCCCCGCGGGCGCGTCGGCGCCTTGGCCGGGCGGCGTCCCGAACTCGCGCAAGACGGCGGTCTCATCGTAGACGGGCGCCGGCACCTCGCGCCAGCCGCGGGTTTCGGCCATCGCGTTGAAGCGGCGGGAGAGCCAGCCCGGGATGGTGAGCGCGCGCGTGCGCGCCAGGCGCATCGGATCGTCGAGCGTGCGCAGCATGCGCAGGTACGTGGTCTCGCCGTAGGCCTCGATCACTGCTTGCGCCTGATCCGGGCTCGCGATCCACGCGAGCGCGCCGGGCCGGTCGGCCTCCGGATGGAACAGCGTCGTCTTGATGCTCTGGCCGATCTTGAACGCCAGGAGGCTCTCGCCCTTCGAGACGCCGTCGCGGCTCTCGCGCGCCCAGCACGCGCCGCCCAGCCCCGCCAGTCGCCCTTCGTCGAGGTCGACCGCTTGCCAGCTCCGGTGCTCCCAGGCGAACAGCCGGTCCCCGAACGGCTCGAACAGGTCGCTCTTCATGCCGGCCTCGGTCATGTAGACCGGCATCACCCCGAACTTTCGCGTCGGCCGCGGCGCCATCGTGGCGATGCCGAAGTGGACCATCGACAGCTCGAACGAGAAGCACACGGCGAACATCCCGCGCGACGCCTCGCCCTCCCGCTCGCCCTCGGCGTAGATCCAGTCGAGGAACTCGCGGTAGGCGAGCGCCCACGGCTCGTCCTTGCCGTCGAACGGCGAGCCCGGTCCGCCCGAGGACAGGTAGAGGTGGCAATCACGCGGCGGTATGTCTCCCAGGTTTCTCGGCTCGACATGCACGATCTCGAGCTCCAGCTCCGGGTTTCGCTCCCTGGCGACCGCGTAGAAGCTCTCGATCAGCGTGCGCAGGCAGCGGATGCCCTGGTTCGCGACGCCGTTGTTCATGTCGATGATGCAGGCCCGGAGCGGCGGCGACCGGCCGACGAGCGAGACGGGGGCGCTGGATTTCCGGTCGAGCTGCATGCCGTGCGCGCAACAACTATCACGTTCCCCTGACAAGAAGAAGGAGCGGGCGCGAATGACACCCTGCCGATAAACCCGTTGCGATGCCCGGGTCCGGCGCGCATGCTGCGCGCGCAAAATGGCCAGATCCTCGCGCAAGACCCTGCCTCCGATGGAGGCGATCCTGCCGATCGCCGAGCGGCTGCACTGTGACACGCGCTTCGCGGGCCGGGGCATCACGGCCGCGTTCATCGACGCGGGCTTCTATGCGCACCCCGACCTCACCACGCCGCGCCAGCGCATCAAGGCCTACTACGACCTCCTGCACGTGCGCTCGGGCGTCGAGAACCTCGCCAGCTCCGACGTGTCGAGCTGGCACGGCATGATGACGAGCGTGGTCGCGGCCGGAAACGGCCAGCTCTCCGACGGGCGCTACAAGGCGCTCGCGCACGAGATGGACGTGGTGTTCGTCAAGGCGGGCGAGATCTCGCGCGTCCGCCACGACGACATCACGGCCGCGATCGACTGGGTGATCTCGCACCGCGAGCGGCTCGGCATCCGCATCCTGAACATCTCGTGCGGGGGCGACTACGAGGCCAGCTACCTCACCGACAAGCTCTCGCAGCGGGCCGAGGAGGCCGTGCGCGCGGGCATCGTGGTGGTGGCGGCGGTCGGAAACCAGGGCCACGGCGAGAAGCCCCGCGTGCTGCCCCCGGCGAGCGTCCCTGCCGTCATCAGCGTGGGCGGCCTAAACGACGAGGGGGATCCCCGAAAGGGCCAGATCAAGCGCTACTGGAGCTCGTTCGGGCCCACGGTGGACGGCCTGCAGAAGCCCGAGCTCATCGCGCCGGCGATCTGGATCGCCGCGCCCATCCTGCCCGGGACGCCCACCAAGGACGAGGCGGAGCTGCTCGCCGAGCTCGACGACACCGAGGACACCGAGCTGCACGAGGTGCTCGCGCGCCGGCCCGGCGTGTCCAAGGAGCTCGACGCCGCCAAGGAGCTCTTGCCGTATCTCCTGCGCGAGCTGGTGAGCGCGCGGGTGCGCGATCAGAAGGTGATCAGCGGCCACTACAAGCACGTCGACGGCACGTCGTTCGCCGCGCCGATCGTGACGAGCGTGGTGGCGCAGATGCTCGAGGCGAACCCGCACCTCGGTCCGCTCGAGGTCAAGCGCGTCCTGATCGAGACCGCCGAGCGCCTGCCCGACGTGCCGATCGATCGCCAGGGCTGGGGCGTCGTCCAGCCCGCCAAGGCGGTCGCCGAGGCCGTCCGGCGGCGCTAAACTAAACTAACTGACCAGAGTCGCATTGATCGGGCGCCATCCGGTCCCGGTCCCGGTCCCGCTCCCGGTCCCGATCCGAGTCGGTATTCGAGCTGGCTCAGCCGCTGCGGTCGAGGAGCCGGACGCTCGGGACCGGGAAGGGACCGGGACCGGGACCCTCCCAGAGCGCTGGCGCGGGGTCTACGCGTTTCTGCTAGAGGGTGGCACACCGTGGAGCACGCCTGTTCCACCCTGTCAGGGCGCCGGGATGAGCGAAAAGCCCCGGAAGGACCACACCGCGCAGGCGATGCCGAGCACGAGCAGGGCGAACGCGTAGCGCGTGGGCAGAAGGCCGCGGCGTTCGTGGCGCATTCCGGGCAGATGAAAGGAGTCCTGGTACGCATTTGTGACGAGCAGGGCGAGGCCGAGCGCGCCGAGCACCATGCCGACGAGGAGCGTACTGAGATCGGGGCTCTCCATGCAGCCCCGCGATGCAGCCGCTGTGCCGGCCCGTTCGTGGCGGGGATCACGCCTCGCTGATCACGCCTCGCGGACGCCCGCCTCGATGTCGGCCTGCTTCTCGGCGCGCTTTCGCAGGTTGTGGTCGAGGATGCGCTTTCGGATGCGGATCGACTTCGGCGTCACCTCGACCAGCTCGTCGTCATTGATGAACTCGAGCGCGGCCTCGAGCGTCATCACGCGCGGGGGCGTGAGGAAGATCTTCTCGTCGGCCGAGGTGGTGCGGATGTTGGTCAGCTTCTTGGCGATGCACGGGTTGACGACGATGTCGTCCTCGCGCGCGTTCTGGCCGAGCACCTGCCCGCCGTAGACCCGCTCGCCGTTGCCGAGGAACAGCACGCCGCGCTCCTGCAGCGTGTTGAGCGAGTACGAGCTGGTGTCGCCCTGGTCCTTGACGATGAGCGTGCCGTTCGGCCGCCCGCGCAGGACGCCCGCGAACGGGCGGTACTCGAGGAAGTTGTGGTGCAGGATGCCGGTGCCGCGCGTGTCGGTCAGGAACTTCGAGCGGTAGCCGATGAGGCCGCGGCTCGGGATGATGTACTCGAGCTTGGTGCGCCCGCCGCCCTCGGGGTTCATGCCCACGAGCTGGCCGTAGCGCCGGCCGAGCTCCTCGATGACCGCGCCCGTGAAGGCCTCCTCGACGTCGATCTGCACTTCCTCGTAGGGCTCGAGCTTGCCGCCGTCCGGGCCGTCCTTGAGGATCACCTTGGGCTGCGAGACGCACAGCTCGTAGCCCTCGCGGCGCATGGTCTCGATCAAGACCGACAGGTGCAGCTCGCCGCGTCCCGCCACATCGAACACGTCCGGTCGGTCGGTCTCCTTGACGCGCAGCGCGACGTTCGACTTGACCTCCTTGGCCAGGCGATCGCGCAGGTTGCGCGAGGTCACCCACTTGCCCTCGGTGCCCGCGAACGGCCCGTCATTGACCAGGAACTGCATCGAGATGGTCGGCTCGTCGATGGCCAGCATCGGCAGGACGTTCGGGCTCTGCGGGTCGGTGATGGTCTCGCCGACCGACAGATCCTCCATCCCGGTGACGGCGACGATGTCGCCGGCCTGCGCGCTCGAGATCTCGAAGCGCCGGAGGCCCTGGAACGTCAGGAGCTTCATGACGCGGAAGTCTTCGTTCCTGGCATCCTTGTGCACGATGCGCACGCGCTCGCCGGTCGCAATGCGGCCGGCTTGCATGCGGCCGACGGCGACGTAGCCGAGGTAGTCGTCGTAGAGCAGCGTGGCGACCTGCAGCGTGAGGGCGCCTTCGAGATCGACCTCGGGCGGCGGGACCTTGGCCACCACGAGATCGAGCATCGGGTGCAGGTTCTCGCGTGGATCGTGGTCGATGTCGGTGACGGCCCAGCCCTCGCGGCCGGAGGCGAACACGACCGGGAAGTCGAGCTGTGCGTCGGTCGCGCCGAGCGAGACGAAGAGGTCGAACACCGCGTCCACGGTGCCGTGCGGATCGCAGCCCTGGCGGTCGATCTTGTTGACCACCACGATCGGGCGGAGGCCGAGCGCGAGCGCCTTCTTGGTGACAAAGCGCGTCTGCGGCATCGGCCCCTCGAACGCATCGACCAGGAGGAGCACCGAGTCCACCATGCGCAGGACGCGCTCGACCTCGCCGCCGAAGTCGGCGTGTCCGGGCGTGTCGACGATGTTGATGCGGGTGCCCTTCCAGGTGATGGCGGTGCACTTCGCGAGGATCGTGATGCCGCGCTCACGCTCGAGCTCGTTCGAGTCGAGGGCGCACTCGCTGACCACCTCGCCCTCCCGGAACGCTCCACCCTGGTGGAGCAGGCCATCGACCAGCGTGGTCTTGCCGTGGTCGACGTGGGCGATGATGGCGATGTTTCGAACGTCACTGCGCTGCAAGGGGAGACTCCTGACTGGTCCGGCGAGCTTGCCGGCGACTACCGAAAGCGGTGTAGGTACACCGAAAGGGCGCTCTTCTCCAGCACGTCGAGGCCAGAGAGCAGGAAGACTGCAGCCGGACGGACGGAAAAGCCAGTGATCTTGCCCCGCGAGGTGCCATCGGGGCCGAACAGGAGGGTGGACGGCTCCGCCACTTTGTCGCCCGGGCTCTGCTCCTGGCGGGCCTTGCCGAGCACGAAGCCGTCGCGATCGAAGACGGTCACGCTCTGCGCGTCGGGCCAGTCGATGCGCAGCCGGGCTCCCACCGTGCCGGCCTCCTCGACCAGGTCCACGCCCATCGGGTGCAGCTCGGGTCGCAGTCGCCCGCCGCGGGGGCGCGAGAGCGAGCCGGACAGATCGATGCGCATCGGTCCGGCCACGACGAAAGCCTTGGCCACCGCCTGGTTGCGCGGCAAGTGGATGCGCGCCCGCAGCGAGTGGGCGTCGTCGAGCAGCGCATAGCCATACTCGCGCGCTCGCAGCTCGAGCACGGCCTTGCCGTCGGCGCCGGTCCAGCGCACGTGCCCGGCCGGCAGGTCCGGTGGCTCCCGGTCGCACGAGACCGTCAGCATCGCCCCGAGACACATCCGCCAAAGCAGATGTGTCCCCTTCCGTTCCGGCTGTCCGCTGCGAGCTGTGCGCCGGGGCCGCGAGATCAAGAAGTGACCCGGAACAGGCGGCGCGAGCCCTCGGCGCCCGTCTGTCGGAAGCGCAGGACCTCGAGCGACAGGCGCACGAGCCGCCCGGAGTCACGGCGTACGGTCGCGTACTCGTGGTCGCCCTCGATGCGCTCGACCACGCAGCGGCCGAGCACCGGGTGCTGGATGATGTCGCCGGTCTGGATGCGCAGGCTCGCGTCGTCTTCCTCGACCGGA
>JAHFDS010000046.1 GCA_023248855.1 Myxococcales bacterium
ATCTCGCGACCACAGGACGGTGCAACAGGAAGCGTTACCCCTGGGGAGACACCCTCGAGTCCGATCGCATGAACTCGGGGGTCGGGAGCGCGCCGTGGACGAACGAGAGCACGACGCCCGTCGGGTTCTTCGATGGCTCGCGGCACAACGGCACGCAGACGAGCTTCCAGACTGGCGACGACAGCTCCGCTTTCGGCGCGCGCGATCTCCAGGGCAACCTGCGGGAGTGGGTCTCCGACGAACGTGCTGTTCCCGGCGACGCGACCATGCGCGGAAGGGTGCTCAAGGGCGACGCCTTTCAGACGAGCGAAACTGTCCTGGCGGCTGGGTTCGTCACCCCGCCCGGAGAGAGCTCGCAGATCCTGGGTTTTCGGTGCGCAAGAGACGCCCCGTAGCGCCGCAATGAAATACCTCGGAATGAGGATCGGCGACTCATCTCCGCAGCAGCCTCGAGAGTCCTCTGCTGCAGGGTTCGCGCTCGCGCGCACGTCACCCGCCCTGTTGTTCACCACCTGCCAGGCGAAGGCGGGCCACGGCGGCGCGGAGGGCACACCGGATGCCGCTCGGAGGGGTCGCCGGATAGCTGCGCAGGAGGTGCTTGCTGATCTCGGCCACGCGTTCCGCGACGTCAGGCGCCTCGCGCTCCCAGCGCAGGATGGCGACGGCAATCTGGTCGCAGGCGTGCGCGAGGGTGAGCATGCCCCCATGCTGAGCCTGCGAAGGACATGAATTGCCTCGGCCCTATGCCTTCAGGATCGGCAGGGTCAGGGTTTCGGTGATTTCCACGTAGTTGATGCCCGTCACCGGGGACACCGTCACGCGCACGAGCGCGATGTCGCCGCGGACGGTGATCCCGAGGTTCCGGTAGGCGTAGAGCGGCTGGTTCCGCTGCTCGTCGAACGAGTCGACGATCACGCCAGCGTCGCGGAGCGCCTCGAGCTTGGCGACGGCGGCCTCCTTCATGCCGCCCACGGTAGCTGGCAGCGCGCGCAGGCCCGTGAAGCGATTCTCGAGGTCCGTGCGCAGCTCGTACGAGACCGTGTTGACCGCGTGGTTGACGTTTCTGTCGGTGAAGATGAGGTTCGCGTCGAAGAGGTAGGTCGTCAGGTCGCGGACGAAGCGGAAGCCCTTGCCGTCCACGGGCTCCATGAAGAGGACACCGGCCTGCAGGAGCGCGTTCGAGTCCGAGAGCGACCGCGCGCTCCAGGTGTTGTTCCTCTGCGCGATGCCGAGCACATTGCCGTACTTGAAGGTCAGCGGCTCGCCGATCGGCGCGCCCGCCTGCATGCCGGCCGCGATGCACGCCATTGCCCACGCGGGCAGCGCCGCGACGTTGCCCCGTGCGTCGAGGACGGTGATGCCCTGGCCGCAGAGGGACACGTTGCGGTCCGAGATCTTGGCGGCGTGAGCGCGCAGGCGAGCGAATGGCGCATCGTACGCGATGAAGGCATTGCGCTCCGACTTGTAGGGGCCCTCGGCCTGGCGGCAATGGTCGCGGGTCAGGAGGTGCAGGGCGAGCAGCGTCTGGTCCCCGGTCGCGTCGCCCGGGGCGCGCGCGCTTGCGGGGACGTCGGCGGGATCCGAGATGAGCGGAACGATCTCGTTGCAGCGGATTTGGAGCAGCGCATCGAGGGCGTCCTCGAAGTCCTGCAGGTACCAGCTCGCGTCGTCGGCGTGGTGGAGGCCGTCCTCGCCCGCGAGCACGTGCGGCAGGTACATCGGATGGGCGGGGTCTCGGGACAGCAGGATGCGGTCGAGGTGGGGCTCGGCGAGGAGGAGCCGGCTCGACGTGTTGATCCACGCGGCCAGATCGTGCGCGTAGCTCGTCAGCGCGACGTCGACGCGCGGCGGCTCGCCGGCGGCCGGTGCGAGCGTGAACCGTCCGGTCAGGTCAGGGTCGGTGTCGGCAGGCCCGGCCGCGCCGGGGAGCGCGTCGAGGACCGTCCACGGGCGATCGAGGCTCATCGCGGGATTGGTCGGCACGAAGGAGTAGCCGCCGGGACCGATGAGCGGGCCGACGAGCGCGAAGAGCTGGCGGTAGGTCGCCGCGACGATCGTGCCAGCGGGCAGCGGCGCGGAGGCCGTGGCGGTGGCCTGCGCGCGCACGGTCAGCGTGTGATCGGGGTAGCGGGTCTCGTCCGCGAACAGAGCCGGCGAGGTGAATGTCATCGTCGTGGCGGCGAGGGCGCCGTCGGAGCCGGGCCCGGTGGCGACGCCGATGCGCAGGTCGGGCGCACCGCCGGCGGCTGACGGCTGGAAGTGGATGGTGACCACGCTGTCGCCGGGATCGAACTCGAAGCCGCCCGAGCCGAGGGCCCGGTACTGCGGCAGGCGATAGACTGGCGACTCCTCGCGGAGGTTCCGGAACGTCGCCTCGAGAAAGAACGAGGTGACGGGAAGGAGCTCCGTCGGCGCCGAGCCCGCGGGCGCGCCCGCGGGGACGACGGGCGGCTGGGCATCGCTGACGAGGGCGACGCGCACGTTCTCGGTGTCGGGGCCCCAGTTGCGGGACCACAGGCGCAGAAAGCCTGTCGGCACAGGATTGGGCAGTGCGCCCGGGCGCGAGATGGCATTGGGCAGCGGCCGGGTGACGGGTCCAAGCGGCGGCGCGGGTGGGACGAGCACCGGGGTCGCGCCCGCCTGGTCGAGCAAGATGTCGGCCACCGAGCGCGTCGAGCGATTGAGCTTGATTGCGAGGACGCGAAAGGCGCCGCTCACGATGCGCGGATCGCCCGAGGGGTTGAAGAGGAGCCGGATGGCGTCCGCGAGCGGACCGTCGCCGAAGATCCGGATGCCCTCGGCCGGGTCATCGATCTGCACGATCGGCCCCTGCTGGCGTCCGTCGGGATGGACCCAGGGCTCGCCGCCCGATGCGGTTCCGACGATGCCCACGACGCCGGAGAGCGAGAGCGCGGACTGGAGCCCGGCGGACGCGTCGACGACGGTGACGCCGCCGGGGTGCACGATGATGCGGCCGTTCGACGCGCGGAAGAAGAGGGCCATGTCTACCTTGGTCCCTTGACGCCCGCGAAGACCCGGTCGAACTCGTCGACCGTGGCGAGACGGAGCTCGCCCGCGAAGGCGCGGCGCGCGGCGCGGCGATGCTCAGGCACCTGGCGCAGCGCGAGGTACTGGTCGATCGTCACGCGGCCAGCGGCTCCGGCGTACACGGGCACGGGATCCTCGGGGGCGCGCTGCGGGGCGGGGCGAAGGTGCGCGCCGCCGGTGGGATCCGGGTGCATCGTTTCGGGTGGCTGCCGGTCGGCCATGTGAGCTCCTACGCGATGGTGATCTGCCAGCCGAGCTGGGCGGCCGGCGTGGTGGCTCCGGGCTCTGCGGCGGCGATGCCACCCGCGATCGCGAGCAGGGGCGGCCGGCGGTCGTGGAGCGCGAACACATACTGGAACGACAGGGTGAGCGCGCGGGAGAACACCGGGTGCGGGTACTCCTGCCCCGTGTGCTCGAGGTCGAGGCCGCCGAGGACGAGGTCGTGGATGCCCCAGGCCTCGAGCTGCTCTGTGGACCCGATGAGGATGGCCTTGAGCGCGCGGTGCAGGAACGCGGTCGCGAAGTAGTCCTGCGTGCGCACCTCGGCGTCGTAGTGCAGCCGTTCGATGCGGCCCGTGGTCTCGACGAGGTCGTGCTCGCCGAAGGCGAGCGGCACGGTCTCGTCGGGAAAGGCGCGTGTCCGCTCGACGAGGAGCGTGTCGCCGGGGCCTGGATCGGGACGAACGGGTGGCCGCATCCGGCCGACGTCGTCGTCTCGGAGCAGCAGCTCCTCCTCGGCCAGAGGCCCCCCGTCGATCGCCTGGCCGAGCAAGGGGCCTGCATCTTCTTCGCGGCGGAGCAGCAGGATGACGTGTGGGAGCTTCGGGGTCTCGAACGGGAACCCGTGCGACAGGTGGATGGGGGTCCGGATGAGGAAGTCGGCGACCTGCTGCCGGATGGTCGGCGGGAGGTTGCCGAAGAGGTCGTCAACGCGCCCGGGCGCGCGCTTGAGGGCGCGGAGGCCGTCCGCGATCGTCGTCTGCAGCGCCAGATCGGGGATCACTAACGGCGGGTGGCGTTCCCGGCAAGGCGGCTATTTCGATGCTTCGATCCTGCGATCTTCCGGGGCTAACAGGTCCCTACCAGCTCCGAATACCACCTGATCTTCTTGGGATCACGATGACGAATCACCGCCGAGAATCCACGTCTTCAAGACTTCGACCAACACCTCCTTCGCGACGTCGCGGCCGACGTCTACGATGGACTCCCAGTCGATGCCATCGCCGCCGTCTCCTTCCAACTCCGCATCCAAGTCGCCGATTTCGTCGGCTAGACGCGCACGAAGTTCACGGCTAGGGCGCGCGACCAGAACGGTGCGCGCCGGCGCAGCCTGGATCGTAACGGTCTCCCTCGTGAATGGGTTGATCACATCGCGGCGAGGTGTGGCCTTCAAGCGACTTGCCTTCAAGGCAACCAAGCCGGGCACACTGAAGCGCCCGATGGAGTCGAGGTTTCGATGTCCGATATCGATCAGCTCCTGGAGTATCCGTTCCGTCACGTTGGCCGATAGACCCGCCCCCTTGGCAATGGCGCCAACAAACGCGCGGGGCAGCGGATGGCGGCGCTTTCGGTCCTGATTGATGTCACCGGGAGCGTTCGCATGCGAGCGTTCCCCGCCGGGAGCAGTATCCGGCGTAGCCGGGTTTCCACAGTGTGGGCAGGCAGGGGCCTTGTCGCTAACCTTGCCGCCGCACTCGGAACACTCATACAGAGACATGGTTGTCCTCCCGCCTTCGCGATCGCCGGCCTACGGGTCTTGAGCGACCATTTTCGCACACTCGACGGGAGACGGCGCCGAGGGTGAGCACTCTCCACGTCCCGGCTAGAGGCGGGGTCAGCGGTGGCCCCTGACCGCTGCGCGCCCTGCGGCGGTTCGGGCACATGGTCAGAGGATGAGCGCCCTCGTGTGGATGAAGCCAGAGCGGTACCTCTGTCCGTCCTGCGGCCTCCCCTCGTGCATGCATCCGAGGCCGGAGCCCGAAGACAGCGAACAGGCCGGGGCACCCCGTGCGGTCCCGGCGCGCCGATCCCCGACGGCAATCGGACCGGGGGCACCCAGGGAGAAACGGGGACCCACGGTCGGTCCTGTGCTGGTCAGGGAGGTACTCAAGCAAACCATCAGAGAGGCGCTCGAGAGGAAGCAAGACACACGCACTCCGGCCATGCGCATGACGAGCATGCAGGGGGTCATCGTTGTCCGGTCTCCGCGCATCTGGGCACGGCCCCTCGCTGCGGCGCTCGCCACTGCGGGGGAGCCGCCGGACGTGTTGATCGCCTCGGTCGACGACTCGAACGACGTGCTGACGGCGCATCTTCTGGCGGCCGAGAGCCGTGTCCCCATTGCGAAGCTGAGCGCCGGCTTCCTCAACTCGCAGGAATGGATCACGCTCTGCAAGGCCGCGAGCGCGCTCCATGAGCGAGAGCTCCGGGTCCGCGGCCGCCTGTCCACGCTCGCTGAGCTACCCCCTCGTGAGGGGCGACCGGCACCGGGCCTCTGCGTCCTCCTCGGTCTCCCGCCCTTCAGGGATGTCGAGCTCGCCGATGCGCACCTGGCCGAGCTCGCGTCCACCACGTTCGTGATCATGACGAGCTGCGAGCACCGCACCTCCCGGCGCGCTCGTCGACTCTGGCTCCGGGCGGCCAACAGAATCGACGTGACGACGATCGTCGAGGGTCCGCGCGACTTCACGGAGGGGCTCGCGCTGCGTGGAGAGATTGGCGGAATGCCGTTCGCGACGACGGTCTCGTGCCTGCCCGAGTGGCACCTCGTGATGCTCGACCACGAGGTGACGGCCGACGACCTCAGTGAGGAGGACTAGACGCTGACGGTCAGGGACCGAAGGGGGTCACTGGCCAGGCCTGCTCTGGCAGCCAGTGGCGGATGCCCTCGTTGCACAGCTCGAATGGGAGGATTCGGAGCTCCACATGATCTCGCGCCATACCCTCGTTCAGCCAGGCAAGAGGCGACCGCCTCTCGTGTAGGACCAGTGGGTGAAACGCAGGCGCAATAAGCCACATGACGATCCGCCGGGCTCGACGGACAGCATCGATCGCTGGTCCACTACCGTTGATCTTGCCCAGCCGAACGTGATGAAGGAGGCGAGCATAGTACAAGGCCTCCGGAAGAATCCCGACCTTTCGATTGCCGGCTGTCTTCAACTCGAATCCGTGGAGCACAGTGCCGTCTGCTGAGATCCCCCACAGGTCGACCTGCGACTGCCTGCCGGGGGTCCACGCAGCGGCCGCCCTGGGCTTGACGCCGTCGACGCCATCGAAGAGGCCCACAGGAAGCTGCCGGGAGAAGGCGGCGAGGGGCGCGACGCGCGCGTTGAAGTCCGACCGGAGCTGTGCCGATTTCGTGAGCTGGACTTCGAGCGCGTGTTCGGAACGCGAAGCCTTGCTGTGCTCGGCGCCTCGCTCCTTGAGGGCCCTATTGAGGATCGGGCGTGGCGGCCATGTATCGCCGGCCGGAAGGTCGATTTGGAATCGGTTGCCGAGCATGGCCTGCAAGTCGTGGAAGAGAATCAACGCTCGCCGCCAGTGCAGTAGCTCGGTGCCCTTGCGCGGAGGCGTGCCTTCGAGCCGAACGCGACACCGCGTTTCGGTTCCCGTCAGCTGCTCGTGCCAGTAGGCCAGGCAGAATAGGAAGAATGGCGCCGAAGGAGAGTCATTCTGGAAGTTGTCGCCGAGCGCGATTGTTGGCATGGAGAGCGTGAGCACGAGGCTATTGCCATCGGCGATGGCCTCCCATTGCGCGCCCTTTGGAAGGCGCACGCGGCGCCGTCGCATCCAGTCTTTGATGATGTCTTGTTCGAACGTCACGCTCTTACCCCTCTCATGCCGGCCACCCCTCTCCGTCGCGATGGCGTTCGACGCGCGCGGTAAACTCCCCGAAGCGATCACCGCCGACAGAGTGTATCGGAACGACGCGAGCGGGGGCCAACGCTTCGGCGAGCCGGCGAAGGTCTGGCACCCAGGCGTGCCCCGAGGAGTGGTGGACGACGAGCTCGATGCCCTGCCGCGACAGGAA
Source organism: Myxococcales bacterium (assembly GCA_023248855.1). Lineage (GTDB taxonomy): Bacteria > Myxococcota_A > Polyangia > JAHFDS01 > JAHFDS01 > JAHFDS01. The sequence goes on from JAHFDS010000046.1 coordinate 7,079, forward strand.
CGCGCGGAGATCTTCCGACTGGTCGAGGTACCCGGGCCAGAGGGACCACACCGCCCGAGCGCCACTGAGCGCCCCCATCGCCTCGAGCTCCGCGCTCATCGATGACCGGAAGGTGAGGACGAACCGGTCGGGCCGCTCGACCAACTCGTCGCCGAAGATGCGGCAGGAGCGGACGGCAGCCACGCGCTCGAAGGCCCGTTGCCGGAGGACGCGCACGCGCTGACTTCGGGGCACGAAGACGCGGAGGCCCTCGAATCCAGGCTTCGGGATCGAAGAGGACCCGGTCGCTAGGGCGACCGTCGTCGTGTAGAGGTCGACCACGAGCTCGCGACCAGCGCGGCGGGCAGCGCGGTACAGCGTCACGAGCCGGTCGATGTTCTGCGCGGAGTAGACCGCGAGGACCATCCCTGGAGTGGAGCGCAAGGTCCGCAGGCAGTCGTCCTCCACGTCACGTTCGGAAGGGCCACAGACCGTTCGGAGCGGCCCGTCTGCCGAAACATGCGTCCCCTCGAGCAGGAGCACGTCGATGTTCCGCGGAGGGTAGCGCAGGAGCTGGTCGAACAGAGCGGCCTTGCGCCCGTGGCCGCGGATGTCACCGGTGTAGAAGAGGCGGCGGCCGTCGGCCTCGACGAGGAGCGAGTACGCGTCGAACGCGCTGTGGTCGTTCAGGTACGGCGTGATCCGGAAGGGGCCGAGCGTGAACGGAACGCGATGCCGCAGGAACCCTGTCGGGACCATCGGGGCGATGCCGGGTACGAAGAAGGCGGCCTCCCGCAGGATGCGCGCGGCCGCCTCCCCCATGAAGATCGGGACGGACGGGTGCGCGGCGCCGACCAGTCCGTAGTGGTCCTGGTGCGGATGCGAGATCAGTACGCCAAGCAGAGAGGGATCGTCACCGTTCGCGAGACCCGCGACCGGAGGCAGCGGCACCTTCTCGCCAGGCCTTGCCCAGAGCGGGCGGCCCAGATCGAGCAGGATCCGGGCGCCCTCGGCCTCGAGCTCGATGCAGGAGCCCCCGATCTCGTGCGCTCCGCGGTGAATGCACACCCTCATCCGATCACCTGCCGAGGGCAGTAGCCGGCCTGCGCCAGGGCATCGGTGACCAGCCGCGCGATCTCGGTGAGCTCGGCCGCCCACTCGTTCGGGAGGTCCGGAAGCTCGAGCAGGAGCCAGGGCGGTCCGCGCTGCGCCTCGCACACGATGATGAACACGGTGGATGGGCTGGCCGCATCGGGATCTCGAGCCTCGAGCCATCGAGCCTCGGCCTGGGCTAGCGCGATCTCGGCCGACTCGAGCGCCTCCTCGTAGCTCTGGCTGATAAGGGCGCCCAGGCTGACCTCGTACTCGCGCCGTCCCATCCGTCGCAGCTCCGCGAGGCGGTCGCGCAACTGCAGGACCTCCAGCGCGACTTCAGCTGGACTCACTCGACGCCGACCCGGCACCCACACCTCGCCTCGATCATCATGCGACCACACTAGGGTCGCGACGGACATGAGGCTCTTGCCGGTCGAAAAGCCAGGCAGATCGGAGTAGTCGTGCTCGTCAGCCAGGGATGCGGCAGGCCTCGGCGAGATCGCCGCGAGAGGACTCGGCCAGGTTCACCAGGTGCCGTTTGCGCAGGAGCACCCGCTGGCCGAGGGAGCCGCCCCGATCGATCGTCTCCATCGGAGTCGAGAACGCGACCCACTCGGTCAGCGCCTCGTAGATGACGACGAAGACGGTGCCGTCGGGGGGCGCGCGGAGCCACTGGAGGTGCTTGCCGTCGAGGACGTAGGTGTCGCCGTGGATGAGGTGGGCGTCGGACCGGTCGTGGAGGAAGCAGTCGATCGGGCGAGCGGCCCGATAGGCGAGGCGGTCCTCGTTCGCGGCGAGGCCGGTGATGCCGTCGCGGGCGCCCTGGCCACGGGTCAGCACCTCGGGCTCGACGGGGAGCGGGGCGAGGAGCGTGATGCGATCGAAGTCGTGAATGCGTGCGTGGCTGTCGGGCAGGAAGGTCAGGTCACCGGGGGTGAGCCAACCCATCGACGAGAGGCGACGGTCGAGTTGGGCGGACATGACGATGCCCTTGAGCTTGCGTGCGCCCGACCAGAGGAAGCCTTCCCCGTCGCACTTGCGGCAGCCGGCGGTCATGCGCAGGGTCGAAGCCGCGCGGCAGGCGCATGGGGCGCCTTGCTCCCAGAGCACCCAGTCGCCGTAGGTGCGGACCGCTTCGTCCAGGCGGCCGCGGAGCTCCTCTGGGCGAAAGGCCATCAGACGATCGCCACGTTCGAGAGGCCCAGGTACCGATTGCGCAACCGGGGCAGGAGCGCGTCGAGGTCGGCCTTGTACTCGGCGCGGGTCGCGGAGAGCAGGTTGGCCTGGGCGTTCCGCACGTAGGACGTGGAGACAGACAGGTCCTTCGAGAAGCTCTCCGAGGCGATGCCGGGCTTGTAGGCCTGGCCGATCGCGGTCAGGGCATCGAGGGCCGCCTTCTTCGCGATGGCCTCGATCACGTCGCCGGGGACCTCGCGGAGGCCGGCGCGGATGGCGAAGTGCCAGAAGCCGGGCAGCTCGATGGCACCGTGCAGAGGATCGCCAGCCAGGAAGCCCAAGAGCTGGGCCGCGGCGGGCTCCCGCGATGGCACGAGCTGGACGAATCCGATCTTCTCCTGCAGCTGGATCCAGGAGCGCGGCAGGCGGAGGACTGGCGCGCCGGCGAGCTGGCCTGTCAGGCCCAGGACCTTGGTGACGTGGGCATACGGGAGGCGGATGCCCGTCCACTTGCCGGCTGTCTGCGGGTAGAGCGCGAGCGGCGGCACCTGGAAGTCGTGGTCGAGGCGCAGGGCCGTGGGCGGAGACTCGCTCTCGAGGGGCGGGAGCGAGTCCCCGTCGGTCGAGAGGATCGTGGGCTCGAGGTAGACCTGAAGCGCCGTCGCCTCGAGCCAGTCGCTGGCGCGGTCCACGAACCGCCCGAGGGCGTCCGCGCCGATGCGGCCGCGCTCGATGAGCACTGCCTCCTGGACCGACGCCGGCGGCAGCTGCTCGAGGCCGTCCACCCCGACGTCGATCCAGCCGTCACGGACATCCGGGAGCACGAAGCGGCGGTGCCTCGGATCGATCGTGATCGCGGGCCCGCCGGCCCAGCGCAGGCTGCACTGCCCCGAGGCGTCGCGATCGAACGCGAGCACGTGGAAGCCGGGCGCAGTGCCCTGCTCGACCTCGATGATATCGACGCCGGTGATGGCGCGCAGCGCGTGCCTTGGCTGGAGGAAGTCGGCGGGCAGCCGCCCGAGGCCGTGCAGGTAGTCGCTCTCGAGCCGCGTCGCTGTCAGGAGGCGCACCGGGAAGTCGGGGCTCTCCGCCGTGGGCCCGACCGGGGCCAATGGCGTCGCGCGCACGAGGTAGCGGCCGCGCCGGACGAGCGAGAGGCCATCGCCATCGGTCAGACGCGACAGGTCGAACCGCGCCCGGCCCGACGCAGCGCCGGCGGGTAGCGTGACCATCTCGGACGCGAGGACGACGTCGCGTCGGCGGCGTGCCTTGACGAGCTCGAGCCGGTACGTGACCGGAGCGGCCTCGGGCGGATCGTGGCGCAGCGTCGCCTCGACGACCCTGTGGTCGTCCTCGAGACGCGAATACTCGTCGGCGTCGAGACGGAGGAGGATGGCCCGGCTCCTTCAGGGGGCGATCTTGAGCGAGCCGGGAGCGCTCTTGCCGAGGCCGATGCCGAAGTTGAACAGGATGAAGGCATTCTGCCGCGCGAATCCATTGCGGCCGCCGGCATTGGCCATCAGAAGCCCGGTGTCCTGGCTGCCGATGCGCCGGTAGAGATCGACCCCGGCCATGAGCGCGAACGTGTTGTTCCAGAAGGACGGGCCGATCGCGACACCGAGGCCAGTGTCGCCATCGCGATTGGCCGGGTCGGTCGCGCCGAAGAGGAGCGCACCCACGCCGACAGGCACCGTGCCGTCCTTGCCGCGGACGGCATTCCAGAAGATCGACGTGCCGACGCCGGCCTGGAGCGGCGTGATGTTGCCGCCGTAGCTGCCGTCCGCATTGCGCTGGAAGCCGAAGCGCGTGACGGGGAACGACAGGCCGTAGCTCCAGCTCGGTGCGAGCCCGGTGGCAGACAGTTCCGCGGACGCGCGGGCGCCGAGACGACTCCGGGCCGGGCGCCTGGTCGCGGCGGGTACACCATCGACGGTGTCATCGGGGGCGAGCGTCTGGGCGATGGCGATGGCCGGCACGGTGACGAGGATGAGCGTGACGAGGTAGCGAGCGAGCTTGGTCATGGTGGACTCCTTCACGGGATGGAGAACAGGCGCACCGGGGCGCCCGGTGCGGGAGGTGCGGGAATGACGAGCGTCCGGCGGTACCGCGCGGCCGGGATCTGCAGGTCGACCGTCGCGCCGGTCAGAAGCGACAGCTCGAAGAAGCCGTCATCGTCGCTCGCGACGTGGACGCCCTGGCCCGCGACGGCGACGCCGGAGAGCAGCAAGGGAATCTCGAGCAACATGGCGACGACTGTGGCGCGCGCGATCGGCTGGCCATCGAGGTCTACGAGCTGGCCGACGAGGACGGTCTCGGGCAGGTCGGGCCTTGCGGCGCGGAACTGCCGGGCGACCACGACCTCGATCGACTCCAGGAGCGGCAGCACCGGTGGCACGAGCGCGGGCGCCCCTGCAAGGTGCACGAGCAGCGTGCCCGGAGTGTCGAGATCGGCTGACGCGAGCTCGAGCACGTAGGCTCCGAGGCCTGCATCGCGCCACGCGGAGGGTGCGAGCGGCAGAGGACGCCATGCGGGCTCTCCCGGCCCCTTGAGCTGGCACACCACGTCCTCGGCGCGAAGGCCGGGCCGCGGCGGGTACAGGTGCGCGGAGTCGTCCGTGCGGACGACGAGGTCGATGAGGCCCGCGCGACCCTGGGCGAGCTGCACCGTCACACCAGGATCCCGAGCACCGAGTACCGGACGGCACCGGCGCCGGTCGTCGCCCGGACGAACAGCTTCGGCTCGGTGACGCCGAAGTGCTGCGGCGCACCCGGGGCGATCGTGAACCAGTCGCTGCCGTTCCACGACACGTCGATGGAGCCGCCCTGGGCCTGCACGTACACGCCACGCAGCGGGCGACCGAGCGACACCGCAGCCGGCATCGCACCAGGCGCCGGCGCGTCCCCCGAGCGCTGGACGGGTCGCCCGGCGAGGTTCACTTCGGTCTGCCCTTGCCGTTGACGCGCCGGGGGACCTGCCTGGTCCGGGCCTCCTCCGCGGCAGGATCGCAATCCTCGAAGGGCGGCAGGATGTCCTCCTCGACGAGGTCGAAGTCGAGGCTGCCGAAGACCTCCTCGAGGAGCGAGGGGCGACCCGTCAGGCGACGGCGCACATGGTCGGCGAGGAGCCAGGCCAGGGACGCCACGAGCTCGCCCGTGTCACGGACCCTGTGCATCGCGGCGCGCGCGGTGTCGATGGAGCGGCGAAGGATCATCTCGGCCTCCTTGGCCCGCGTGTACGCCGGGCGAGGTCCGGGTCGGCTTCGTCTGCCGTCGCCGGAGGGGCGGCAGGCTCGGCAGGCTCGGCGACGTGCGGTGCGATTGGCACCGGCGTGACCTCCCGCGCGGGTACGGCGACCTCCCCGCGACCGCTCGCGGCCGGGAAGACGCCCGGCACGCGACGGATGAGCCACTCGTACTCGCCCCTGGCCCAGTCCGGCACCTCGGCCTCCTCGCCGCGGAACACGACGGCGAGGCGCCCCACGCGGAGCATCCGGTTCGCGTAGCGTCGAGAGTGGACACGCATCGGTCGTTCTCGCCGGCCCTACCCGCCGAACGGGTTGTCGAAGCCCGGCGTGGGGCCGCCGGCGACGCCGCCCGGCAGCGGGCCATTGACGGTCGTGCCGCCGACGAGGAGCTCGCGCGGCGCATCGAGCTGCATGCCCTGCCGGCCGATGTTGACGATGCGCAGCGCCTTTCTCGGCGCGAACAGCACCGGCGCGAGGTAGATGAGGACCATCCAGCGGTACGCGGGCGCCATCGTGGCGAGGTCCATGCGCAGCATCGGAGCGAGCTGCCGGATCACGTAGACCGACGGATTGAGCTCCATGAGGTAGGCCGTCTCGGTGAACGGCATGATGAAGTTGGTGTCGAAGTACGTCGTGACCGTGCCCGCCACCGCACCCGGATCGGCCAGTGCCGGCGCGGAGCCAGGCTGTCCGGCAATGCCCTGGACGGGCACCTGGGCAATGAGGCTCAGTGCGTGGATGTCGGTCGGTGCGGGCGCGGTCGGCGTGCCCGCGAGCGTCCGGTAGACGCGGTAGTACTCGGGCAGGAACACGCCGCCGGGCGAGCTGATCTGGAGCTGCACCTGCTGCTGGGCGTGCCCGCCATTGGCGGCGTCGGTGTTGACGGTGACCGCCACCGGCGCCGACGGCGCACTCTCGCCGAAGCGATTGCACGCGGTGACCGCGTAGTAGTAGCGGGCCTGGCTCGTGCCCTGGCTCTTTCCGAAGTCGCCGCGCGTGGCGCCCGGAGGGACCGCCGTCGCGACGGGCGTGCCCCGGCCCGCAGGGGCGGTGAAGACCGGGCCGACGTTCTGCGGGGCCTTCTCGCTCGTCGGTGCGAGCCCGCGCGGGGTCGGGTTCGGGCGCAGGAAGACGGTCGGGTTGAGCTCGACCTCGCCGGCCGACGTCTGCACCGACTGGACCGACAGGCCCACCTTGCCGTTCATCGGGTACGGCGCGGCGAAGCGCTCGCGGCCGTAGAAGTTGCGGACGAAGTCGGAGTTCGCTCGCGTCCCGAGGAACAGATCCGTCGGCATGCCGAACTGCTCGATGACGGCGTTCGAGGCCTCCTCGAGCGCGGTCTCGTCGAGCGCGTGGCCCTGCAGGTCGTAGACCATGCCGGGATCGATCTGCCGGTCGAGGCCGTCGAACTGCTCGCCGAGGCCCGAGTGGTGGAGCGACGAGTCGCCGTGGTAGAGGGCGTTCTCGATCTGGTAGAGGAGCCAGATGATGCCGTTCTGGTTCTCGAGGGCCACGACGTCGCCGTGCGCCGGATTGACGAGCGTCGCCTGGTGCGACACCTCGCGCACCGTGCCCAGGTACTTGATGAGCACGTGCTGGCGCTTGTAGATGCTGTCCGTGCTCTGCGGGAGCTCGGCCTCGCGGATCCAGCCGCCCTGGCCGAGGTTGCCGTACGAGAGGAGCTGGTTGTACTCCTCGACCGTCGAGTAGGCCGCGCTCTTGACCGCCTTCTTCCAGAACTTGAGGTGCTTGTCCGAGAAGGTCATCACCTTGAGCGACGACTCGAGCGATTCGACACGCAGGTTTGCGCCGCCGGCGCCGCGATTGTCGAGGCCAACCGCGTAGCCGGTCTCGAGGGCCTTGTGCAGTGCGGCGATGTCGCCCTCGGACGCAGTGCCGAGGAAGCCATTGGCGCCGTTGTAATCGGAAAGCGAGACTCCTTGACCGAACATGCGCGCTCCTTACCTGGCGTGACGCTCGTCGGTGACGAGCGACTTGTAGAGGTGCGGCGAGATGATCCCGGTGGTCTCGAACTTGACGACCTCGGTCGGGCCGATGAGCCCCTTCTCGACGCCCGCGAGCAGGCGCTGCATCACCACGGCCCGATCGAGCTGGGGCAGCGTGGTGCCGTCGCCGAGCGTCACCGTGTCGCCGTCAGGGGTGCCGAAGGACTTCTCGACCGGGCGGACGGCGTGCGTCTGGCTCTTGATGCCGCGGGCGGGCCTGGCCCCGAGGGCCTTGAGCATCTCGCCCTGCTCGAGCGCGACCGCCCCGAGGCCGGAGACGACGTCGGCGAGCGCGCGATTGAACGTGCGCTGGCGCGCGGAGCTCTTGGCGATCGCGGCGCCGAGCTCGCGCAGGACGCGGCGCTCGAGACCGAACTGGCTCTTCGAAAGAGACCGGACGAGGTCGCGGAGGAACGGGGAGACCTCGACGCCGCTCCGGATGTGCCGGGACGAGCGTGCTCGCTGCGCGAGCGACTTGTCGACGTCCTTGGCGGGTGGCTTGTCGGCCTTCTTGTCGGGCGTGTCGGCCTTGTCGCCGGCATCGTCGCGCGCGTCGATGAAGGGCTCGACTCCGCCGTCGCCCGAGGAGTCATCGTCTCCGTCTTCGGCGTCGTCCTCGGGGGCGTCGTCGTCGGCTTCGTCGTCGCCGTCGCCGCTGTCGTCGTCGCCGTCGCCATCTGCGGCGTCCTTGCCGGGCATGGCCTTCTGGACGGGGGCGCTCTTCGGCTTGTAGTCGGTGTCCGACCGCTTGCCGCTGCGCTCGTCTCCGTCCGAGTCGTCGGAGATGTCGGAATCCTCGTCGGTGACCTCGTCGGGCTCTGCGCCGCGCGCCCAGCGGCCCTTGGGCTCGCTGTTGCCGGGCAGCTTGCCGGTGATCTGTCCCTTGGCGAGCTGCTCGAGGCGAGCGAGCCCCTTGACGAGGTCCGCCTCGGCGACCGTCGCGGGGGAAGTGGCGTCCTGGTCCTTCATGCGTGTTCTCCGTTCATGCGTGGGCCTGACTGCCGAGGCGTGCGGCCTCGAAGAGGACGTCCGCCGTCAGCTCCGCGGTCGCGCGCGAGTAGCCCTTCTCGAGCTGGATGAACCGGACCGTGTCGCCGCGGGTCAGGGCCTTCTGCGGCCGCGCAGCCGGATCGAGGAGCTCGGCGCGGCCGTAGCGCCCCGCCCGGTTGCGCGAGCCAGGTGAGACCGGATAGGTGCCGCCGGGTCCGCCGCCGCGATGCTCGCCGGTCGGGTCCGCGACCCAGCCATCGGGGCCGGTGCGCGGGATGCCGTGCTGGTCCGTCCACGGCTCGGCGTCCGCGAGGAACTTGCCGCTAGTCACCCGGTTGCGAAGCCGCTGGCCGAGCTTGCTCACCGCGCCGCGCGCGGCACCGACGGCCTGGTCGAGCAGGCCCTTCTCGAGGGCATCGACGAGCACGAGCTCGAGCGCCTTCTCGAGGGCGTCCCGGTCGGGGCACTCGCCGTCGGCAGTGCAGTCACCCCGGTCGGCTCGAGCGTGGCACTCGTCCTTGATCGCACCGTCGCGAGATTCGGGACGCAGCGCGGCGCCGTCGCCCGGCGCGGGAGCGTCGGTACCCTTGGCGTGGCCGGTCGAGAGAGCCTTGCCGAGCACCTCGGGCGTGGTGCCGAGGCTCTTGACGACATCGAGGTAGGTGCGCGGGTTGACAGGCGCCGGCGTGATCGCGACGTCCTGGATCCACGCCTTCTCGATCTGACTGCCGTCTCGCCGCAGCGTCCGGCCCTGGATGGAGAAGCCGAGCTTGCGCCGGGCGCCCGATGCCTCGAGGCTGCGCGCGAGCTCCCAGGCCGCGTCTGCCAGTGGATTTCCGCGGTAGAGGAAGCCCCTGACGTAGAGCCCCCTCGGCGTGACGCGCGCAGCGGTCGGCTCGCCGATCTTGCCGATGGCGAGCCGCTGCTCGCCCGCGGTGCCCTTGACCGCGACGACGTCCTGGTGGTCCCAGTTGAAGAAGCCGCGCCGGACGAAGTACTCGACGTCGAGCCCCTTCTGCACGACGCGCTCGCCCTGCAGATCCTCGCCCCCGTCGGACGCGATGCCCTCGATCCAGCGCCTGCCGGAAGCATCCTCGCCCGCCTTCGACAGCGGCATCCAGAACTGGAAGGTCTCTTCGCGCATGGGTCGAACAGCCCGTGCGCGCGAAGGATCGGCGCTACCGGGTTGCTACGACGACCCTATGCGGATGCTCGCGGACGCCCTGAAGAACGATCGGGGCGCGCGCACGCGGAGAGGGCGCCTCACTCATCTCGTGAGTAACCAATGCGGGTGACCTCTTGGCGCCACTCCCTGTGAATGGGTGTCAGGACGTGGTAGACGCCCTCGGCCTCTCGTCCGACACATTCGGTTCCGTACTTCTTTGGGGTCTGCCCAGCGAGGGACATGGCGACCGCCAGCCCGTAGAGGGCAGCGATTTCCTCATGGTCATCTACGCCCTCCACCTCGGGAACCTGCAGTGCCTTCGCGACGATCGTCCTTGCCCCTTTGGCCCAGTAGAAGTCCGACTTGGCACGGAACACACCCTTGGGTTTGGAGCGGCTCGGAATGGTGTCTGTGGGGAGCTGCGGAACCAGCCAAGCGAGTCCGAGTGTCGGGTTCACCTCCAAGATCTGCGGACCCGGGAAGGCGGCCCGCAGGCACGACCGCATGACGATGTGCTCGGGACAATCTCGTGTCATTGCTCGGATCACTCTGTAGGTGGCCGCGACCAGCTTCTTTCCGCCGCCCTTCACGGACGCGGGTGGGCACCGAAGGCAGCATTCCCCCTGCTGGCACAAACGGTCAACCTCTCGATTCACCCTCGGACGCGATGGACCGATCGGCCCATCGAGCGCCACGATGCAGGTCTTCCTCTCCTTTGCAGGCAGCTGCCTGATCCAGGCTATCGTTTCGTCCAGAGATGCATTTCGGGTCCAAAGGCGAGGGCGACCGCGCGGGTACGCGCTGCCTTGGTCAAGGATGTCCTTCGTGGCGGCGAGACCGACGGTTCTCCTGCGTCGGGAGAAGCCGACGTCGATGCTGAGGCACCATCGCTGTAGGCCCATTTTTCGACAGGATGCCACTGGGATCGTTGCTGAGCAACGCGACCAGTGGATCAGAATGGGCAGGGAGTGCCAGCAGTGTCCAAGATCGGTGGCAAGCAGGACCCTCCCGCTATCCGTTGAAAGGGAGCCGTCACGCAATGGCGCTCATCCGGGCAGCTCGCCAGGCATCGCGTCTGGGCTGGCAGGCCAGCACTCGCGGGGACGAAGCAGCAGACCTTGTTCTGGGCCGAGCACAGCGGGGCGTCGGAGCAGCAAGTCGGGGAGAACGGCGGAACGTCACCGCCGCCGCCCGGCGCCTTGCACGCGGACACGCTGGTCACGCACGTGCAGTGCCCCTTGGTGAAGCACGGGTAGGCGGTGCAGCAGGCGCCATCGCAGAGGACCCCGGCGCACATCGGAGGCGGCGGCGCGGCGTCCGATCCATGAGCCGCGTCCGGCGGAAGGGTAGCGTCTGAGACGGGTGACGCCGGTGGGGGTGGCGCCGGGGCTCCGGAGCAGTCCAGCACCGCGCACTCTGCGTAGTCCGAGTAGCCGAGGGCGCCGGGGACCATGCGGCCGGTGCACCTGTCCATGAAGGCGGTCAGGCACTCGCTGCGGGGCGTGCACCGTTCGATCGGGTCGCATGCGTCGGGCAGGGAGTCGCAGTAGGCCCAGCCTGCCGTGTCGGTCTTGCGGCAGAGGTCGAGCTTGCAGAGCGCGCGGATGAGCTGGCACTGCTCGGACGCCTGGCAGGAGCAGCCAGGGTTCGCCGCGGCGGCGGCCGCGATGAGCACCAGGGCGGCGAAACGGGACGTCATCGGGAACCTCCGGACAGGAAGGCGGCCCAGGCGGCCGGATCGGCCCAGGCCTCGGGGGGCTTGCCGCGCAGCTTCGCGCGCACCTTGCTCTCGGCCTCGCGGTAGGCGGCGGCGTCGAGGGCGCGCGGCCCCGTGTAGTCGCCGAGGGTCGCGACGTAGGGACACTCCTGCGGGAAGATGCGCGCCTCGATGCCGAGCTCGAGGCTCTTGCACCACGGGGCCTTCCGGCGGCGGTCGCCGTAGACCGTGCATCGGCTCTGGCCGGCATCGTCGAATGCGAGGTACTTGCAGCGCAGGGACTTGATCACGACGGGTGCCCCGTCGACTTCGACCTTCGCGTAGCAGCAGGCGCCGCAATGGGAACAGAGCGACTCGAGGTCGCCGCCGCTCTCGGCCTCGAGGACCTTGAGGTGCCGCTTGACGAGGTGCTGGCCCGGAGCAGCGCTCAAGACCGCCCCCTGCGGAGGTGCTTGGCGAGCTGCATGACCTGCTCTTCGCCCTCGATGGCGGCGACGACGCGGTGCAGGAGCGGCTCGGCCTGGCCGAGGGAGCGTGCGATGCCCTGCTCCTCCATCTTGCGCTCCTCGGCTTCGCGGAGATGCCGGTCGTGATAACGGGCGTACGCGGGGTGGGCCTTGATGCGCTGGACGACCGGGGCGTACTTGAAGAACGTCTCGAGCGGCAGGCCGGTCTTCTTCGCGGCCTCCTTGTACGCGGCGCCGCCCGTGAAGTTGCCGGTCGGGTAGAGCGCGGAGAGGATGCGCCGGTCCTCGGGCTGGTCGGGGAGCGCCTCCTCGAGGACGCGGTCGAACTCGGTCTGCGAGCCGACGTCCCGGTCGTTCGCCGGCGTCGCACGTCGCCGGCGGGCCGGCTCGATGGCGCTCCGTCCCGCGGAGGACCCGCGCTCGCCTTCGGCTCCCTCGGCCGGCTCGTCGTCGTCGAACCCGGACCGCTCGGTCTCGGGGTCGTGGGGCATGCGCTCGTCGTCGTCCGAGGTGTCGTGCTCCGAGGCTGCGCCGTGGGAGGCGAAGCGCTCGGCGCCGTGGGAGGCTCCGAGCGCATGGGCCGCCGCGAGCACCTCACCGCGCGCAGTGGCGCGGGCGAAGCGCGTGAAGTCCACACCGTGCTCGGGGTCGAAGCGGTGGATCGCGAGCTCGACGCCACGGTCGATGGCGTCGTCGAGCAGGGCGTCGTCGTTGAAGCTCGGGTGCCGCCGCTGGACCTCCTGGCGGATGGCGCCGACGGCGGCCGGATGCTGGGCCCGCCAGCGCGAGACCAGGTGCTGCATCTCGGTCGAGGAGATCGGCTTTCTGGGGGCGACGGTGCGCTGCCGCTTGGTCGTTCCGTGGACGTTCTCGTGGCCGAGGTCGCCCGACTGGATGAGGCCGGTCACGTCGCCGTTGTGGCGGCGCAGGAGGTCCGTCACGTCGCCCGCGGAAGGGCGGTCAGCCTCTCGGGGGAAGAAGCGGCCGCGCGCCTTATCGACGAACGTCCGGAAGCGCCGTTCGGCGACCGCCTCGTCCGCGGCCACCGACCAGAGGGGGACCTGGTAGAGCTTGTCGTAGGCCTCCTTGCCGCCGTAGACGGAGGGCAAGAGGCGCACCTCGTATCGCACGCGCGGCGGGCGGCCCGGGATCGGCTTTCCCTCGGAGTCCGTGGCCGGCAGCGCGATCCGCGACCACTTCGCGAAGACGTCCCCCGAGGGGCCGACCTCGACGCCCGACTTCGGCGGGTGCGACTCGAGGTAGCTGAGCTGGGCGGGCGTGACGTCGAGGCCGCTGCCCTGGTGCGGGATCTCGTCCTCCGCAGACCTGCGATCGCGAAGTCGCAGATGCACGCGGTGCTCCGGCGCCCGCTTGATCGTGTAGCGCGTGGGGTGGCCCTCGGCGTCGCGCGCGGCGACCAGGACGGCGCCGAAGTGCTCGCCGTCGGCGCCGCGCAGCATCTGCCGCATGAGCGCGTGGTGGTAGGCCTCGCCGGGCGAGTGGCCGAGGGCGTCGCTCTCCGGGTGCTTCGGGACGGCGTGGAGGTCGTCGGTGAAGTGCTGGAGCGGATGCTGGATGCGCGCGAGCTTCTCGCCGAGCGTTGTCCGGTCGGGGACGCTGCCGACGCCGAGGTACTCGTGGCCGCTGTCAGTCGGGACACGCAGGATGTGGGTCGCCTCGTCGAGCGAGGTGCGCGCGTGGTGCAGTGGGTCGATCGCGGCCGGGGGCGCTGGCTTCACGCAGACGGTCATCTTTCGGCCGATCCGATCGACGATCGCGCGGACGACGAGGCCCGGCCGGCACTGGCGCGGCCGCGACTTGCGGATGTTGGCCCCGGCGATCCAGGCCGTGCGACTGGGCGCTCCGAGCTTGACCGAGCCGAGGAACATCATCGCGTCACCTCCGCCGGCGAACGCCCGCTCTGGCTCGCGATGCGTCCACCGTCCGACCCTACGCGGCGGCTCGCGGCCGGCCTGAAGAACGAACGACGCGCGCGGCTCGCGTCCGAGCTCGCACCGGCGACTCCGTGGAAGCGATGCGCGATCGACATGAGCCCACCCTAACGACCGCGCGGGCGAAGAGCTTCGGCGGCGCAGCGGCGAGCCGGCGGCAGACATGGCGCTGCGATCGGCACCGAGGCCGAGGGAGATCGCGGGGCGATCGGCGGCCGATCGGCGGCCGATCACGAGGCGTCGGGCACTTGCGGGCGTCCCGTGGCGGCGGTGTGGCACCGTGCCAGCGTGCGCAGGTGGCACCACCGGGATCGCGCGCGCGCACACGCCTGCGGGCGCGCTCCGGATCAGATCCAGATCCAGATCAGATCCCTGAGATCTCTCTCTTGTCCGGAGATCTCCCTGGCGGTCCATGAGCGAAGCGAATGGACCGAGCCTGCGGCCCATTCCATGGTGAGCTCAGGGAGAGAGCCCTGAGCTTGCGCCTGAGCTGGACACGGGCACAGGCTCGCTACGCTCGCCGCGCCCGTGTGCGCGCTGCGCGCGCCAGGGATACACGGACCCGGAGGACTGGGGCAGGCTACGAGGAGGTTCGATCGTTCTACAGGGCGGCCGCGAACCCTCGCTTACCTTCGAGCATGGCCTCGTACCAGAGGGGCGCCATTTACACGGGCGCGCGGGCAATCTTCAGCCTCAAGGGCCAGAAGGTGGGCTTCGCCACCCAGGTCAGCGTCGAGGAGCAGATCCAGCACGAGCCCATCACGGTCCTCGACAACGTGTTCGCCGAGGAGTACGCGCCCGTCGGCGTCACGGTCACATTCACCGCCCAGCTGTTCCGGCTCGTGGGCGCGTCGCTGCGCAGGTTCGGCTTCTGGCCGGCCGCCGACCACGTGTCCGTCATCACGATGGGCGAGCTCGACGCGACGCTGCGCGATCACGTGACCCAGGAGACCCTCGCGAACCTGCAGCGCTGCCGCTGCATGTCGCGGACGCTCGAGATCTCGGCCCGCGGGATCGCGGGCACGAACACCCAGTGGAACGCGATCAAGCTCCTCGACGAGACGGGCACTTAAGCAACGGAAAAGGGAGACTCGGACACCACCTCACTCACGTAGTGTCGTCATCGTCGTCGCTCTCGCTTTTCTCCTCCTCCTCCCAATCTGAACTCTTCTCCGGCGGTCCCGACCAATCACAGTCTCCACTGCACCCCTCGCGTCCACACGTCGGGCAGCTCATGCAATCCTCCTCCCGCTCACGCGACTCGAAGTCGTCGGTTCACCCCTGCCCGGATGGAGCGCAGTAGCTCCGCCCGTGGCGGCAAGGCCGTCTCCGCGACGATTCTCAATCGAGCCTGACTGTCAACGAGTCGAGCCAGCCCGTTGACTACTCGAACGTAGCTAAGCACGTTGGCCAACCTGCCGAGATCGCAAGCCTCGCTGGCTTGCAATCGCTGCAGCTCTCGTGTCGCATCCAAAAATAGCACGCTGGACCGTCTGATGCGGCTGGGAAACAGCGCATCGATTAGAGCGTATTTAGAGCGTATGACCACGCTCGTCCCCTCTCGAAGAAGACGACATTGCCTGGGCCGATGAGGTCCAGCATCTCGCCTGTCTCCGTTGAGAATGCAACGATCTCCTCAAGCAGAGCGCCTAGGACTTCACGGAAGGATCTGTCACTCTTGACCCTCGCGAGGAGGGGTCCGAGCATCGGACAGGATCCCCGGAGAAAGCGCTCGATCTCCGTCGATTCACACTGAGCACTCGCGAACACCAGGTCATCCGTGACGCGTTCATAGAGGCTATCGGAAATCCAAGGCGAGGCCTCCGCCAGGGAAAGCACGAGGCTGACGTGGGGGTAGTGCAGATCCTTGACCCGACGCTGCACCGTAATAATCGCAAACAATGAACCTGCCGGCTCCGCCTCTCGGAACCGGGACGAGTTGACACAGTGTGTTGGCCAGAACATTCCTGTCGACGTGATATCTGCAAGGAACCTTTTCTGCCTTGGCACATGAGCCCGCCCGAAGTGCTTTCGCAAGCGCCTGAAGCGCGCTTGGTCACTCTGCATCTCATCGGCAAGTTGTGTTCTATCGGCAGCGAGACTGGCCCCCGCACCAAGTGCGTTGAGACGGCGTCTAGCCATCACGCTACGAATGCAACCCTTGTCGACCTTGACGACGATTCCAGGGCGCCCCGGCAACTCGAACACCAAGCTTTGGCCACCTTCGGCCACGAGCCGTGCGCCGACCGGGAACCAGAGGTCCTGACCCACCACCCCCCTGCATCTGGCCATCTTTCTTCCGACAACGATACAACGTGATGCGCTCCAAGAGTCTGTCGCACATGCGCTCACCCATACAGACGGTGGTCGGACCGCAGCGGTGCCCTTGTGAGCACTTGCGTCGGTGCCAATTGGCCGCGTTGACGGAGAGCTCAGGGGCTCCCATGACCCCGACTCCGAGCCCAGTCGAGCCGGCACGCGAACAGCGCTTCTCGGTCTCCTACACCGACGCGAACGGCCGCACGTTCGAGGGGGCCTTCCTCTACCGGCGTCCGAACATCTGCGAGGCGCTCCGCGTGGAGGCCGAGAAGGCGCGGCTCTGCGAGGGGCAGGCCCTGTCGCCGAGCTGGATGGCAGTCGCGCACGTGGTGGCCTTTCTCCGCGTGAGCCTGCGCCAGTCGCCAAGGTGGTTCCGCTGGGACCAGCTCGACGATGTCGGCATGGTCAATCGCGTCTTCGAGGAGGTGCTGCGAATCGACGGCGCCTGGTTTCGCGGGAGCTACGCCCCTCGAGGCAGCGAGGAACCTGGCGCTGCACCGTTCGAGGGAGCGGACGACGCCGTACCTGCTCCGTCGATGGTGGACGCGCAAGTACCGGCTTCCGCCCACGAGTGAGGAGTTCCTCCGCTACACGCCCGAGGAGATGCTCGTGGAATTCTTCGAGGACTACTTCGAGAGCCACCCCGACGCGGCGATCCGGAAGGAGGTCCACGAGGCGACCGGCCAAGTCTACTTCGCGACCGGTGATGCGCTCGTCGATCGCTGGGAGCGCGAGATCGCGGAAGGGCGCGAGCCCGACTACGACGAGGCGCTGACGCCCGAGCAGCGCGAGCACGAGACCGCACGACGGCGGGCCGCAAGCGAGCGAGAAGCCTTCGAGGGCCTCGAGGAGCGGTTCGATGTGGCGACCCGGTAGGCCGTCGGGCGGCGAGGACGTCCTCCGTTCGCTGCGCGAACAGCACACCGAGGTGGTCGCCCAGATGAAGCGCGCCGTGGACGACCTCGGCGGTCTGTCCACGGAGGCCGGCGCAGGCTCGGCGGGCGCGTTCACCAGGCGCGTCCGCGAGGCCGAGCGTGCGCTCCGGGACCTCGGGCGCGGGGCGCGCACGCTCGAGCTCGCCAGCCGCGAGCTCGGTCGCGTCCAGTCGGCCGGGCAGTCGCTCCTCCAGCTCGACGCGCGATTCCGCCGTGAGACCACGCGCCCGGGTGGGCTCCTCGGGCTCCTCTCGCGGTCGGGGCACGGAGCGGGCGCAAGCGCGGGCGGAGCGTTCGCCGGCGGGGTCGCCGGCACGTCGCTCGGGCTCGGCGGCTTCGCGCTCCTCGGCATGGGGCTCGGACTCGGGGCGGCGGTCATCGGCGGGGCCGGCTCGATCGTGGGCTCCGGCCTCGCCGACGCTCGCGAGATCAATCCGCTGCGCCAGCGGCTGCGCTCGCTTGCCGGGGCCGGCGCGCTTGGCGGACTCGGTTCGCAGACGGCCCTCGGCTACAGCTCGCTCGACGTGTCGCGAATGCGGACGGGCCTGCTGTCTGCGGTGGGAGCGGGTGAGGTCACCGGCCGCGGGCAGCGTCGCCTCGGCGCCCTCGAATCGACCGTGCTCGGCGCGGAGCGCGGCCTCGGCCTCGACCAGGCGACCACGACGGGCCTGTTCGGCGCAATGCGGCGGGCGGGCGAGACGTTCGAGGGGGGCGACGAGGGGCAGCAGTCGCTGCGAAAGCTCATTGCCGACGCGTTCGTGTCCGGCATCGAGCGCACGCGTCTCGGCGAGTACCTGCAGGGGGTCGAGGGGCTACTCCGCTCCGAGCAATCGCACACAGCAGGCGGCGTGGGAGCGCAGAGCCTCTCGCGCGTGCTCGGCCTCCTCGGCGGCAATGCGCAGCCGGGGCTCCAGGGGGCGTACGGCGCCCAGGTCCTCGCCCAGCTCTCCGCGGGCATCCGGTCGCCGGGCGGCGGGGACGCGGGGCGCTCGATCACGATGCTCGCGCTGAAGCGGCCGAGCTACACCCGCACCCAGGCCGCGATGGAGGAGGGCGCGACGCCCGAGAACCTCGCGCGCCTCTACGGGCACATGCGGCGGACGTATGGCCTCTCCGGCGAGGCCGGCGCGCGCGTGCCCGAGGAGGCGATCCTTCGCCTGCAGCAGATGACCGGTGTCGGCCTGTCGAAGCTGGCGGGCAAGGACTTCAAGGAGACCGGCCGGATCGGCGAGGGCTCGGTGCTCGCGATGATGCACCGGCTCTCGAGCGGACAGGCCGACGGCAAGGAGCGCGCAAACCTCGAGGCGAAGATCGAGGCCGACCTCGCGGACCCGACGCGCAACATCGAGAAGCACACGCAGAAGCAGGCCGAGCACACCGAGCGCCTGCTCGAGGTGGGCGAGAAGTGGCTCGAGACCGAGGACTCGATCCAGAGCCTGCTCGCCGAGAAGATCTACCCGGCGCTCGCCGACATGGGCGCTGGCATGATGGGCCTTCTCAAGGAGCTCGTCGGCGACCGCGCCCAGAAGGAGGAGCTGGCGCGCTCCGTCGAGCGGCTTGCCGGACGCGCCGCCGAGGCCTCCGCCGACCTCCAGTCCGCCCGCAGTGTGTACGAGCGCTCGGGCAAGACCGATCGCGATCGCGCCGAGCTCCAGTCGGCCGTCGAGACCCACAACCGGCGCACCAGGCACCTCAAGTCCCGGCTCGACGACCTCGGACCCGAGGCGGCGCAGCAGGCATTGCGGGTGGACACGGGCGCGCTCGGCCTCGTGCGCGAGCTCTGGCGCGAGCCCGGCAAGTTCGGCGTCAACGCCGGCGTCGGTGCCGTGAACACGCTCCAGGGCATGGGCGGTTTTCTCCTCAACGCGCCGTCCAAGCTGTGGAACTGGGACCTCGCGGACGAGTCGATCTGGAAGACCGACTACGTCCGGCCCTACGCCTACGACGACGAGTCGCTGCCGAACCCCGGTGCGAAGAGAATGGGCTTCGAGCCCGTCACGCTCGACGACGCCATTGCGGGTCGGCTCGGCAGCGCACGCGCGCCGACGGGCGCGATGGGCGGCTTGCCCGCGGCGTTCCCCGAGGAGCTCGCCGCATTCGCGGCACGTGGTCGGCAGGTGTCCCCCGAGGAGCAGGCGCGGCGCGAGGCGATGACCCACCGGCGCGAGGAACCGCGGCCGTCCGAGCGTGCCCGACGCATGTCGTTCCAGCACCAGCTCGATGTGCGCGTCTTCGTCAACGACACCGCCGTGCACGCGCCATCCGTGACGGCGCCGACCACATCGGTGTTGCAGGGAGGACCGTGATGCGTTCGCGCTGCAAGGCGATCCTCTGTTCGCACGACGCGACGGTGAACCAGGGGCGACCGGTCGACCTTTCGCCCTGGGTGATCCAGTGCTCCGTCGGCAAGCACCTCAAGGGCGACGGGCGGTGGACGCTGGTGCTCGTGCCCGCCACGGCGCCGCGGGCGAGCGCGCAGATCCCGCAGGAGGGCGAGCCACCGTCGCCGACGGTCGACATGCCGGGGAGCTGGCTCGATGTCGTCCGGCCCGACGACGTCGTGAGCATCTACCTCGACGACGGCCGCTCCGGCGATGTGCGCGTGATGTGGGGCTACGTCGACTCGATCGAGCGGACCACCGAGGTCGTCGGCCAGACCGGCGCGATGCGGACGCGCTACACCGTCTTCGGCTCGGACTTCACCAAGGCCCTGCGGCTCACGCAGCTCTACTTCAACCCCTGGGCGTCCGAGGTGCTGTCGCACCAGCTCGGCGCAGCCGCTGCGGGCACGGCCGCGCTCGCCGACAACCTCGCGGGCGCGGAGATGCTGCGGCAGGGCCTGCGCTGGTTCGGCACCCCCGCCGACATCATCGAGTCGCACCTGCTCGTCGTCCTCGGGTACCAGGCGCAGTGGCGGTTGCCGTCCTCGTACCCGGCGATCCCGAGGGTGCAGAACGGGAACGTCTTCACCGGTGGTCGCGACCTGCGCGGCGATGCCGACCACCTGCGGCTGGTCCTCGAACGGCGCATCGGCGCGCCGGTTGCCTCGGCAGAGGCGCAGCTCGATGCCCAGGCATTCGTCGATCCCGTGGGGCCAGGGGCGCCGGCGTCGTTCGGCTTCTCGCACCCGCTGCAGAACAGCGCGGGTCTCGTGACCTCGCGGAGCGCGCACTTCCTGGCCGAGCGGCCGGGGCGAGCACCGCACCTTGGCATCGACATCGTGGCCAGCGAGGGGACGCCCGTGCACCCGGTGGCGCCAGGCGTGATCACGCAGCTCGTGTTTCGGCGCGGCTCGAGCGCGACGCAGGGGGCGGCGGGGAACTTCATCGTCGTTCGCCACGAGCTCGGCGGGACCGTCTTCCGCTCGCGCTACATGCACCTCGGGGACTGGTACGTGAGTGGGCACGACCTCGACGCGCCATCGGGCACCGACCTCGCGCTTCTGAACCGCCACCCCGACCAGAGGCCAGACGACGCCGACTTCAGCGCCGGGCGTGCGTGGAAGGTCGGCGATCGCGTGACGCCCGCCGACGTCCTCGCGTTCTCGGGCGACACCGGCAATGCCGAGGGCCACCCCCACCTGCACTTCGAGCTCACGTTCGCCAGGGCGCTCCCCGACGGTCGCGTGCGCGAGGTGTTCCTCGACCCGCAGAGGTACATCCCCGGCATCGCGGGCGGCCCGACCGCTGCAACGAGCTCCACTGCGGGCGAGGCCGGAGCCGCGCTGCTCGACCGGGTCCTGCGGCATCGCCGCGGCACCGCCGCCTTCCGGACGCTGCTCGATCTGCTCGACCGGAGCTACATCGAGCGCGAGCACATCGACGGCTTCATGGCATCCGAGCAGATGCTGTCCGAGTCGGGGAACCTGCTGACCCTGCTCGAGTCCCGCAGCAACGACTGCATGAACGAGCTCTTCTTCGATCTGCGCCTCTCCGGGCGCGATGCGGGCATGCCCGCCCCGATGGTCTCTGACGAGCTCGGCGGCAACCTCGACGACCAGGGCGTCGTCACGGCGCCCGCCTACCGCCCCGCGGTGGTACTGCGCGAGTACCCGTTCACCACGATCTCGAAGGAGACGTACCCGAGCTCCGCGCCGCTCAGCGCAATGGGCCCGGTGGCCTCCGCGCCTGCTGGCGGGACGCTGTCCGCGCAACAGACCGTCTCGGCGGGCCTCTCGGGCCCGGTGTACGGACTGCCGGCAGATCCCGGCGTCTTCTTCTCGAGCCGCGAGCAGCCGGTGCTCTGTGAGCCAGTGCGGCCCGTCTCGACCGCCACGCCGACGGACCCGAAGCAGGCCGCCACCGATGCCGCGACCGCGCGCGCGGGGGCGCCCTCTCCGCGCTACATCGACACGGCGCTCCTGACGCTCGATCGCATCCTGCGCATGCAGGTCGGTCGGAGCGACCACGACTACATCAACGTCATCGACCTGCGCTCGAGCGATCTGCAGGCGGATCTGCGGTTCATCAATCGCGGCGTCGTGCCGCTCTTGTCCTACGACAGCTTCACGCGCCACGGCATGCGCGTCCGCGAGATCAGCTCGACGTACACCCAGATGGGCCTCGCCGCGAGCGATGCGTCATTGAGAAAGACGCTCGCACGCTGGGCCATCCTCAATGACCACTGGCACCAGCACGGCAATCAGGTCCTGGCCGGGACGATCGATTGCCTTCCGCTCCTCGATTGCCGCGTCGGCTACCGGCTCGACATCCCCGAGCTCGACGAGTGCTACTACGTCGAGGGCGTCCGGCACGACTGGTCGATGTCGGCCGAGGGCAGAAGCTCGCTGCGCACGCAGCTCGTGGTCACGCGCGGCCAGCCCATGATCCGGCGGCCCCACGAGGCCATCCGGCACATCTCGATCCCGGGGTCCCGCCCCGGCGACACCGGCTCCATCGACTCCGACGGCATCAATGCCCAGGTGGGCAGCACGCGCGTGCCCGGCACGAACCGGACCGTCCACCAGCTCGCGAGCGCGGTCTCGGCATCGAAGCCGGCGCCCGCCGTCACGGTGATCCCGAAGGACATCTTCCTCCGCCGCGGAATCGGCACCCGGTACTTCCCGGTGCTCGACCTCGCCGCACGGCGGAGCTTCCGCACCCCGGTGCGACCATGAACCGCTCGTACTGGAAGACGGCCTCGGGTCACCCGGTCCAGGGCGCCGCCGTGGTCCGCCGGCATCCGTCGGACTTCGTCCTCGGCGGCCACCTGGCCGTCATCCTCGAGGTCGCGGAGGCCGCAGGCTTCGAGGGCCACGTCGTCCAGGTCCTCGTCGTGGACGACGGACGGCGCGCGCCGTACCAGGTCGTCGAGGGTGTCGTGGTCTGCGCGGGCGCGCCGCTCGGCGCCTCGAGTGCGACCCGCGTGCGTCCGACGCCCACGAGCCGGCGCGTGCTCGCGCCCGAACAGCGTGAGGAGCTCGCTCGGACCGGTCGATTGCCGATGGACGTGCCGCTCGACCTGCTCGACGGCGACCGCTGCGTCGTGCAGTACCTCGGTGGCAACGAGCAGCGCCCGTACATCAGCGCGTTCTGGCCGGCACCGCGTCGCGTGCCAGCGGCCGCTGCGTCGGATGGACCCGAGGACGTCCTCGAGGCCAGGCACGCAGGCCTCTCGGTGCGGGTCGACGCACGCGGCTCGCTCGCGCTCTCCACCGAGGCCTCCGGCGCCCCGCCGCCCGACACCGTGCTCTACGAGGAGGACGACGCGGCCGGTCCAGCGGCCCCGAGCATCGGCGGCGACATCGACATCGCGCTCAAGCCAGGCCGGCGCATCCGCGTCACCAGCGACGGCCAGTCCGTCCTGACCGTCCGCCACGATGGCTGCGTTCCCGTGCTCGAGGTCGGCGCGCCTGGCGATCGCCCGTGGGAGGACACCGTTCTCGGCAGCACCCTGGTCGCCTTCTGGAACCAGTTCCGCGCGGACCTCATCGCGAAGCTGCAGGCCATCGAGAGCCAGTTCGAGCGCTTTTACACGCAGGAGTACGCGCTCCACCAGCACGGCCTCGGCCCGAGCGGCACGACGCCCCCCGTGCAGCCACCGCCGAATCCGACCGCCGCTGCCTTCCAGCCGGCTGCCGCTGCCACGCCGCCCGCACCGACGCCCGGCAAGGCGCCCGAGGACCCACCACGTACGCCACCAGGGCA
>JAHFDS010000047.1 GCA_023248855.1 Myxococcales bacterium
GCACCGGCGCCGGGACCCTGTGCGGTGACGGCCGGCGACGGCAGAAAGCTCCTTGTCGGCACGGTGCTGACGCCGGGCAAGGTCTTCCACGGCGGCAAGGTGCTGGTCGACGCGGCCGGCATGATCTCGTGCGTGGGTTGCGACTGCGCGGCCGACGGCGCCACGCAGATCGTCTGCCCGAGCGGCGTCATCTCTCCGGGCCTCATCAACACGCATGACCACATCACCTACACGCACGACTCGCCCGGCGCCGACAGCGGCGAGCGCTACGAGCAGCGACACGACTGGCGGCGCGGCCTGCGCGGCCACACCTCGATCCCCGCGCCCGGAGGCGCGACGCAGGTGCAGGTGCAGTGGGGCGAGCTGCGCTTTCTGTTCGGTGGCGCCACGTCGATCGTCGGCTCGGGCAGCGCGCCGGGCTTTCTGCGCAACCTCGACAAGGCCGCGCAGGAGGGCCTGAACCACACGGCAGTGCACTTCGAGACCTTCCCGCTCGGCGACTCGGGCGGTCAGCAGCTCACGAGCGGCTGCGGCTACAACTTCGCCAGCACCGCCGCGAACATCGCCAACGACAAGTCGTTCGAGCCGCACATCGCCGAGGGCATCGACCAGGCGGCCCACAACGAGTTCGTGTGCGCGTCGTCGATGGACGGCGGCGGCCAGGACCTCGTGCAGCCGCAGAGCGCATTCATCCACGCGGTGGGGCTGCTCGCGCGCGACTACGGCACGATGGCGGTCGACAACACGGGCCTCATCTGGTCGCCGCGCTCGAACGTGCGCCTTTACGGCGACACCGCGCAGGTCACGACGGCCGCGCGCCTCGGGGTGCAGATCGCGCTCGGCACCGACTGGACACCCTCGGGATCGATGAACCTCTTGCGCGAGCTCAAGTGCGCAGATGGCCTGAACCAGACCTACTATGACCACTTCTTCACCGACGAGGCGCTGTGGATGATGGTGACCGCGAACGCCGCGGCCATCACCGCGACCGACGACGCGATCGGCGTCCTGGCCACCGGACACACCGCCGACATCTCCATCTTCGACGGCAGCGCGCGCGCCGACCACCGTGCGGTCATCGAGGCACAGGCCAAGGACGTGCTGCTCGTCCTGCGCACCGGCAAGGTGCTCTACGGCGACGCGGCCACCGTGGACGCGCTCGGTCCCGGCTGCGACCACGTCGACGTGTGCGGCGCCATGAAGTCCGCCTGCGTGATGGGCGAGGTCAACATGTCGTACGACCAGCTCAAGACGGCGGCCGGCAACATCTACCCCGCGTTCTTCTGCGACACGCCCACCAACGAGCCGACCTGCGTGCCGAAGCGTCCGATGTCGGTGTCGGGCTCGACCGTCTACACCGGCCAGTCGTCGGCCACGGACGCCGACGGCGACGGCATCCCCGACGCGATGGACAACTGCCCGAACGTCTTCAACCCGGTGCGGCCGCTCGACGGGGGCATGCAGGCCGATGCCGACGGCGATGGCCTCGGCGACCCGTGCGACCCCTGCCCGCTCAACCGGGGCGCCATGTGCTCGCTGCCGAACCCCGACGACTCCGACGGGGACGGCGTGGTCAACGCGATGGACAACTGCCCGATGCAGCCGAATCCGGCGCAGGACGACCTGGACATGGACGGCCACGGCGACGCCTGCGACGCGTGCCCGATGCAGGCCAATCCGGGCATGGCCGGCTGCACGTTCACGATCGCCCAGGTGCGGAATCCCGCGGCGGCCGGCCACCCGGCGGTGCAGTCACGCGTGACCGTCAGCGGCGTGGTGACGGCGATCAAGACCCTGCCGGCGGCGGGGCGCTCGATGGGCTTCTGGCTCGAGGACCCGGCCATCAGTGAGTTCGGCGGGCTCATGGTCTTCACGGGGGCCAGTGCACCGGCCGTGGCGGTGGGCAACGTCGTCACGGTGACCGGCACCTACGAGGAGTACATGGGCATCACCGAGCTGACGACGCCCACGGTCACGGTCACGGGCATGGGCACGACGCTGCCGGCGAGCATCCCGCACGTGGTGGACCCGGCGCAGATCGCGACCGGCGGCGCCCGCGCCGAGGCGCTCGAGGGCATGCTCGTGCGCGTCAGCATGGTGGCGGTGACGAACGCCAACCCCGACGCACCGATGGCGTTCGATGAGTACACCGTGACGGGCAACCTGCGCGTGGACGACTACATCCTCGACGGCGGCGCCAACGACCTCATGCCGGCCTATGCCGTCGGCACGACCTTCACCTCCATCACCGGCATCGCGACCTTCTCGTTCAACAACGCCAAGATCCTGCCGCGCACCGCCGCCGACATCGTCACGCCCTAATCTAGAAAACTCTTCCGGTCCTCCCGGGCGTACGGTGCGTTACGCTTTGCAGGGTGCTAGCTTGCACGTCGAGCCGTGGTGGCGGCACCGGCCCGCAGCCGAGCCCTCGAATCCCCTGCTGGACGCTGGTGTGCATCGCGCTCGCGCTTTCGTGCAACCGGGCCCCGCAGGGCGACACCCGCCGAGGCGGCATGCGTCTTCGGGAGAAGGCCAATCCGCTCGCGGGCGACGGCCCGCTCGAGGCCGCGCGACTGCGTCGCCGCCAGCAGCAGGATGAGCACGGCCAGGTGCCGGCCGACGCCCTGCTGCGCGCCCGCGCTCAGACCGACCGCCTGCGCGCCGCGGGCGCGATCTCCGCTGCGGGGGTGACCCGCGCTGGGTGGACCTCGCTCGGCCCGGGTAATGTCGGCGGGCGCATCCGCGCCATCGCGCTTCACCCGGCGCAGCCGTCGCGCATCCTGGTGGGCGGCGTGGCCGGCGGGGTCTGGCGCTCGACCGACGCGGGCGCGACCTTCGCGGCGCTCGACGACTTCATGGCCAACCTCGCCGTCACCAGCCTGGTGGTCGATCCGCAAGACGCCAGCCGCATCTTCGCGGGTACCGGAGAGGGCTTCCTCAACTTCGACGGGCTCGTGGGCAATGGCATGTTCGTGACCACGGACGGCGGGGCCAACTGGTCCCAGCTGGCCGCGACCAACAACGCGAGCTTCCGCTACGTCAATCGGATCGCCACCAGCAGCGCCGGTGCGAGCCTGATGCTGGTCGCCACGCGCACGGGGCTTTTCCGGTCCACCGACCTCGGCGCGAGCTTCCAGCAGGTGGCGGTCGGTGAGCTGCTCGACGTGCGCATCGACCCGGTGAGCGACGCCAACGCGGTGGCCGGTGGTCGCGGGACGGCCTTCTACTCGATCGATCGCGGCCTCACGTGGACCGCCGCCACGGGCTTGCCCGCGGCGGGCAACCTCATCGAAGGCCGCATCGAGCTCGCGATCGCGCCGAGCAACCCGGCGATCGTGTACGCCTCGATGGACCTCGCGTCGGGCCAGGTGTACCGGAGCAGCGACGGCGGCCACTCGTACTCGCGGATGAGCACGGGGGTCGGCTACCTCGGCACCCAGGGCTGGTATGCCAACACGATCTGGGTCGATCCGACCAACGCGCAGACGCTCGTCGTGGGCGGCCTCGACCTCTACCGCAGCAGCGACGGCGGCGCGACCCTGACGCAGATCAGCGACTGGCTGCGCTGGCCCACGTCGGCGCACGCCGACCACCACGCCATCGTTCACCACCCTGGCTTCAACGGCACGACCAACACCACGGTCTACGTGAGCAACGACGGCGGCCTCTACCGCGCGGACAACGTCTATACGGTAGCGCCGCTAGCGGGCTGGCAATCGCTCAACCATCGGCTCGGCATCACGCAGCTCTACGGGGGCGCGAGCAACAGCGCGGGGATCATCGTCGCGGGCGCGCAGGACAACGGCACGCTCCGCTATTCGGGGGATCCCGAGGGCTGGAACCGCTGGGCCAGCGGCGACGGCGGCTTCGCGGCCGCGGATCCGAGCGACGCGATGCGATTCTACGGTGCTGGCCCCTACCTGCGGCTCGTGCGCTCGACCGACGGCGCGCTCTCGGTCGACGAGATCTCTGGCGCGTACTACGAGGCGAGCACGAACACGCTGGCCTGGAAGCCGGCTCCCTACCTCATTCCCGACGCACGGACCGGGCACGCGCTGTTCATCTCTCCGTTCGTGCTCGATCCGAACGCGCCGAACCGCATCTACGCGGGCGGCTGGTCACTGTGGTGCACGAACGACGTGCGAACGCAAAATGGCCAGCCCCCGCAGGCGTTCGGTGGGCCGTCGTGGGCCAGCGTCAAGGCGCCGACGACGGGCAACGCGGAGATCAGCGCCATCACGGTGCAAGCCGGCAATGCCAGCGTGATCTGGGTCGGCCACGCCAATGGCGAGCTCTACCGCACCGCGAACGGCACCAGCGCGAGCCCCACCTGGACCCAGGTCGACGGCACCGTCCTGCCTGATCGATACGTCTTCCGGATCGCGATCGACGCGACCACGACGCCCACCACGACGTACGTCGCGCTCGGAGGGTTCGCGCAGCCCAACGTCTGGCGGACGACCGACGACGGAGCCACCTGGATCGCCGCGGCCGGCAGCGGCCCGAGCCAGCTCCCGGCGGCGCCCGTGCGCGCCCTCGCCATCCATCCGAACCGACCGCAGTGGCTCTACGCGGGCACGGAGGTGGGCCTGTTTTCGAGCGAGAACGGCGGCGGCAGCTGGACCGTGCCGCACGATGGCCCAGCCAACGTGTCGGTCGAGGAGCTGTTCTTCATGGGGACCCAGCTGGTCGCGGTCACGCACGGCCGCGGCCTGTTCCGCTCGGCGCCCGTGCTCTGCACCCCGGCTGGCGCCGCGTGCACGGACGGCAACGCTTGCACAACTGGCGACGCCTGTGACGCCAGCGGACTGTGCACCGGCACGCCGGTGCCGGTCGACGACGGCAACCCGTGCACCGTGGACGCGTGCAACACGACCACCGGCGCGGTCACGCACCTGCCGGGCAACCCGGGCACGGTCTGCCGAGCCGCGGGGGGCGTGTGCGACCAGGCCGAGACGTGCACCGGTGGCAGCGCCGCCTGCCCCGCCGACACGCTCGCACCGGCGGGCACGACCTGCCGCGCCTCGAGCGGAGCCTGCGATGTCGCCGAGAGCTGCACCGGTACCGGCGTGGCATGCCCGGCGGACTCCTTCGTCGCCGCGGGCACGACCTGCCGCCCGTCGGCCGGCGACTGCGACGTCGCCGAGGTGTGCACCGGCACCGCCGGCGCCTGCCCGGCAGACAGCGTCGCCGCCGCGGGAACCGCCTGCCGGGCCGCGGTGGGCGTGTGCGACCTCGCCGAGACCTGCACCGGAGCCAGTGTCACCTGTCCGGCTGACCGGTTCGTGGCCGCGGGAACCACCTGCCGGAGCGCCGCGGGAGTCTGCGACCTCGCCGAGGCCTGCACGGGCACGAGCCCAGCGTGCCCCACGGACGTGCTCGCGCCCGCGACCACGGTCTGCCGGCCGGCGACGAGCCCGTGCGACGCCCCCGAGAGTTGCTCTGGCAGCGACGTCGCGTGCCCGGGCGACCGGCCGGCCGCAGACGGCACAGCGTGCAATGATGGCAACGGCTGCACCGGCCCGGACGTGTGCACGGGTGGCCGCTGCACGAGCCGGCCCGACGACACGGTCTGCGGAGCCCACGCCGTGTGCACGGACGAGCGGGGGGCTGGGACCTGCAGCTGCCAGGCGGGCTTCGGCGACTGCGACGGAATGCGGCAGAACGGCTGCGAGACCGACACCCAGGCCTCGATCGAGCACTGCGGCCGCTGCGGCAATTCATGCGTGATCGCGCATGGATCGCCGGCGTGTCTGGGCGGCGCGTGCCGGCCGGCGAGCTGCGAGGCAGGTTACCGCGCGACCTCCTCGGGTTGCCTCGACATCGACGAGTGCGCGACCGGCCACGGCGGCTGCAGCCCCGACGCCACCTGCACCAACACCGACGGCGGCCGCACCTGCACGTGCCACGAGGGCTTCGTCGGCGACGGAACCAGCTGCGCGCCCCGGGATCGCTGCGCGGGCGTCCCCACGGGCGACGGGGATCCCTGCACCGAGGACCGCTGCGATCCCGCGACTGGCGTGGTGACGCACCCGCCAATCGCGACGGACGACGGGGATGCCTGCACCGAGGACCTGTGCACCTCTGAAGGCGTGCTGCACCTGCCACGGTGCGTGGAGGTGGAGTGCCAGACCTTGGCGAGCTGCGACAGCGCGAGCGGGGAGTGCGTCTACGCGCAGGCGGCCGATGGCACCGCGTGCAGCCTGGGCACGTGCCGGGCGGGCAGCTGCCTTCCAGTCCCGCCGCGGCCGGCGCCCAAGGGGGGCTGCGCCTCGGTCCCCGGCGAGCGTGGTGGAGGCGCTATCGGCCTCCTGGTGATCGCGCTGCTGGCGGTGGTCCAGCGCCGCGGGCGGGCGGCGGGCCAAAAATAGTTCTGCAAGTTCCGCCAGCGAGCGTGTCTACCGGGCAGGAGGCACGCATGTCCCATCGCGATCCCGGAACGACATCCCCAATTCCCGGCCGACGGCTGCAGCTCGCGAGTCGCCCGCCCGCGCGAGCGCTCCTGGCCGCGCTGCTGGTCGGCCTCGGCGCCTGCGAGCCGGCTGAGCCTGGGCCGACGGCCGAGGCCCAAGCGGCGCTGCGCACGGCGGGCAGCGACGCTGCGTCCACCGTGCTCGAGGTCACGCGCGAGCACGTCACCGGCGACATCGTGCATTACAGCATCGTGCTGGGCGTCGGCGCCGGGCCGCATGACCGGTTGCGCCTGCACCGCATCGTGCGCGAGCGCGCGGTGTGGTGGCCCCACCCGGCGGCGCAGGCCATCCTGCTCCTGCACGGCGATTTCGCCACTTTCAGCTCGAACTTCGCGCCGTCGCTGGTGGGTGCGCCGACGCCGCCACGCCAGGGGCTCGCGGTGTATCTGGCGGAGCAGGGCCTCGACGTCTGGGGCCTCGACCGCCGGTGGACCAGCGCCCCGGAGGGCGCCACCGATCTTGCCGACTTCGCCGAGATGGGCTTTGCCAGCGCCATCGAGGACATCGGGCGCACCCTCGCGTTCGCGCGCAGCCTTCGCAGTTGCCTCGGCAAGGGCGGCGAGCGGCTGTTCCTGGGCGGCTTCTCGCGTGGCGCGCACCTGGCGTACGAATACGCGGCGGCCGAGTCGCAACGGCCGGCCCGGGAGCGCCACGTCAAGGGCCTGGTCCCGATCGACGTCTACGCGCGCCTCTCCCCCGAGGACGAGCCGCTCCGCCAGGCGGCATGTGCGCGACGTGACGAGACGCTGGCGGCGATCGCCGCGGGGACGCTGGCAGGTGACAACACGTTCTTCTCGGCGCTCGGGACGCTCGCTGCCTCTGCGCCCGACCAGCCCTCGCCGCTGTTCCCCGGCGTGAGCAATCGCGACGCGATGCTCGGCACCGTCGCGCAGACCTACCAGTTCTACGGCGTGACGCCGGTCTACCACCTCGCGGGCGCCGAGCTCCAGGGCGGCGCGCCGGTGCGCCTGCGCTACGCGCAGGAGGGACTCATCGACGCGTGGCTCGCCGCCGCCCCGCCGCTGCAGGCCAATCGCGAGATCGCCGACAGCGAGGCCCGCTGGTGCGCCGGGGCTCCCCTCGCCGACCCATTGCGCGACATCGACGTCCCGCTGTTCTACGTCGGCGCCGCGGGCGGGTTCGGCGAGCATGGCCTCTACACCACGACGCTCGTGCGCTCGCGCGACGTCTCGACGCGCGTCGTGCGCCTCTTGCCAGGCAGCCAGGAGGCCGAGGACTTCGGCCACGCCGACCTGCTCTATGGCGACGACGCGAAGGACCTCGCGTGGCGGCACATCGCGGCGTGGATCCAGCGCCATTGACGACCGGTGCGCCCGGCGGCCGGCGATGAGGCCGCGTGCTAGTCTCCCACGCGGTGCCCGTCGGCGAGTGGCAAGCGGCGCTGGAGCGCGCGATCGTCGCGTGGCCCGACATTCGGCTCGATCCCGCGAGCTTCCTCGCGCACGCGGCGGCCTGCCGCGAACATGGGGCCACGGCGGAGCATCTCGGCGACCTGTGGCTGGCCTTCGCCGCTGGCTCGGGCGACCCCTCTGCGATCCACACGATCGACCGCCAGCTCCTGCCGCAGATCGACGTGGCGGTGCGCCGCATCGACAGCGCCTCGGCGTTTCTCGACGACGTGCGGCAGGCCCTCGGCGTTCACCTGCTGGTCGGCGCCGCGGACGCGCCGCCGCGCATCCGCAGCTACGAGGGTCGCGGCCCGCTGCTCGGGTGGATGCGCGTGGCGGCCCTGCGCATCGCGCTCAACCTCAAGCGCTCCGAACGGCCGACGGTGTCGGACGACGAGGTGCTGGCCGAGCTGGTGGACCGCGAGCCCGATCCCGACCTGCGGCACATGAAGGACCTCTACCGCGCAGAGCTCGGCGCGGCCCTGCGCGAGTCCCTCGCGGCGCGCCCGGAGCGCCAGCGCGTCCTTCTGCGCCTGCACTTCGTCGACGGCCTGCGCCTCGCCCGCATCGCGGCGCTCTACGGCGTACACGAGGCGACCGCCTCGCGCTGGATCAAGCAGGCCACCGAGGACATCGCCACCGATGCGCAGCGCCGTCTGCGCGAGCGTCTCGCCCTGTCGCCGTCGGCGCTCGGCAGCGTGGCGGGCATGGTGCTCTCGAGCCTCGACCTCAGCCTGAGCCGGATCCTTCGATGAAACGGATGCGGATATACGCATGAGCGCATGCCTCGCCGAAGCCGACGTGCTCGACCTCGCGTCCGGGAAGCGACGCCTTTGCGAGGATGTGGCCATCGAGGCGCACCTCGCCGCCTGCCAGGCTTGCGGCGCGTTGGTGGCCGCGGTGCTCGCGGCGGAAGAGACGGCCGACCCGGGGCCCGACGCGGTCCCGAGGAACCTGGAGGGGCGCGCCCTCGGCCCGTACCAGCTGCGGCTCAAGATCGGCGCCGGCGGGATGGGCGAGGTCTATCGCGCGTGGGACGAGCGCCTCGGTCGCTGGGTGGCGGTCAAGGTGCTGTCGGCGCGCATCGCGGATTCACCCGAGCAGATCCGCAGGCTCGAGCGCGAGGGCCGCGCCGCCGCGTCGATCACCCACCCAAACGTCGTCACGGTCCACGACAGTGGCTCTGCCGACGGCGTGCCCTACATCGTCAGCGAGCTCATCGAGGGTGAGTCGCTGCGGAGCCTCATCGATCGCCAAGGCCTCGCCCGGCCGGTGGCGCTCGAGCTCGGGCTGCAGCTGGCCCGTGGTCTCGCCGCGGCGCATGGACGCGAGGTGATCCACCGCGACCTCAACCCGCGCAACATCGTCATCACCAGCGACGGCATCCTCAAGATCCTCGACTTCGGTCTGGCGAAGCTCGCTGGACCCGGCGCCGAGGTCACCGCCGAGCAGACCTCCCCAGGCGCGGTCCTCGGCACCGCGGGCTACCTGTCCCCCGAGCAAGCGCGCGGCGAGCCGGCCGGCCCGACCGGCGACCTCTTCGCGGTGGGCGCGATCCTCTACGAGATGCTGACGGGGGAGCGCGCCTTCGACGGCGCGACCTTCGCCGAACGCCTGACGGCCGTCCTGCGCGACACGCCGCGAAGGCTCGCGAGCGGCGAGCTCGGCGAGGTGGGGCCCGTGATCGCGCGCTGTCTGGAGAAGGATCCGAGGCGCAGGCTGCAATCCGCCCAGGACCTGGTGTTCGTGCTGTCCGGCCTGATCGAGGGGCGCCCGCCGCTCGCGCCCTCCTTGGCCCCCACCGGCATCTCCCGCAGGCGCTTTCTGACCGGCTGTGCGACCGGGGTTGGGGGCGGAGTGCTCGCTGGCGCCGCCGCCGGCGTCCTGGCATCCCGCGGCGCCTCGACGCGCGCGCTCATCCCCCCGAGCCTGACGTACCGGCCGCTCAGCTTCCGTCACGGCCGGATCCTCACGTCGCGCCTGACGCCGGACGGCAGCAGCCTGGTCTACGCCGCCGCGTGGGACGAGGAGCCGATCGCGGTGTTCACGCAGCGCCTCGGCGGCGGCGGCGTCCGCACCCTCGAGCTGCCCCCCGCCGACGTGCTGGCGGTCTCGAGCCGGGGCGAGCTGGCGCTCTCCCTGGGGCGACACTTCGTCGAGGGCCTGCACACGAGCGGGCAGCTCGCCGTGGCGCCACTCGAGCGAGGCGCGCCGCGCATCCTCGCAGATGACGTGCAGGACGCCGACTTCACGCCCGACGGCGCGAGCCTGGCCCTCGTTCGTCGCGGGGGTGCGGGCTTCCGCCTCGAGCTGCCCGCAGGCCACGTGCTGCTCGAGACGGCGGGCTGGCTGAGCTGCCCGCGGGTCTCGCCGGACGGCACCCGCGTCGCGTGCCTCGAGCACCCCTCGGCCGGCGACGACGCCGGTGCCCTGGTGGTGGTGGATCGCGCGACCCGCGACCGCCGCGCGCTCGGCGGTGCCTGGGCCAGCGCCAATGGCGTGGCCTGGACCCGAGGCGGCCGCGCCCTGTGGCTGACGGCGGCCCGGCTCGGCGGCATCAACGACCTGCACGAGGTGACCCTGGACGGTCGCGAACGCCTCCTCGCGCGGACCATCGGCCGCATGCGGCTGCACGACGTCGCCGCGAGCGGCAGCGCCGTCCTCACACAGGACGACTGGCGCCTGCGGATGATGGTCGGCGGCGCCGGTCGTGAGCGCGACCTGTCGCTGTCGGACATCTCGTTCGTCGCCGACGTCTCGGCGGACGGCAAGACGCTCGTGTTCGCGGAGCTCGGCGATGCGCAAGGCACGAGCGACGGCGCCTACCTGCGGCCGACGGCAGGGGGCTCCGCGCTGCGCCTCGGCGACGGCATGCCGCTGTCGCTGTCCGCCGACGGCCGGCGCCTCTTGACCCTTCTGCCCGGGCAGCCGCCCCGCCTGGTCGTCCACGCCATCGACGCCGGGGAGGGCCTTCCCCTACCCCTCGGCGAGGTCGCGTCGCTCACGTGGGCGCGCTGGGCCGGAGGCGGTCGGGTCGTGCTGGGCGGCGCAGCGAACGGCTCGCCCCCGCGTCTGTGGGTGCTCGCCGACCAGGGCACGCGCCCCGTGCCGCTGACCGCGCCGGGCGTGTGCG
This sequence comes from Myxococcales bacterium, assembly GCA_023248855.1. Lineage (GTDB taxonomy): Bacteria > Myxococcota_A > Polyangia > JAHFDS01 > JAHFDS01 > JAHFDS01. Next base: position 11,016 of record JAHFDS010000047.1, read on the forward strand.
GCCCCGGCTACGTGTCACCCGACGGCACCCAGGTGGCGTTCATCACCGAGGACGGCAGACTCCTCCGGGTCGGAGTGGGCGCGCCCGCGGAAGCGATCGTGACGCCCGGCCGGTTCCCCGATCAGATCGTCTGCGGCTGGCATGCCACCCGCAATGAGGTGTTCGCCCACACCAGGGGCCGCATGCCGATGCGCGTGCATCGGATCGACCCCGTGACCGGGCGATCGGCGGCACACGTCGAGATCTCGCCGCCGCTGCTCGGCCGGCGCGGGCTCGATCGCCTCGTCCTGTCCGCCGCGGGCGATGTCTACGCCTACAGCTACGGCCAGGAGCTCTCGCGCCAGTACCTGCTCGAAGGCGCTTGAGGTTCCGGCAAGCGCCGCCGCGGCAGCCCTCGCCCCGGTCAATCGTCGATCTTGATCGCCTGCTCCGGGCACACCTTGGCCGCGGTCTCGGCCTTCTTGCGCAGCGCCTCGGGCGGCGTCTCGTCGAGGACGTAGAGAAAGCCGTCCGCCCGCACCTCGAACAGCTCCGGTGCGGCCTTCATGCACTTGCCGTGACTCTTGCACTTGTCGAAATCGACCACGATCTTCATCAGCTCGGCTCCCCTACTTCCAGACCTGCTTGAACAGCGCCAGCATCGCCTCAAAGGACTTCTTGTCGGCCTCGGCGCTGTAGCCGAGCGCGTCCATGCCGGCCTTGTCGGCGTCGGGGTTGGTGAAGCTGTGCTTCGCCTTCGCGTAGACGTTCACCTCGGCCTTGACCCCCGCGGCCTTCATCTCCTGCTTGAAGGCGGCGATCTGCTCGGACGGCACCATCTTGTCGGCGCCGCCGCTGTTGACGAGGATCCGGGCCTTGACCTTGCCCCTCTCCGCCGGCGGTCCGTTCGGGGCGAGCGGCGCGTGGAACGCCACGACGGCATCGAGGTCCGCGCCCCCGCGCGCCATGCCGAGCACCACGGCGCCGCCGAAGCAGTAGCCGATCGCGGCGACGTGCCCGGCATCGACCTCGGGGCGGCTCTTGAGGAGCTCCAGCGCGGCCGCGAAGCGCGCCGCCACCGTCTTCGGATCCTTGGTCGCCTCCGTCATGAACGCCTGCGCGTCCTTGGGATGCGTCGCCAGCTTGCCCTTGCCGTACATGTCGAGCGCGAGCGCGACGTAGCCGGCCTGCGCGAGTCGCCTCGCCTGCTCCCGCGCGTGCTTGTTGTGACCCCACCACTCGTGGACGACGAGCACGCCCGGGTGCTTGCCCTTGGCCGCCGCGTCCCAGGCGACGAAGCCTTGCAGCGCCGTGTCACCCTGCTTGTAGTCGAGCTCCTGGGTCTTGACCTCGGCGCGCGCGGGCCCCGAAAGAGCGAGCGTCACGAGCACCGCCGCAACGGTTGTCTTCATCATGCCGGCGATGCTACCCGATGTGCGCGCGGTTGCTACTCGAAGACGTACGCCTCGGGATCGAGGCGCAGCGTGCGCAGCCAGAACTCGACCGAGAAGCCCGGCCACAGGGTGGTGTTCTTGCCACTCGTCGCCAGGTACCAGCTCTTGCAGCCCGATTGCCAGACGGAGCGCTCGAGGCGCGGCTGCAGCGCCGCGTTGTAGCTCGCCTGCACGGCCGGTCGGACATCGATGGCGCGCGCGCGCCGGCGCTCGACCTCGTGCAGCGTGCACATGACGTGACCGACCTGCGCCTCGATCATGAAGACCATCGAGTTGTGGCCGAGCCCGGTGTTGGGCCCCACCAGGAGCGACAGGTTGGGAAAGCCCGTCACGCTCGTGCCGAGGTACGCCTCGGCGTCGCTGCGCCAGGCGTCGTTGAGGTCCGTGCCGTCCCGCCCGATCACCACGAGCGGCGTCAGGAAGTCGGTCACGCGAAAGCCAGTGCCGAGCACGATGGCGTCCACCGCGCGCAAGGTGCCGTCCCTGGTGAGAACGCCGCGCTCGGTGACGCGCTCGATGGCGTCGGTCACGAGCGCCACGTTCGGCCGCGCCAGCGCCGGATAGTAATCGTCCGACAGCAGGATCCGCTTGCAGCCGGGGAGGTACTTCGGCGTGACCGCGTCGCGCAAGCGAGGATCGGCGATCTGCTGCGCGATGTGCTTGCGCCCGAAATACTCGACCATCCGCATGATTCGGTGGTCGATGGTGAAACCCATGACGCGCCACTCGAGCGACGCGTAGATCCACCAGCGGTACAGGCGCGCGAGCCCGGGCACCCGCTCGAAAAGAGCCATCTCGCGCGGCGAGAACGCGCGATCGAGGCGCGGCAAGATCCACGGCGGCGTGCGCTGGTAAACGTCGAGGCGGCGCACGCGGGGCGCCAGCTCCGGCACGAACTGGATGGCGCTCGCGCCCGTGCCGATGACGGCGACGTCCTTGCCCTCGGCGGCGTAGGCGTGGTCCCACGCGGCCGAGTGGAACGTGTGGCCGCGGAACTCATCGAGGCCCGGGATGTCCGGGTACGCAGGGCGGCTGAGCGCGCCGATGCCGAGGACGACGTGCCGCGCCATGACGTGCTTGCCGCTTGCGAAGTCGAGGCGCCAGCGCAGGCTCGCGGGATCGAGCTCGACCCGCGTCACCTCGTGGCCGAGCCGCACGTGTGGCCGGAGGCCGTAGCGCTCCACGCAGCCCTCGAGGTAGGCGAGGATCTCGGGCTGCGGCGAGAACTTGCGGCTCCAGCGCGGGTTCGGCTCGAACGAGAAGGAGTAGAGGTGCGACGGGATGTCGCACGCGCAACCCGGATAGTGGTTGTCGCGCCAGGTGCCGCCGACGCGATCCGCCTTCTCGAAGATGGCGAAGCTGCGCTTGCCTTCCTCGGCGAGCTTGATGCCCATGCACAGGCCCGAAAAGCCACTACCGACGATCGCGACGTCGAGCTCGGGTGTCATCAGGCGACCTCTCGCCGATGGTAAACCGCTTCGGCGGCGTAGGCCTGCTTCCACGTGTCGACCATCGCCTGGTCGTCGAGATCCGACGGGTGGAAGCGCGGCCGGAAGTAGGCCAGGTAGCGCGGTGCGAGACGCGCCATGTGGGCGGGCTCGAAGAGCCAGTAGCGCACGAGGGCGAGCCACTCGCGCGGCGACCCGGCGATGCCGTCGGTGTGCATCATGCGCACCTGGTGCTCGCCGACCTTGGCCCAGAACACCAGGCTGGCGATCACCATCAGGCCCGCGCGCTCCCAGTACGGTCCGCCGGCCGCGCGATAGACGTCGAACGCGACCGCCTTGTGCTCGCCCTCCTCCGCGGCGTGCCAGCGCCACAGCGCCGCCATCGTCGGGTGCGCGCCGTCGAGCGCGCGCGGGTGGTCGAGCAGCATGTGCGCCATGAGCGCCGTGAGGTGCTCGAGCGCGCAGGTGGCCGCGAGCTGCGCCCGCGGCGGCAAGACGCGGGCGACCAGGCGGAGGAGCCGGTCCACGCGCGCCTCCATCTGCTCCACGGGGTAGCCGAGCTCGCGCAGCCGCTGGTTGTAGCGCGCGTGCTCGCGCGAGTGCGCGCCCTCCTGCCCGGCAAAGAGGCGCAGCGCTACCTCGAGGCGCGGGTCCTTCACGAACGGGCGATGGGCGTTGGCGGCTTGCACGAAGAAGCGCTCGCCGAGCGGGAAGAAGGTGGAGAGGTTGTCCAGAAAGAGGGTCACAGAACGCCGGCCCCCCAGCCAGTGGCGGGGCACCTCGTCCATGTTCAGGCGCACGTTGCGAAGCTCCATTGCAGCCTCCTGGCAGACATGGTGAGGCCTTGACGCGGCGCGTGGCAGGTTCCTCCGGGACAAGTTATTGTCATTCGAGGCCACGCCGTGAAGCCCGACGAAGCCTCGCTTCCCGCGGTGCACGCGCTCCATCTGGTGCAGCTCGTGGCGCGCTGGCGGGTGCCCGCCGACGCGTTGCTCGACGATCTCGGCCTGCGCGAGAGCGCGCTGTCGGATCCCGAAGCGCGGCTGTCGATCCCGACCTGCGAGCGGCTGGTCGCCCGCGCTCGCGCGCTGACGGGCGAGCCGGCGATCGGCATCTATCTGGGTCTGCAGATGCGGGTCGCGTGGCACGGCTACCTCGGCTTCGCGGCGATGACGGCGGCGACCGCGCGCGACGCGCTGCTGCTCGCCATGCGCTATGCGCCAACGCGCACGTCGGCGCTCGGCCTGCGCCTGCACGAGAGCGGCCGAGTGGCCTCGCTGGTGATCGAGGAGCGCACGCCGCTCGGCACCGCGCAGGACGCCATCATCCTCTCGCTCATCCTCGGCATCTGGCAGATCGGCACGGCGCTCACGGGCCGCGCGCTCGACGGCAGCGCCGACGTCACGTTCCCGGAGCCCCCTTACTTCTCGCGCTTCCAGGGCATCGGTCGCATGCGCTTCGGCCAGCCGCTGCACCAGCTGCTGTTCGACCGCGACGTGCTGGACCTGCCGCTCGCGATGGCCGATCCGGCGGCGCAGCGGCTCGCGCGCGAGCAATGCGAGCGGGCGCTCGAGGCGCTCGGCGCGGGCGCACGGCTGTCGGTCCGGGTCAGGCAACGGCTCCCTCGCGAGGGCGGCGGCTTCCACGCGCTCGACGAGGTCGCGGGCCAGCTGGGCACCTCGCCGCGCACGCTCAAGCGCAAGCTCGCGCTCGAGGGGCACGCGTTCTCGAGCCTGCTCGACGAGGAACGCCGCGAGCGCGCGCTGCTCCTTCTACGCGCCCCCGAGCTGTCCCTCGAGGACGTCGCGGAGCGCCTCGGCTACTCCGACCTGGCGAACTTCAGCCGCGCCTTCCGCCGCTGGACCGGCCGCACGCCGGGGGCCTTCAGGAAACGCAGCGGCAGCGTCTGACGGAGCAGGCCCCCGGTCAGCGGCCGCCGCTGGCGATCGCGCCGGCCACGTACGCGATGGCGCCCCAGACCGGGACCGTGAGCTTGATGCCGCCCACGATCCTGTACTCGGTGGCAGATGGCTCCTGGTGCGGGTGAATGATCAGGTCTCCACTGGCGAAGAAGCTGATCGCGCGCAGGTTCACGCCGATCTCGAGGGTGGGACCGGCGGCAAGGGGCTCGCTCTGGGATTTCGGCAGGAACGTGGCGCCGAGGCCCCAGTCGAGGCCGACCTCTTCCGCGGGCCAGAAGCGCGCGCGGAACCGCGGCGTGACGGAAAAGCGCCCTTCCCCTGCCGAGTACAGATCGCCACCAACCGCCACGGTCCCGCCCAGCTGCAGGCTCGGACCTACGGCGCGGAGCGCGCCGACGTCGCCAAACACCCGCGTGAGCTTCCGGTCGACCACGTCGGCGGACTGGCCGTAGCCGATGCCCAGATCGAAATGGAGCGTCCAGTCGCACACCTGGCGGTTGAGGAAGCAATAATCCATGCGGCTCGGGACCGGCTCGGCCGCGCGCGCCTCCCGCACGCCACCCATCAGCACCCAGCCGAGCAGCAAGCTCGGCACCAGCATCCTTTTCACGATGGGACTCGGCATTCCACGAGCGGAGAATGCAGCCCGAATGCCACGACAAGGAGCGCGATCGCGGCCGAAACGGGGCACCCTGGGGAGCTTTCGGACTCCCCGACGTCAGGCTTCCACCGCTCCAGCGTGTGAGGCGGTGAAGCCTCGACCCCGCGGCGGCATTCCCGCTGCCCGCTCGACTCGTCAGCGTAGCGTGAAGTTGAACGTGGTCAGGACGCAGCCGCGGATGGCCTGGCCGCCGACCAGATAGGGGCGGTAGCGCCAGGTCTGTACCGTGCGCACGGCCGCCTCGGTCATGCCCATCGGCATGCCCTGGAGGACCTTGGCGTCCGTCACCGCCCCCTGCTTGTCAAAGCAGACCTTGAGCTTGACGCTGCCGTCGAGGTGCGCGGCCTTCGCCTCAGCCGTGTAGGCGGGATCATGGCCAGAAACGCGCTCGGGCTGCTTCCAGGTCGGCGGGATGAAGCGCAGCGGCGGCTCCGGCGCGGGAGCCGTGCCGTCCTGGATGCCGTCGTCCCCGCCGTCTCCGTCTCCGTCTCCCGGGCCACCACAGTTGCTCGTGCACGGCGCGGTCGCCTCGCTGGTCACGGTCTGCGACTGCGCGGGCGCCTCACTCACCACGGCTCTCGACACGGCGGGCGCAACGTGCCCTGCCTGGCTCACGCGCTGCGGCCTTCTGGGTTCCTGCGCACGCAGCGGCTTCGGCGCGGGCGGCGGCTTCGGCGCCTCGATGGTCAGGACGATCGGGAGACTCGGCGGCACCGGCAGCTCCTCCACCTTCACGAACGACCACACCACGGCCACCGCGATCACCGCCGCATGCAACGCAATGGCCGCGGAACCTGCGATGGCGCGCCGGCGCGCGGCAGGGTTGTCGGTCGAGAGCATCCGATCCCCGAGCGACATCGAGACCTCCCTGGCAGAGGCCGGCGAAAGAGGCGCCGGCGTCACGATCGCCTGGAGCCGGCTGCGCACCTGGAAGCCCGCCTCCGCCAGCCAGTCGCGGGGCACCAGCAGCGCATAGCGGCCGAGCTGCTCGAGCACGGCAACGAAGACGCGCAGCGCAACCCGAAGGCCGCGGCCCTCGGCCTCGGCCACCACCGGCGCGACCAGGGCCAGGAAGATCCGCCTCGGTAGCAGCACCCGCGCCACCGCGATCAGGGCGCGGAGGGGCCACGCCACCTTCACGCGCCCGACTCCGAGGGCACCGCACCGGGCGCCGCCTGGGCGGCCTCCGCCGCCAGGAACGCGCGCAGCATGCCGTCGCCGCGCGGCGACAGCGCGTAGACCGGCACCGGCCAGCCACCCCCCGCTTGCGCCTCCTCGGTCTCGACCAGCCAGCCGAAGGAGTCGCTCGCCATCCGCAGCAGCGCCGCCCGCACCGTCTTGAGGTTGGGCCGCTCACGCGCCGCGCGCCACACGGCCTCGGCGCTCGCGGGCTCGCCCAGCCGCTCGAGGATCTTGAGGAGCTCACCTTCCGACGCCAGCGGCGGCCTTCGCATCACGAGTCCATCTCCTTCAGACTCGTCGAGTCTAACGTCTTTCGACTCGATGGGCCAGGAGAAAGCTCACTTCGCCGTGATCGTTTCGGCGGCGTCGGCCGCGCCCCGCAGGCGTGCAGCCGCCGTGTCGAGCGCCCCCAGCGCCGCCCGTCGGCCTGGCTCGGCCGCGCGCGCCAGCGCCGCGAGCCGCGCGTGGGCCTCCAGGATCAGCGAATGGCCCCGCACGATGGCCTGCTGCCTGGCACCCTGCGCGTCGAGCTCATCGGCGAGCCGTACCTTCTCGTCCACGAGGGGCGCATGCTCCGCGGTCGATCCAGGGCTCGCGAGGCGCTCGTCGATGGCCTTGAGCCGCTCCACCACGAGCTGCGCGTCGGTGCGCGTGTGCTCGGCCTCGAGCGCCGCCACCCGCGCGACCACGTCGAGCAGCGCCTCGAGCGCGGCATCGACCGCGGCGATCGCGGCCGCATCGTCCCCGAGTCGCAGCCGCGCGGTGAGCCCTTGCCCGAGCGCCCGCCGCAGCAAGGAGCGCAGCCGGGGAGACGAGACCTCGCCGAACACGCGCTCGGCGCGCAGCACCACCGGTGGCGGCGGCAGCGCCGGCGCACCATCGTCCTCGGCGAAGCGCGCCAGCGGCGCCCAGCCGAACGCGATCACGAGCGCCATCCAGCCGAGGAACCAAGAAGCGAAGAGCAGCCCCACGTCCCACCCGCCGCCGAAGAGCCCCAGCTTCACCAGCAGGGGAATCGCGGCGCCCGCCAGGGCCGTGCTGACGCCGAGCATGGCCAGACCGCGCATCCCGTCGGTCTGCGTGAAGGCCCGCACACGGTTGGCCGCGGAGAGATCCATCTGCGCCGGGACCTCGCGCGCACGCAGCGCCAGGGCGAGCTCCCTGGCGTCGGACTCGTCGAGATCGCGCGCGATCAGCATGGTCGAGCGGCGCAGGTGGCCCTCGAGCCGCTCCCCTTTGGGCAGCCGCGCGCCGCACTCGCGCAGCACGTCTGCGATCCTCAGGCGCACCTCCGGGGGTATGGGTGGCAGTGCCCGGCCGACGCCGATCCCGGCGTGGCCGATCCAGACGTGCCCCTTGGCCCCGCGGCGCCGGCGGGGTCGCAGCCGCACCGCGCGGCACTCCACGCAGGTCGAAAGGCCCGGTAGCAAGGGGGCCTGGCAGCGTGCGCATTGCGCCTCCGGGTCGCTCACGACGAGCGCGGAAGGGGCGCTGCCGAGCAGCGCCTCACGCATCTCCGCCGCGGTCTGGAAGCGGTCCTCGGGCTCCTTCGCCATCGCCCGCATGACGACCGCGCCCAGCGCCTCCGGCAGGGACGGCACCTTCGCACGCGGATCCGGCACCGGCGCCGAGCGATGCAGGAACGCCACCGCCATCGGCAAGGCGCCCCGAAAGGGCAGCTCCCCGGTGAGGAGCTCGTAGAGCGTCACGCCGAGCGCGTACAGGTCGGCGCGGCCATCCACGAGCGGGCTCGAGAGCGACTCGGGGGCCATGTACGCCGGCGTGCCGAGGATCATCGTATTGGTCGTCAGGCCAATGGCGTCCTCGACGCGAGCGATGCCGAAATCCGTCAGCTTGATCTGGCCCGCGTCGTCGACCAGCACGTTCTGCGGCTTGAGATCGCGATGCACCACGCCCTCGGCGTGGGCGACCTCGAGCGCATCGAGGACCTGGCGCACGAGCGCGACGACCACGTCCGGCGCCGGCCGCCCCCGCAGCGCCACCCACTGCGCAAGGTCCGAGCCCGGGTGGTACTCGAGCACCATGCAGCAGAGCGGCGGCTCGATGATCACGTCGTAGATGGCGATCACGTTCGGGTGCCCCACGCGCCGCGCGGCGGCCACCTCACGCCGGAAGCGCGCGACGATGGTCGCGTCGGCCGTGAGGTGCGCGAGCAGCACCTTGATCGCCACGGGCGTCCCGGACACGGTGTCGTCCGCGAGGTACACCGTCGCCATCCCGCCCTGGCCGAGGCGCGAGCGCACCCGGTAGCGCGGCGGTAGCCCTGGTACTGATTCAGCCACCGCTCGGCTCCCGATCCGTGGGCGGGGCCGCGGTCAGCTGACCACGGAGCCGCCGCAGGGGACCGCTCAGACAGGCCAGCGCTGCGTCCAGGCGATCGCGCCCGCCCGCGGTGCTCGGGTCGGCGGCCGTCAGATGCTCGACCGCGGAGCGGAGCTCGGCGGCGATGCCCACCAGACGCCCGGTCGTCGCCACGACCTCGGCCTCGGCCTCGTCGCGGTCGGCCAGCGTGCGCTCGATCTCCACCTTGCGCGCGATCCACGCGGCTGCGTCTTCGGGCGCCGCCAGCGTGACTCGAGCCTCCAGGGCGCGCAGCTCTCGCAGCAGACGATCCGGGTCGGCGCTCGCGATCCGCGCCTCCAGCGCGGCCGCGCGAGCCGCGGCATCGAGCGCATCGCCGATCAACCGGTCCACGTCGGCGCGACTCGCGGTGTCGCCCTCGCGAAGCTCGGCGAGCCGCCGACGCACCAGCAGCCCACGCTCGAGGGTGCGCCGCACCAGCCCTCGCAGACGTGGCGACTGGATCTCCGAGAACGCCGCTCGCGCACGGTCCTCGAGCGAGCCGAGCCCGGCCCGTTCCGGCTCCGCCCCGTCGAACGCGGCCAGCGGCCGGCGCAGGAACGCCACCATGCCTCCCACAGAGACGAGCCACCACAGGGCTGCCCCCAGCGAGACGGCCAGCCTGAACCTGGCATCGGAGCCCGACAGCAGCAGCAGGGGCAGCAGGGTAGACGCGACGCTCACCCAGGGTCCGAGCGCCTGGACGATGCGCACCCTCGATCTCGGATCGCCGAGCAAGAGCGGGCGCAGCTCCTGCCCGAGCGACGTCGTGACCTCCGCTCGCACCCCGCGAGCCTCGAGGCGACCGGCGAGCGCCTCCGCGTCGACTCGCTCGAGCGCACCGGCCACGCGCACCGATCCGGTCTGGATGCGCAGGTCGCGCTTGCCCTTTTCGCGCTTGAGTCGCCCCCCCGCGGCCTCGATCTCCTCGGTGATCGCGCGCTCCTGCTCGAGCGAGAACGGGCGCCCCCCCTTGAGGGCCTCGGTCACCGTCTGCATCGTCGTCCGCGCGTAGACAGAGCAGGTGCCGCCGGGGTGGCTGCGCAGCGAGAGCACCTCCTGCCCGCACTCGAGGCAGCTCGCCACGCCGGCGAGCCTCGGGGCCCCGCACGCAGGGCACCCGCGCGGCGCGAGCCCCCCGGGCGCCGGCACCGGCACCAGGGCCTCGCCGTCGAGCGCCCGCAGCATCTCCTCGGCGGTCTGGAAGCGATCCTCGGGCTCGCGCGCCATCGCGCGACGGATCACGCGCGCGAGCTGCGGCGGCACGCCTGGCTCGGCCGCCGCGACGTCCGGCACCGGGGTGCGCTGGTGCAGCTCGAACAGCGCCATCGGCGTGGGGGCGCGGTAGGGCAGCACGCCGGCGACCAGCTCGTACAGCGTCACCCCGAGCCCGTACAGATCGGCGCGCCCGTCGGCGAGCGGGGACGAGAGCATCTCGGGCGCCATGTACTCGGGGGTGCCCACCACCGTTGTCTGGCGCGTGAGGCCCACGACGTCATCGACGCGCGCGACGCCGAAGTCGGCCAGCTTCACGATGCCGCGCTCGTCGATCAGCACGTTGTGTGGCTTGACGTCGCGGTGGACGATGCCCTCGGCATGCGCAGCCGCGAGGGCCGAGAGCACCTGGCGGGCGACCGCCATGACCTCGGCGACCGGCAGCTTGCCGCGCAGCCGCAAGAGGCGCTTCAGATCCTGCCCCGGGTGATGCTCGAGAACCAGGCACAGGCAGGCGGGCGTCTCGACGAGGTCGTAGATCGCGATCACGCCGGGGTGGCGGATGCGCCGCGCCGCCGTCATCTCGCGCTTGAAGCGCGACACGACGAGCACGTCCTGCCGCAGCGCGCGGTGCAGCACCTTGAGCGCGACCTGACTGCCAGTCTCGACGTCGAGCGCCAGGTAGACGGTCGCCATCCCGCCCCGGCCGAGCTCGCGCTCGACGTGGTAGCGAGGCGGCAGCTCCAGCTCGCCCACGCTCGCCATCCCACCTCGGATCATACACGGCTCGCCCAGGCATCTGGCCAGTGGCTTGAAATCATTAATCTGGATGGTGACCAACGGGGGCAGATCCGGTCCAGGGCTGGACGGTACTCCTTGCCTCTTTGGCTGTAAGCACGGTAAGCTAGGAAACGTGCAGCCACTCTGTAACGCACCGGCTAGTGAGCCGGTAGCATCTGACCTGCACGCACCGGGACGGATCGTCGTGGTCTGTCGTGATCGGCGTGTGCAGCGGCAGATCCAGCGCATCCTCGGAGCGACGCTGCACCGGCTCGACGTGGCCGAGGGCATCGAGCAGGCGAGCGAGCTGTGTCTCGCCCACGTACCAGCGCTGCTCGTCATCGATCAGGAGCTCCTGCAGGGCGCCGATGGCGTCGCGCTCCTGACCGAGGCGGACGCGCTCGGCGTGGGCGCGTGTCTGGTCCTCGCTTCTCCGGGTAGCCTGCCCGATCTCCCGCGCCTCTTGCGCGCGGGCGCCATCACGAACTTGCTCGGGCGCACCATGCCGACGCTGGCAGAAGAGCTCACGGTCACCGCGCTCAAGGTACTGCGGCACGACATCTTCGGCCTCGAGAAGTACCTGACCTGGGGCGTGCCGGTGGTCTCACGCCTGGTGACGAGCAGCGACGGGCGCGCCGATCTGGTCGATGAGCTGTCCGCCACCATCAAGCAGCTCGGCATCGGCTCGCGCGCGTCACAGATGGCGGCTCTGGTGGCCGACGAGCTCATGACCAACGCCATCTTCAACGCACCGGTCGACGCGTCGGGCACCGCCACCAGAAGGGACGAACGGCGTGACACCGTGCGGGCGCTGTTCGGGCGCGACCAGATCTGGCTGCGCTATGCCTGCGACGCGCGCTACCTCGCGATCGAGGTGACCGACGCCTGGGGTTCCCTGTCGCGCGCGACCATCCTCGCCTGCCTGGCCAAGGGCGTCTCGCGCGACATGGGCAAGGTCATCATGCACGGTGGGGGCGCGGGCATCGGCGTGGGCCTGGTCTACGACTCCTGCCACCACCTGGTGTTCAACATCCACCCCCAGCAGCGCACACAGGTGATCGGCCTCATCGATCTCCGGGTCTCCCCGCAGGAGCTGGGCCAGACGCCGAGCTCGTTCAACATCTTCGTCGAGAGGTGATCATGCTGCCGCCTCGTTCGTCCACGTCGCCCCCGGACCGGAGACTCGCGGTCTCGGTGGTCCCACAGGGGCCACGCACGCTGGTGGCGCTCGCGGGCCGTGTGGACGAGTCCTCGGGGCTGTCAGCGGTGGCTCAGATACCGACGCGCGAGGTCGTGATCGACCTCGGCGGCATCACCTTCATCAACTCGCTCGGCGTGCGCGAGTGGGTGCGGGCGCTCAGGAGCCTGCTCGGACGGCGCGCCGAGGTGACCCTGACGCACGTCGCCGCGGCGCTCGTGCCACAGATGAACATGGTGCGAGAGATGAGCGCGGGCGCAAGGATTGCTTCGTTCGAGGCGCCCTACTCGTGCGAAAAGTGCGGCCACGAGGGGCCCATGATGATCGACGTGGGCGTCCACGGAGACCTCCTGCGCGCGATGTCAGCGCCCAAGCTGCCCTGCCCCGAGTGCAAGGCCACCATGGTCTGCGACGAGATCCCCGGGCAGTACTTCCTGTTTCTCGAGCTCGACCAGGCCGCCTCCCGCGTGGGGTGAGGGCCGCCTCGGCCGACGGCAGCCCCTGCAATCGCCGGCGCGCAGCAATCAACAGGACAGAACGGCTACGTAGGCAGGAACACGTGCATCACGATCCACACTGCCGAGAGGACCAGCGCTGCCGCGGCGTACCGCCTGTCGTCGGCGGCGACCACAGACATGAGCCCCGCGAAGAAACCGAGCACCGCAAGCGTGCCGTAGACGGCCCACAGCGCCATCCACCAGGGCAGGTCCTCACCGAGCTGCGCCCGCTGGCAGTGCACGCAGTGCACCCCAGCCAGCAGCGCCCCGAGCCGAATGGCAGCCGATCCACACACCATCAAAGATGCCGAGCTTCCCCAGAGTCGTCAGGCTCGATCGCAGGGTGCTGAACGTGGCTCGATTGAGGTGCACGCTTGTCCGAGGGCTCAGGAGCTGGCCATGCGTAGTCGTTCCAGGCGATCCGCGACGCCCCACTCGACGGCCCACTTGTCAACGTACGCCCAGTCAAGGGCGTCGAGAGCGAGCAGGTTGTGCAGGTCGAGCTGATCCTTCACGCGGTTGGCAATCAGCTTGAGCACGACGAGATCCTCGGCGGTGGCGATGCAGAGGCCGTCGCCCGCAACACGTGCGCGCCGGACAACCTCCTCCTGAAAGCGAGTCTTCGCGACCTGGACGTCGAGCGGAGGATCCTCCGCCGCGCGGGCGAAGCGCACGAAATCCGGCCCTGACGGGAGCTCGCGACCAACCTCGCCAGTCACGCGATAGCCGATGGCCTCCAGCTCGACGCGAAACCGGGCGATGGCCTCGGCCTGCGCCACCACGGTGAGGTCGATGTCCGCCGTGAACCGCGGCTCAGCCCACGCATTCACTGCGTGCCCACCGATCAGGGCATGCGGCAGCCGCGCCCGCGCCAGCGCCCGGGCGATCTCGGCGAAGGGCCCGCCAGTCGTCACGGCCGGTAGAGGCCCAGGGCCCGCGCCCGCTCGTAGATCGCCCCCGGGTCGTCCTCGCGCGCATGCTGTCGCACGGCCTTTCGGAAGCGCCAGGCGAGCATGAAGCTGCGCTGCAGCCGCTCCTCCAAGTCGAGCGCCAGGTGCTCGGCGAGGCGTTTCGCGTGCACCTCGGCCTCGTGCTCGCCGAGCCTGCGCATGTAATCGCGCTCCTGCTCGCTCACCGCCATGGTCAGATGATAGCGCGCCTCGGCCAGCGAGGCTTCCGACCGACGGCCGAGTGGCCGCTAGACCGTCGGCTCGGTCGGCGGGGCGGCGGGCTCCACGGGCTTGGGTTTTCTCCGCATCGACCTCGCGATCACCTGCGCCACCTCGACCACCTGCACCTTCTCCTCGGCGCCGAGGTCCTTGACGCCGTCCTCGAGCATGACCGTGCAGAACGGGCACGCCACGCCGACTGACTCGGCGCCCGAGGCGATGACCTCCTTGATGCGGTCGCGGTTGACGCGGTCGCCGATGTGCTCCTCCTGCCACATGCGCCCGCCGCCGCCACCGCAGCAGAAGCTGTGCTGCTTGGCGCGATCGAGCTCGCGCACGGCCCCCTCACCGCTCGTCCTGGCGAGCAGCTCGCGCGGCGCGTCGTACTCGCCGTTCCAGCGGCCGAGGTAGCAGGGGTCGTGGTAGGTCATCGACTTCGCCGCCGGCTGATCGATCTGGATCTTCCCGCTGTCCACCAGCTGCTTGAGGATCTGCGTGTGGTGGAAGGTCTCGTAGTTGCCGCCGATCTGCGGGTACTCGTTCCTGATCGTGTGCAGGCAGTGCGGGCACGCGGTGATGACCTTCTTGACCTTGTGACCGTTCATCGTCTCGACGTTCTGCGTCGCCTGCATCTCGTAGAGCATCTCGTTGCCGGCGCGGCGCGCGGTGTCACCCACGCAGCCCTCCTCGGCGCCCATGACGGCGAAGCTGACGCCGCCCTCCTTGAGCACCTCGACCAGCGCGACCGTGCTCTTCTTGATGCGATCATCGAGCGCGCCGGCGCAGCCGACCCAGAGCAGGTACTCGGCGTCGGGCTTCTCCTCGATCGTCGGAACGCCGCCTTCGACCAGCTCCATCCAGTCCATGCGCTTGTCGGGCGCGAGGCCCCACGGGTTGGAGTTGCGCTCCAGGTTCTTGAAGGTGCGCGCGAGGTCGGTCGGCACCGCCTCCTTCAGCATCACCAGGTTCTGCCGCATGAGCATGATCTTCTCGGGGTGCTCGATGAAGACCGGGCAGACCTCCTGGCAGGCGCCACAGGTGGTGCACGCCCACAGCGTCTCCTCCTTGATGCGCCCACCGATGAGCGGCTCCATCTCCTCGAGCTGCGCCTTGATCTGGGTGACGAGGTCCGCGGCGCCCCTCTTCTCCGCGTCCTCGAGGTTCGACTCGAGCTGCCCGCGCTCGAGCGCCTCGTGCTTGATGTCGTGCACGAGGTGCATGGGCGAGAGCGGCTTTCCGGTGTTGAAGGCGGGGCAGAAGTTCGAGCAGCGCCCGCACTCGGTGCACGAGAAGTTGTCGAGCATCGACTTCCACGTGAAGTCCTTGTAGGCGCCGACGATGCCGATCTTCTCGATGTCCTCGGCCTCGGCGATGTTCATCTTGGGCAGGATTCCGCGCTGCCCGAGGCGCCGCGTGAAGATGTTCGGTCCCGACGTGATGATGTGGACGTGCTTCGAGTACGGCAGGTAGTTGAGGAACGTCAGGAGGATGAGGACGTGGCCCCACCAGTTGACCTCGGAGATCGCGTGCGCGGTCTCGGCGGGTACGTTGCCGAACACGCGCGCGAGGTGCGCGGAGACGGCGAGCGGCGAATCCACCGCCCACGCCTCGGCCTGGCCCGAAGCGACGAAGTGAAACGCGTGGAAGCCATAGTGCGTGATCATGAGGCCCCCGATGCCGCCGAGGATGATGGCGGCGTCCGCGGACAGCGGGATGAGGCGCGGCTTGATCACGATGCGGCGCAGGAACGCGAAGCACACCGCCACGAGCACGATGACGTTGAAGCTATCGATCGTGAGCTTGAGCAAGCGATAGGGGGTGGCGCCGATGAACGACAGGTCGATGCGGCCGCCCGAGATGCCCGAGAAGAAGATCTCGATCGTGCCGACCGAGATGATGAGAAAGCCCCAGAAGATCCAGATGTGGTGGAAGGAGGTCACGCCCGGCTTGCGCTGGTAGGCGACCCGTTCCACCACCTTGCCCTGCCCGAGGAAGAACCGCGCGAGGCTCATGACGCGGTCGCCCATGTGATCCAGGCGGTCCTCTGGCTTGCACCGCTTGAGGATCCGGATGCGGCGCATCAGGGTCCAGACGAACAGCGCGTGGGCGGCGATGAACACGAGAACAAAGGCGATCTGCTTCATCGTGTCGGAGGTGATAGCACGACTCCGAGGGCCTTTGGGAGGGGGTGCACGACGCAGTGAGTTGACACGACGAGTCGAACAGTGTGCCACTTTCGTGTGCCACCCCTGCGTAGCCGATGTGGCAGTCATGTCGCGGTCGAGATCACCAGAATTTTCGATTCGTTGACACGAATCACCTTGCCGCCTCGTGCATCCAAGCGTAACTTAGTGCGTAGAGATCAACGCACCTGCATAAGAGACGTGGCAGGCGATCACAAGGAACGATGGGCAGGGACGTAGCTCGGGATCTCGCAGGCTTGTAGTCCGGAAGCTTGTACATAACGCAGGACTTGCAGCGGGTAGACTATGGCATTCGACAGCGCAGACCAGATGGGTCCGACCAATGCCGGGGCAGTGGAGCCCAACCTGCTCGTGATCTCGGACCTTCACCTCGGGGAGGACCTCAAGCCCTTCTCGGCGGAAGGCGAGAATCCGGTGGCGTGGCTCCGGCATGTGGTCAAGCTCGAGCGCGAGCTCGACGCCTTCCTCGAGCACCACACGAAGAACCGCCAGGACGGCCGGCCGTGGCGACTCATCGTCAACGGCGACATGGTGGACTTCCTGTCCGTGTGCCTGTTCCCGACCGACGGCGACGGATCGGATGACGACGAGCGCCAGTTCGGCGTGGGCACCCACGCCCTGGCCGCCGTCCGCAAGATCGAGAGCGTGGCCCGGCGCCACGCGGCCATCTTCCAGCGCCTGTCGGCGTGGATCGCGGCAGGTCACGAGCTGCACGTGGTGCTCGGCAATCACGACGTCGAGTTTCACTGGGAGCCGGTGCAGCAGGCATTCCGTGCGCTCATCGTCGCGGGGGCCTCGGACGAAGGCGCGGAGGAGCCGCTGTCGGCGGAGAAGCTTTGCGCCGCGGTGCAGTTCCACCCGTGGTTCTACTTCCAGAAGGGGCTCTGCTACATCGAGCACGGCCACCAGTACGACGAGTACTGCTCGTTCGACTACGTGCTGGCGCCGGTCCAGCCGGCCGAGGCGGGCTCGCAGCAGAAGGACAGCATCCTGCTCTCGATCGCGCACGCGGGTCAGAGGTACGTGTGCAACCTGTTCCCGATGTTCGATCCGCACGGCCAGGAGTACTGGCACTGGACCGAGTACTTCCGCGTGGCGTTCCGGATTGGCGTGCGCGGCGTCACGCGGCTTGCGTACATGTACATCGTGATGCTGTCTCGCCTCTTCGGCGTGTGGCGCTCGCTGCGGCGCGAGGTCGTGGACCACGTCCGTAGGCGCCTCCACCTCGAACGACTGCGCGCGCTCGCCGCACGCCTGCGCATGCCCGAGGCAGACCTGATGGCGCTCGACGGGCTGCGGCGGCCATCGGTGCTGCGGTCGCTGTCGCGCCTGCTCAACACGTTCTTCCTCGACCGCTTCGCGGTCGCGCTGCTGTGCGCGAGCCTGATGACCGCGGCGCTGTTCTGGGCGCCGGGTGGGCTCGCCAAGGGCGTCGCCAGCGCGGCAGTGCTGGCGGTGTTCTGGCTGACCGACCGCCAGCTGGCCAAGGCCCGCATGCTCGACTCCGAGATCCAGATGCGCACCGTGCCGGCTCGGATCCGGAAGATCGTGGACACGCCGCTCGTGGTGTTCGGACACTCGCACGATCCAGGCGCGCACGAGCTGCCTGACGGTGGCTGGTACTTCAACACGGGCACCTGGGTGCCGGCCGCGCGGCCTGGCCCCGAGCACGCCTTCACGCACCTTTGCATCCGTCGCGACGCCGAGGGCGTGCTGGCGGAGCTGCGCCAGTGGCGAAACGGCGTGGCGGCGCCGTACGCCGAGGCCAAGCGAATCCTCCGGGCCGCCCTGGCCGTGCCGGCGGCCGCACCGGTGCCCCCGCGCATCGTCAAGGCGGCCTAGGCTATCCTGCTCCGCATGCCGGACCCGCGCGCCACCTCCCCGAGCCTGTCCTTCAAGGAGCTTCTCGACCTGCTGGCGTGCCCCAAGTGCAAGGGCACGGTGCGCCACGTGGAGGGTCGTGGGTTCGTCTGTGAAGCCTGCCGGCTGCTGTACGCCATCGAGGACGAGATCCCGAACTTCCTGGTCGACGACGCCAAGCCGTGGGCTGGCTAGCCCTCGCGAGCGCGATCCTCGCCGCGCTCGCGCCGTTCGACCAGATCGATCCGCTCGACGCTGCGCTCGTGACCGTCCTGGTGGAGCCGGCTCGCTTCGCCGCGCTGCGTGGCCAGGTGCTCGAGGTCGCGCGCGGAGGGACGGCGCCCTCGCGGGTGAAGGCGGCACGAGTGCTGGCGCAGGCGCAGGCGCCCGAGGCCGCCGGGCTGGCAAGAGAGTGGTCGGTGGCGCCTGAGGTGGAGCTGCGACGCGCCGCCCCCGCGCTGCTCGTGCAGACGGCCAGCGCGGGCAGCCCGCCCTCGGCCATCCTGCGAGCACTGTCGGATCACGACGAGGCCGTCCGCGGCGCGGCCATCGATGCCCTGCGGATCCTGGGTGATCGGGCCGCCGTCTCGGGCCTGTGCGCGCGCCTGGGGGACGACTCGCCGGCGCTGCGCGCTCGGGCTGCCGAGGCCCTCGGCGCGCTCGGCGATCCGCGCGCGCTGTTCCCCCTGATCGAGCGTCTGCGCGATCCGACCCCGACCACGCGCACAGCCGTCGCGCAGGCGCTCGGTGCGCTCGGAGATGCCCGGGCGCTGCCGGCGCTGCAGTCGCTGATCGGAGAGCCGGCGGTAGACGCCCAGGGAGCGGCGCTCGAGGCCGTCGGTCGCATCGGCGGTCCCGCGGCGATCGCGCTGCTCGACGAGCAGCTGCGCGGTACCCGCGCGTACTACGCCATCCGCGGGCTCGCGCAGGCGCTGCGTCGTCCGGGAGCCGAGGCGGCGGCAGCGCTCATGCTGGAGGACATGCGGAACAGCTCGGTGGGCGTGCTCGACGTGCTGCCGTTCGGCGAGCCGGCCGCCTGCGCGATCGCGCGCACACGCCTCTTCGACCCGGACCCGTCGGGCGGTGAAGCCACCGGCCTCGTCCGCGGGCTCGCACGCTGCCACGACGACGATCCCCGGACGGCCGCCGCGCTGCTCGGCGAGCTACGCCGCCGGCGCGTGCCAGCCGAGCAGATCGCGGGGGCGCTGCCCGTGCACGCCGGACCGGCGGCGGAGCTCGCCCTCGCGGCGGCGCTCGATGCCCCCGAGGTGG
>JAHFDS010000394.1 GCA_023248855.1 Myxococcales bacterium
GCGGTCACCGCCGCGCGCAGGTGCGGCCCGGTCGTGGTCTCGCTGCACTGGGGCGAGGTCGGCTCGATGCTGCCCACGGCCGCGCAGCGCGCGCTCGCCGCGCGGCTCGTCGACGCGGGCGCGACCGCCGTGATCGGTCACGGGCCGCACACGCTCCAGGGCCTCGAGCGGCGAGGCACCTCCATCATCGCCTACTCGCTCGGCAACCTCGCGTTCGCGTGCCCTTGCACCGACGTCGCCGACGCCGTCGTCCTGTCGTTCACGATCGCCCCGGGCGGCGCCGTGCGCGACATCCACGCCCAGCCCATCCGCGCCGGCCTGCGCGGTGCCGCCCCCGCGCCCGTCGACGACCCCGGGCTCGCCGAGCTCGTCGACACCCTGTCGCGCGATCTGGGCGCGCACACCTCCCGCGCCGGCACCGCCGTGGTCATCCGCTGAGTCTCGCCGCCCACCCGGGGCGGCCAGGGCATCATCAATACTGGTCGAGGACACCTTCGATGAGCTTGCCGTGGTCGTCGAGGGGGCCACCGAGCTGCCGCTCCACTGACTTGATGAGCGCGATGTTGCGCACGTCCGTGGGCGACAGCAGCCGGTCGCTGTAGTCGGGACGCGCGCGGTACCAGCTCAGGCCGGCGAAGTGATCCGACAGGATCGACGACTTGAAGGTGCGCCCCTTGCGCGCGTAGATGGTGTTCCGCAGGATCCGCAGATCGCGCAGAGACAGCTTGCGCAGCTCCTTGGGCGTCAAGAGCCGGTCGAGCGAGCGCGCCGACGCGCCGCCCTCGTCGTCCTCGGTGGCGAATTCTCCGAGCGCGCGCCCGATGAGCGCGAGCTCGATCCTGTCCTCGGCGGTGAGCGCGGGCTTGGCCGACAGCACCCTGCGCCTGGCCACGAGCTCCACCTCGGGGAACTGCTGCTCGCGGGTCGCGATGTAGTGCGCGTTCTTCTTGTCGGCCTCGGACAGGAGGTCGAGCGAGAACTTCGGGTTCGCGCGGAACCACGGCTGCGCCTCGAAGTACGCCTTGAGCCAGGGCTTGCGGTAGCCGCTCCAGCCGTAGCGCGAGTAGATCGTGTTGCGCAGGATCGCGAGCTCGCGCAGCGTCTTGCCCTCGAGCATCTCGCCCTGGCAGTGCACGGTGCTGCGGCCGGTCGCGTCGTCGCGAGCGATCGTGCACGGCATCGCGGTCGCCGAATAGCCCGGCACGGAGCCGGCCGGCGCCGGCTCGAACGCCGGCTCGGCAAGGGCCAGCCCGCCCGACGCCATCGTCACGATCGCCACCACCCATGCGCATCGCCGCATGCGGGTACGATAGCATCGGGAATGAGCCTTCTCCTCGCGCTCCTCCTTGCGCCGCCCGCGCCCATCGCGTGCCTCGAGCGCCACTACGGCGCCACCGCGGTCGAAAAGGACGGCGCCCACTTCGCGCGCCTGCCCGACGGCACCCTCTTGCCGCTCGACGACGGCCGCAAGAAGTCCTTCGACGACAAGCTGGACGCGCCCGACGTCGAGGACGTCTTCTCGATCCCCTATCGTCCCGGGCCCATTCGCCCGGTGACGACGCCCGACGACGACCCTGGCCGCATCCGCATCCCGCGCCTCTTCGAGGTCGCCTACCCGCCCGGCGGCCTCGTCCGGATCGACTTCCTCGGCCAGAAGCTCACGGTGCACCGGAAGGTCGCCCCGGCGTTCGCCCGCGTCGCCGCGCGGCTCGGCAGGGCCCTCCGCGCCGACCCGGGCCTTGGGCCCTTCCTCGAGCACCTCGGCGGCACGTACAACCCGCGCAAGATCGCCGGCACCGACCGGCCGAGCGCGCACTCCTACGGCATCTCGATCGACATCAACGTCGCGCGCTCTCACTACTGGCGCTCTCGGGCCCGCGGGACCCCCATCTTGTGGCGCAACCAGATCCCCCAGGCCATCGTCGACGCTTTCGAGGCCGAGGGCTTCATCTGGGGTGGCCGCTGGTACCACTACGACACGATGCACTTCGAGTACCGGCCCGAGCTGCTCGACCCCGCGTGTCTGCCGCACGCGCGACCGGTTCCCTGATCGTGCGCTGACCGCGTCCCTGGCACGCCCGATGCTCCGCTGCCGCGCTGGCGCCGCCAAGCCCCTGATTCGAGGGATCGGCGTGGCGCCGCTCACGACAACCGGATCATGGGGGTGCACATGCGGGGGCAGCGTTTCTGGGCAGGGATGCTCGTTCTGGCCGCGATCGGGCGGCCTTCTTCGGCGCGGGCGTGCGGCGGGTTCTTCTGCGACGGCGGCGCCGCGCCTCCGGTGCAGTCGTCCGAGCGCGTGATCTTCACGCACCGAGACGGCGTCGTCACTGCGTACGTCCAGATCCAGTACCAGGGCGATCCCGACAACTTCGCGTGGGTCATCCCGGTGCCGGCGCTGCCGCGCCTCGGGACCGCGAGCCCCGCGATCTTCGACGCAATGGATCAGCTGACCGCGCCGACCTTCGAGTTCCACTACCGCGACCGCGTCGAGACCATCAAGGACGACGCCTCGGGCGGCTGCGGCAACGGCGGGCCCAGGGCCACGACGAGCTACCGCGATCGCACCGACAGCGGCTCGAACGTGCGCGTGATCGGCATGTCGAGCGTGGGCCCATTCGAGACCACCACGATCACGAGCGACAACCCCAACACGATCGCGAACTGGCTCGTGGACCACGGCTACCGCCTGCCGCGCGACGCCGACGTCATCCTCGCCGACTACGTGCGCAGGCGGAGCTACTTCGTGGCGCTGCGTCTGCGCTCGGACGCCACCTCGGGGACGCTCGCGCCGATCGTCCTGTCCTACGTGGGCGACGAGCCGTGCATCCCGCTCAAGATCACCGCGCTCGCGTCGACCGACGTGCTCGACGTCACGACGTTCTTGGTGTCGCGCGGGCGCGCGGTGTCGACGACGTACGGCGAGGCCCTACCGCGCTACAACCTGGTGCGACCTGTGCCGGGCGGGGTCGGCGGTGCGCCCACGACGTACTGGCTAGTCGCGCAGGACGCCGTCCGCGAGGCCGGCGGGCGCGCGTTCGTGACCGAGCTCGCGACCCCGGTGTCACGGCTCGCGGGCGATCCGCTGGCCGAGCCCGTGCGGGAGCTGCTCGCGGAGGGCCCGTACCTGACGCGCCTGTTCACCCGGATCCGCCGCGAGGACATGCTGGCCGATCCGGGCTTTTCCTACCGCGACGACCTCGTGGACGTGGGCAACCGGCACCCCGTCGACCTTTCGGACCAGCCCGCCTTCGGGCGCGTCTTTCGCGTCCGCGTGCCCGGCACCGCGCTCGCGCTCGCGCCCTTTCCGCTCGTCGGGCTCGCGCTGTGGCGACGCCGGTGCGCGCGCCGGCCAGCTGGACCTCGCAGCCCGCGCGCCTTCTGATTTGGTCTAGTTTGTTAGTGAGCGGCCGGCGCGGCGACCCCGTGCTCACCCGTCAGCGCGGTCCCCTGCGACGGCGCGGCCGCGGGAGCGAGCGTGTAGACCCCGGTCTGCAGCGCCTTCTCGGCCTCTGCGGCCCTGGCCGCACTGCCCTTTTCGTTGCCGAAGGGCGTCGCGACGGCGCGGAACTGCTTGGCCTCGAGCGGATCCGCCAGGCCCCGCGACACCACGTCGAGCCGGGTGATCCCGATGAAGACGAACAGGAAGATGAGCGAGCTGACGAGGACGATGGTGTTGAACTTCCCATCGAACCAAAGGTGCATGAAGATGGCGGCGACTAGCCCCGCCTTGATGGTGGCCACGACCATCGCGATGATGAGGTTGAACTCCCCGAAGTCCATGTAGCTGACCGCGACCGTCAGCGCCGTGAGCGCCATGAGCGCCCCCCAGACGCCGAAATAGTAGGTGATCGGCAGGACGTGGGGGACGTGGTCCTTGCCCCCGTGCTCGGGGTGGCCTTCGTCGTGCGATGCAGCGTGTGCCATTTGATTGCGCTCCAGGGCCCTTTTCAGCCGACCAGGTAAAGCAGCGGGAAGAGATAGATCCAGATGAGGTCGACGAGGTGCCAGTACAGGCCCACGCCCTCGACGGGCCAGTAGTAGCGGCTCGAGAACTCGCCGCGCCGCGCACGCAGGAGCACCCAGGTGATGAGGCCCATGCCGATGACGACGTGGACGCCGTGGATACCCGTCATCATGAAGTAGACCGAGAAGAACGTCGGCACCGCGGGATGGACGAGGTGGCCCGTGAAGTACTTCCCGGGCAGCAACCCGTCATGAAACTTGTGCGCGTACTCGAAGTACTTGATGACGAGGAAGACGCCCGCGAGCGCGAGCGTCATCAGGAGGAACGCGACGGTCGCGCCTTTCTTCGACTGCTGGGCGGCACGCACGCCGAGCGCCATCGTGAGCGACGAGGCGATGAGGGCGCAGGTGTTGATGGCGCCCATGATCTTGTCGAGGTGGTGGTGGCCCTCGACGAAGCCTGGCAAGTACTTCTCGCGGAAGATGAAGAACGCGCAGAAGAGCCCGCCGAAGAGCAGGATCTCGGTGGTCAGGAAGAGCCACACCCCGAGCTTGTTGGCGTCGAACTGCGTGTCCGCCTTGTCGAAGTGGTGCGCGACCTTGTACTGCGGCGATAGCGGCTCGCTCGGGGCGCTCATTGTCTGGGCTCCTCATGCGAATGGGGCGCCGAGCCGGCGACCGGGAAATCGTACGGTCCGTGCGTGACCGTCGGCGTGTCCACGAAGTTCTCCGTCACCGGCGGCGAGGCGCACTGCCATTCGAGGCTGAGCCCCCCCCACGGATTGGCCGGCGCGCGCTTGCCCGTCCTGAGCGACGACAGCAGGTAGTACAGCGTCAGCAGCATGCCGGCACCGATGAACCACGAGCCGACCGTCGAGAACGCGTGCAAGGGCTGGAACTGATCGAGGTAATTGTAGTAGCGGCGCGGCATGCCGCGGGCCCCGAGGATGAACTGGGTGAAGAACGTCGCATTGAAGCCGATGAAGACGAGCGCGCACCCGATTCGACCGAGCTTCTCGTCGTACATGCGACCGGTGAACTTGGGCCACCAGTGGTGAAGCCCGCCGAGGAACGCCATCACGGTACCGCCCATCATCACGTAATGGAAGTGCGCCACGATGAAGTAGGTGTCGTGCAGGTGGAT
The DNA here is from genome assembly GCA_023248855.1 of Myxococcales bacterium. Taxonomy (GTDB): domain Bacteria; phylum Myxococcota_A; class Polyangia; order JAHFDS01; family JAHFDS01; genus JAHFDS01. The sequence continues at coordinate 5,111 of JAHFDS010000394.1, forward strand.
GTCCACGCCGAGCATGCCGCAGTAGAGGCCCGTGAGCCCCCCGATCGTGAACTCGAACAGGAACGACAGCGCGTAGAGCATCGGCGTGTTGAACACGATCGAGCCGCGCCAGAGCGTCGCCAGCCAGTTGAACACCTTGATGCCCGACGGCACGCCGATGAAGAAAGTCAGAAACGAGAACACGGCCGACGCGAGCTCGCTCTGGCCGGACACGAACATGTGGTGGCCCCACACCAGAAACCCCGCCAGCGCGATCGCGATCGACGAGTAGCCGATGGCCTTGGCGCCAAACAAGGTGCGCTGCGAGTGCACGGCGATGAGCTCGGAGATGATGCCCATCCCCGGCAGGATCATGATGTAGACGGCCGGGTGCGAGTAGAACCAGAAGAAGTGCTGGAACAGCACCGGATCGCCGCCGAGCTGCGGATCGAAGATGCCGATGCCGAAGGCCCGCTCGAACACCAAGAGGAGCAGCGTGATGCCGAGGACCGGCGTCGCGAGCACCTGGATGATGCTGGTCGCGTAGGTCGCCCAGAGAAAGAGCGGCATCCGGTACCAGGAAAGGCCCGGCGCCCGCAGCTTGTGGATGGTCACGATGAAGTTCAGGCCCGTCAGGATGCTGGAGAAGCCCAGGATGAAGGCGCCGAGCGTCATCCAGATGACGCTCGTGTTGGTCGTGGTCGAGTACGGGGTGTAGAAGGTCCAGCCGGTATCGACGCCGCCCGTGACGATGGCGGTGAGCGCGAAGATGGCGCCCACCCAGTAGACGTAGAGGGACAGGAGGTTCAGGCGCGGAAACGCGACGTCCTTGGCCCCGATCATGATGGGCAGGACGAAGTTCGCGATCGCGCCCGGGATGCTCGGGATGATGAACAGGAAGACCATGATCGCGCCGTGCAGCGTGAACGCCTGGTTGTACATGTCGGCGCTCATGATGGTCTTCTGCGGCGTGAGCAGCTCGAGGCGCAGCGCGAGCGCGAAGAAGCCGCCCAGGCCAAAGGCGATGAGGGTGCTGACGAGGTACATCATGCCGATCCGCTTGTGATCGACCGTGGTCAGCCACGACCACACGCCCGCTTCGGCGTTGAGGTAATTCGTGCCCCCTTCCTCGGGGACCCCACGAACGTCATCGACGGTGACGGACGACATGAATGCTCCTTCTACTTCAGCGTCTTGATGTAGGCGATCAGCGCGTCGATCTCGCGATCCTTGAGCTGACCCTGGAAAGGCGGCATGACCGGCTGGAAGCCCGTGACCACCTTCGCCGTGGGGTTCAGGATCGACTCGCGGAGGTACGCCTCGTCGACCTTGACCGCGCCGGTGTTGCAGGCCTCCATCTTGCCGAAGAGGCCCTTGAAGGTGGGCCCCACCCGGGGCGAGCCATCGGTCGAGTGGCAGGTCAGGCACGCAAAGCGCGTGTAGAGCTGCTCCCCGAGCTGCTCGGGCTTCATGCTGGTGTCGGCAGCCGCGGCCTTCTCGAGCCACGCGTTCCACCTGTCGAGCTCCATCACGAACACGTTCGACAGCATGTTGGAGTGGCTCTGGCCGCAGTACTCGGTGCACTGCAGCACCGTGTTCACGATCTCCGTGGCCCGGAACCACATGGTCGTGTAGGTCCCGGGCACGGCGTCCTGCTTCACGCGGAACTCGGGCAAATAGACGCTGTGGATGACGTCCTTCGATGACAAGATCAGCTTGACCGACTTGTCCTTCGGGACCCGCAGCTCGTTCGAGATGACACCGTTCGGGTAGGCAAAGCTCCACGCCCACTTCTGCGCGGTCACCTGGATCTCGATCGCGTCCGAGGGCGCCACCGCCGCAGCCAGGTAGCCTTTCCAGCCCATGATGAAGAGCACGCCGCAGAGCGCCGTCGGGATCACGGTCCAGACCGCCTCGAGGCCGAAGTGATGCGCCAGCGTGCTCGTCGCCTGGGGATTTGCGGGTGTGCGGCGGTACTTCCACATGAAGGTGAACATCGCGCCGACGACGAGGACGAAGAAGACGATCGAAAGCACCGTCACGAAGTTCCAGCCGGCGTCGATCTCGTGCGCGAAGCTCGACGATTGACGCGGCAGGAAGAAGCCGTCGATGGCGATCTGGTTCAGCTTCTCGTTCATTGTTCTCTCCGATGACCGGTTCCGCGAGACGTCACGCTGCGGCACCCTGCGCTCGCCGCGTCCGGCGCAGGACGATGAAGAACGCGAGGAGGGCGAGCACGGTGACCGCGCCGCAGATCAGCATGATGAGGAAGGCATTGGCCACGAACGATCCGCGGGACGGATCGTAATGGAAGCAGAGCAG
>JAHFDS010000048.1 GCA_023248855.1 Myxococcales bacterium
CTGCGCTCCACGAAGCCGCGCTCGCCGAGCGCGCCGAGGGCTGCCTGTGCATCCACGCCGGCGATGGCCGCGATCTCGTCGGGCGACGCCGGCCGACCGAGCACCGCCAGCGCCTCCACCGCGCGGCGCTCGCTGGGCGAGAAGGTCGCGACGTCGGCCTCGATGGCGGCCTCGATCGAGCGCGGCACCGCGAGCTCGTGCAGGTCCGCCGGGGCGCTCCAGCCGGCCCCGTCGAGCGCGCGCAGCACCGCGCCGACGAAGCGCGGGTTGCCGCCTGTGTGCTGGGCGATCCGACCCGCGAGAGCGGCGTCGGACGGCCCACCCGCACCCGCCATGATCTCGAGCACGTCACCCTCACGGAGGGGCTGGATCTCCAGGCGCTCGGCGTCGGGCGTGCCCGCGCTGCCGAGGGTGCCCGCGTGGCTCGTCACCACCACGCAGACCGGAGCCTCGGCCGGCGTCGCGTGCGCGATGAAGCGCAAGAGGGCCCGCGTCGGCTGATCGGCGGCGTCGATGTCCTCGAGCACGAGGCACAGCGGCTGCTGCGCGGCGCCCTCGGCGAGGTAGGCGACCACGGCCTCGAACGCCGCGAAGCGGCCCCGGTCCTCGTCGCTGCCGACGAGCGGGTGCGGCCGGCCGAGGATCGACGCCACCTGATCGAGCGCCTCGAGGAGCGGGCCGAACGGGCGCGTGTCGTCGCGTCGCGCCTCGGCCAGGAGCACCTCCACACCGGCGATCTGCGCGCGCCACGCGAACTCTCGCAGGAGCGTGGACTTGCCGGAGCCGGCCGAGCCGATCACCTCGATGACGGCGTAGCCGCCGGAACCCGCGCGCCTTCGCGCCAGCCCCTCCTCGAGCGCGCGCAGGGGCTTGGCCATCGCGCCGCGGCTGGTCGGAAGCGGCAGCTCGGCCGCGGCCACGCGCGGCGGCGGCTCGGCCCCGAGGCTGCCGATGCGGCGGAGCGCCAGCACGACCTCACGAGCCGACGCGAAGCGCGCCGCGGGATCGCGGGCACACAGGCGCGCCACGAGGTCATCGAGCTCGGCCGGAGCCTCTGGGGAGAGCTCGCGCAGCCGCGGCGGCGGCGCCTCGAGGTGCCACGCGATCCAGGACTCTCCCGGGTGCGGCAGCGCACCGGTGACGAGCTCGTAGAGCGTGATGCCGAGCGCGTAGAGATCCGCGCGGCGGTCCACTGGGCGCCCCTGCAGCGCCTCCGGCGCCAGGTAGGCCAGGGTCCCGGCGGGCGCGCCGCCGTCGCCCTCCGCGCGCGCGAGGCCGAAGTCTATGAGGTGCACGCGCCGCTCGGGGGTGACGATCACGTTCGCGGGCTTGAGATCGCCATGCAGCATGCCCGCGCGATGGAGCACCTCCAGCGCGGAGGCGACGTCGGCCGCAAAGCGCAGGATCTCGCCGAGCGGCGCGCCGGTGGACGCGGTGCGCAGGTCCGAGCCGTCGATGAACTCGCGCGTGAGGAAGTAGCCGCCCCGCCCCTCGGAGCCGGGGAGCGGCGGGCTCGGCGGCAGCTGACCGAAGTCGTACACGCGCGCCAGCCGTGGGTGCGCGAGCGCCGCGAGCACGCGGAACTCCTCGCGCAGCACCTCGATCAGGCGGCGCTCACCCTGGAGCGTCGGCGGCGCCTGGGTCGCGCCTGGCACGTCGCCGGTCTCGGCCCGCCGGGCCGGCTGCGTGGGCAGACCGACGAACAGCGCCTTGAGGGCGACCAGCGCGCCGCGCATGCGCCGGTCCTCGACCAGGAACACCGTGCCGGCCCCCCCTCGGCCGAGGCGACTGACCACGTGGTAGCGACCCCGGACCAGCGGGAGCTCCATCGTGCGCCGGCCAGCGGCTTCCATCATACGGAAACCCTAGGCCGATCGCGCGCGCGCCACAGCAGTCCCCGAGTGCCCTGCATCACGATCGGCTCCAGCTGGCACAAGTCGGCAGTATCGTATCAGATCATGGCACACGAAGAGCTGACCGGTGGCGCAGCGGTCGCAGTGGGGCTCGAGGACGCGGCCACACGGGTGGCGTTCTCCTTCCCGGGGGCGCCGGCGACGCGGGTCTCGCTGGCCGTCGAGCACTCTCGGGTGGCCCATCGCTGGTGCACCAACGAGGCCGTCGCGACCACGCTCGGTCTCGGCAGCGCGATGCTCGATCGCTGCCGCGTGGCCGTGATCTGGAAGCACATCGGCGCGAACGTCGCGTCCGACGCGCTGCGTACCGGAGCCGCCCTCCGCGAGTACCGGAGCGGGCTCGTGATCGTCGAGGGCCTCGACCAGACGCCGAGGACCTCGCAGAACGCCCAGGACAACCGGCCGCTGTGGCGCGAGCTCGGTGTGCCCGCCCTCGAGCCGTCGACGCCGCAGGAAGCCTACGACCTCACGCGCTTCGCCTTCGCGCTGTCGGAAGCGATCGGAGGCCCGGTGGTCGTGCGCGGCGACGAGGAGGTGCTGTCCGCGCAGGGGCCGGTCGAGCGGCGCGCCGCGGACGCGATGGCCGCGGGGCCCGGGTACCGGCGGGAGACGCCCTTCGTCTGCACCGCAGAGACGTTCGGCTACCACGACGAGCGCCGCCGGCACCTCGCGGCGCGCCTGGTCGACCAGATCGGGCTCGCGCCTCGAAACGGGGCCACGGGCCGCGTGGGGGTGATCGCGGCAGGGCACGTCGGGCCTCGCGGCGACGGCGCGCGGCCGCTCCTGCGGCTCGTGCTCGCCACGCCGCTGCCAGAGCAGGCGATCGCGGATTTCCTGCGACCGCTCGACCGGGTCCTCGTCGTCGAGGAGGGCGGCGACTTCCTGCGCGTACAGCTCGAGGCGCTGGCGCACCGACACCGGCTCCCCACCCGGATCGTGCGCGCCGAGCGCGAGGACCTAGGCGATCGGATCGGCACGCCGCCGCTGGCGCCGCTCGCGGGTCTGCTCGACCGGTATGGCGAGAAGACGCCACAGACCTGGGCCACGGCGTTCGCGAGCGCGCGCGCCACCATGCCCCGCTTCACCGCGGGCGATCCGCGCGCCCTGCTGTTCCAGCAGATCCGCGCGCTCGAGCGGCCCACGCTGGTCGCCACCGACCCGGGCGTGACGGGCGTGCTCGGCATCGCCGACGGCTGGGTGGACGCGAAGCTGCACATGGGCTGCGCGGCGCCCCTCGCGGGAGGGCTTTCGCTGGCCGAATCCGTCGCGGGCGAGGCGGGTAAGCCGCTCGCGATCGCCGTCATCGGAGACACCAACTACTACCACTCCGAGATCAACGGCCTGCTCGACAACGCCATCGCCGGCCGCGACGTCCTCCACGTGCTCGTGGTCAACCACAAGTCCGAGATGACCTCGGGGGTGCGCACTCCGGCCCTGGCCGACGACGCGCTCGTGGCGCAGCTGCGCCTCGCGGGCTGTCTGGTCGAGTCGCAGCCGCTTTCCGACACCGCGGAGACGGCGCGCGCCCTTTGCCGCCTCGCCGTGCGCTCGGGCCCGCGGGCGCTCGTGCTGTTCGGCGAAGGACGGCCGGGGCAGGAGCGCGACGACTGATCCTATCAGCCGCGGCAGATGCGCTCGCAGAACGCACGCTGATCGGCCTCGTCGGGACAGCGGGGCGTCACCGTCTTCTCGGCGTGTGCCCTGCGCATCCCGGCGTCGGTCAGGTCGAGCTCGTAGCGGATCGCCTCGTCCTGGATGCCGATGCCGATGGGGCTCGGGCACATGAAGACCAGCATCGGCTCCGTGATCTGGAGCCACTCACCGCCGTCCGGCGCCACGTCGAGCATCTTGCGATCCCGCGCCCGCGTGACCACCTGGCCGTCGCGGACACGCTTGCCCACCCGCTCGACGGTCACGAGCCCGGGCGCAAGCCCCCTGGTTCGCAGGTGCAGGTAGACGTGAAACCCACCTTGCGCCCCTGGGTGCAGCGCCGCGTCCGCGCCGTCTTCCAGCGTCTGCCAGATCGTGCCATCCGAGCCGCCCACCGTGACCGCAACGTCGCTCGGGTTGATCGGCCCATCGGCCGCGGGCCCGTCGGCCACGCCCGCATCGGCCCCCACGCCTCGATCGCCGCCACAGCCGAGGACGACGGCCGACACGAGGAGCGCCACCCGGTGCATCGAGCCCATCATGACACAGGGTTGCAGCCGGCGTGCCGCCCGGCGGCGCCTCGGCTATCATGCCGGCGTGCTGGGGACGCTCGTCAACGTGGTCGCGCTCGGGTGCTTCCTGGTGGCCGGCCACTTCGCGGTGGCGACGCCCGCGACGGCCCGAGCTGACTTCCTCGCGCCGGCGCTGGCCGGAGGCGGCGCCCTGCTGGCGCTGTTCTCCTACGCCGCCAACCGTACCGTGCTGGGCAAGCGCCTGGCGGTGTGTGCCCTCGGCATCAACGGGGCGGCGGTGCTGTTGCTGTTCGCGGCGCTGCTGTAGCGATCTCGGCTTTCGGCGGGGCTGAACATTCGATCCAGCTGGATCCCCCCGGGCTGCCGTCTGCTAGACTCCACGCCAGGGTACGTTGGAGGCGTGCCCGAAACGACGGCGAACACAGCTCCCATTGCAGCGCGTCACGCTGGATCCGCGAGGACCGGAATGTGTCGCAGCGAAAGGCCCCGCGGGGAGGCAGGCGAGCCCGCGGATCAGCCACAACCATCGCCGCATGGAGGGTGGAATGAACGGCCGGAAGGTCAACATCCACACCTTGGCGAAGAAGAAGGCCGCGGGTGAGAAGATCACGATGCTCACGGCCTACGACGCGACGTTCGCGCACCTGCTCGACGAAGCCGGGATCGACGTGCTCCTCGTGGGCGATTCGCTCGGCATGGTCGTCCAGGGCCACGCGAACACGCTGCCCGTGACGCTCGACGACATCCTCTACCACTCGCGCGCCGTGGCCCGTCGCAGCCAGCGCGCGCAGGTGGTCGGCGACATGCCCTTCATGTCGTATCAGGCCTCCCTCGAGGAGGGCCTGCGGGCAGCGGGCCGCCTGGTCAAGGAGGGCGGCGCCGAGGCGGTCAAGCTCGAGGGCGGCGCCGAGCACGCCGAGCTCGCGCGCCGGCTGGTGCGCGCGGGCATCCCGGTCATGGGCCACATCGGGCTCACCCCCCAATCCGTGCACCAGTTGGGCGGCTTCAAGGTGCAGGGCCGAGGCCAGGACGCTGCCGAGCGCCTCATCGAGGACGCGCGCACGCTCGCCGAGGCGGGCTGCTACGCGATCGTGCTCGAGGCCATCCCCGCCGAGCTCGCCCGCCGCATCACCGAGGCGGTGCCGGTCCCCACGATCGGCATCGGCGCTGGCCCCCACTGCGATGGGCAGGTGCTCGTGATTTACGACCTGCTCGGCATGGACGAGACGTTCCGGCCGACGTTCGTCAAGCGCTACGAGAACCTCGGCGTGCGCATCCGGACCGCGGTCGAGGAGTACGTCCACGAGGTCAAGGGCGGCATGTTCCCGGGACCCGAGCACTGCTTCGAGGACAAGCCGAAGGAGCGGGCGACCGAGCCCGCGCCGTACAGCGCCGCCGGACGCCGCTACTTCTAGTGCTGGCGTTTTCGTGCGCACGCTCCGTACGCCGGCCGAGCTGCGTGACACGCTGACGCCCCATCGGCGCGCAGGTTGGCGCATTGGCCTCGTCCCGACGATGGGCTACCTGCACGAGGGCCACCTCTCGCTCGTGCGGGAAGCCCGGGCTCGCGCCGACGTCGTGGTCGCCTCGATCTTCGTCAACCCCATCCAGTTCGGTCCGAACGAGGACCTCGCGCGCTACCCGCGCGACGAGGCAGGCGACTCGGCCAAGCTCCGAGGGGCTGGCTGCGACGTCCTCTACCTGCCCGAGGCGATGTACGCGGACGACTTCTCGACGCACGTCGAGGTGGGCGGACCATCGGCCGGCTTGTGCGGTGACCGGCGGCCCGGGCACTTCCGCGGTGTCGCCACCGTGGTGGCCAAGCTCTTTCACCTGGTGGCGCCGGACGTGGCGGTGTTCGGCCAGAAGGACTACCAGCAGCTCGCCGTCCTCCGCCGCATGGTGCGGGACCTCGACTTCGACGTCGAGATCGTCGGCTGCCCGATCGTGCGCGAGCCCGACGGCCTCGCCATGAGCTCGCGCAACGCCTATCTCTCCGCCGAGGACCGCCCGCGGGCGCTCGCCCTGTCGCAGGGGCTCGAGGCGGCCGCGCGCGCCATGTCCGCCGGCGAGCGCAGCCCCCGTCGGCTCGAGGCGATCGCCCGGGCGCCGCTCGAAGCCGCGAACCTGCGCGTCGACTACGTCGAGGCCAGAGACGCGATGTCGCTCGCGCCCATCGAGGAGCCGCAAGGCCCGATCGTGATCGCCGTGGCCGCGTTCGTCGGCGCCACGCGGCTCATCGACAACCGCGTGATGGCGCCATGATGGCCTGACGCGGTGGGCGCCCTTCGCCCCGCGGGGCGTGTACGATTCGCAGCGTGCTGGTGCTGCCCGCCAATAGTTGGACGGCATTTGAGCTCGGCGCGGCCTTGCCTACCAGCTGGCCGCAGCACTCGCGCACGCAGAGCGTGCGCAAGACAACCTTCTCTGCACGACTCTACTCCGGTCAAACTTTGACGAGGGCCTGTCCCTGAAATGGCGCCCAGGCTGGCCAGCACCGACTCCGGTGACAACAGGAGCGAGCGAAGCGAGCCGCAGGGAGGGGGGCCCGCGAGGACTTGTCCGAGCGGGGGAGGGGCAGTCGTGCCCATCCTGCGGCGGCCTTCCGAGGCCGCCGATCGCAAACTAGTGCGCTCACCGCGCCTCTTCGGGCTTCCGGTGTCGAGCCCGCGCGGGGTCCTCGCAGCCGTGCTCGTGCTCCTCGCGTGGCACGGCGCGCACGCGACGCGGGATCTCTACTGGCTCGACTCCTCGGAGCTCGCGCTCGCGGCAATCACGCGCGGCCTGCCGCATCCGCCGGGATACCCGCTCCACACGGGGCTCGGCGCGCTCCTCTCGACCCTTCTGCCGTTCGCCCGCCACGGCGTGATGGTGGCGCTGTCGGTGGTGCCGACCGCGCTCGCGGTCCTCCCGCTGGCCAGCCTGGTCGAGCAGCTCGCGGGCGTGGCGCCCAGGCGCTGGCTCGCACCCGTCTTCGCGACCCTCGCGCTCGCCCTCCAGCCGAGCGCCTGGGAGCTCGCCACCCGGGTCGAGGTCCACGCCCTCGGCAACGCGCTGCTCTTGCTCTACGCCGCGCTGCTCGTGCGCGCGCTCCGGGAGCCGATTTCACCCCGCACGCAGGTGGCGCTCGGCATCGCGGGAGGCCTCGTGACCTCGACCAGCCCCGGTATCGCCTTGCTCGGCCTCCTCGGCACCCTGCCCTGCCTGCCGGGCCTCGTCCGGATGCAGCAGCGGCCGGGGCTCGTGCGTGCCTGTGCCGGCGTGCTGCTCGGCCTCCTGCCCTACGCGTACCTCCCGCTGGTGGCGAGCTACTCGGACGGCTTCCGCTCCGGTGCGCCGGTCCTGGGGGCCCCGCTCTGGGCGTACCTGTCGGGCGAAAACTGGAAGCAGAACGTGGGTGAGACCGCGCTCGCCCCGCACCTCGTGCACTGGGGCATCCACCTGCTTCGCCACGGCGAGTTGCCCCTGCTCGTCGTCGGGTGCATCGCGTGGGTCGCGGCGCCGCTGCCGCGCGCGGCGCGCCTGCTCGGCCCCGCCGTCGTGATGGTCGGCTTTCTCGCTTGCGCCGCACAGGCGAGCTTCTACGTGGAGAATCCGGAGAACGCGGGCCAGACCCTGCCGGGAGCGTTGCTGGCCGAGAGCGCCCTCGTGGCCCAGCTCGCGCGGCTCCAGGGACGCTTCGCGCGCGCGGGCACCGTGGGGCTCCTCGGTTGTCTGGCCTTCCTGTGGAGCTCCACCCGGCCTGGGCTGCCGCGGCGGGATCGTCACGCCTTGCAGGGCACGCGCCTTCTGGCCGAGGCCGCGCTCGCAGAGATGGAGCCCGGTGGGATCCTGCTGGCCAGCCGCAACAGCCTCGTGTTCCCGCTCATCTATCTCCAGGAGGTGGAGCACCGGCGCACCGACGTGGTCGTCTTCAACGTGGGCCTCGTGGGGTCGAGCTGGTACTGGGAGCACGTCGCGCGCCGACACCCCGACCTCCGCGTACCCGGGCCGACCCCAGGCCCTCGCACCTCGCGGCTCACCGCGCTCGTGCTGTCGAATCCCGCGCGGGCGCTGCGCGCCGAGTCGATCGTGCTGCTCGGCCCGCTCGGCCGCCCGGGGTGTCCCTCGGGCTCGCTCTACCGCGCGGATCCCATCTGCACCGAGCTCGATCTCGAGGCGGCGCGGAAGGCACGGGAGCTGCTCGCGACGATCGCGGATCGGGAGGTCACGCCGGGCACGCTCGAGGGGCGCTCGCTGGCCCTCGTGGCTCGCAGCTGGGCCACCGACGACGAGGCCCTCGGCTTCCTCGAGCTCGCGCTGCGTGGGCTCCGCGCAGGAATGCCCCCGCGCCTGCGTGCTTTCGTCCCCCGGCCCGAGCAGATGCCGACGGTCGACTATCCGACACGGCGGCGCCCGGAGCTGCAGGGCCGGATGCTGGCCGAGCCGAGGGATCTCGTGTGGCAGGCCGGGCTCTTGCTCATTCGCGACAACGACCCCGCCGGATACCGGCTGCTCTGGCACGCCACCCGGCTCGGGGTCCCGGAGATGCGCGACGAGGACGACTTCTGGCGACAGGACGACGAGTGAGTTGCGCCCAGGCTGGCCAGCACCGACTCTGGTGACAGCAGGAGCGAGCGAAGCGAGCCGCAGGGTAGGGGGCCCGCGAGGCCGTGCCGAGCGGAGGGGCGGCGCGCCCTCCTGCGGCGGCCTTCCGAGGCCGCCGATCGCAACCTAGCTCGACTGCGCGACATCGCTTCGAACACCGACGGACCGACGATCCGGCCCGTCCGCTGCGTTGCCGCTGCGCTTCCGGTCCTCAAGTACCCATGTACGTTCCGGTCCGGTTCTCGCGGCGCCTTGCGGATCGCGGGCTTGGCTTCGCCAACCCCGCTCGGACCGGCTTGTCGGTCCGAGCACGGCCGGAACGAAGTGGCACAGTAGAGCTAGGGCCTGTCCCTGATCTCCTCGCCGTGGGCCAGCCAGCGCCCCGATGGCGCTGCAATCACAGATCGACGCCGCTCGGCTGGCAATCGCAAGGGGTGGGGGCCCGTGAGGACTTGTCCGAACGGGGAGGGGATGCTCGGCATCCCCTCTGCGGTCGCCGTCCGCGGCGACCGATCGTCAACTAGAGCGCGGCGATGTGATCGAGCTTGGCCGCCGACGACATGCGCCAGAAGCGCCGCAGCTCGGCGATCATGCGCTCGACGAGGCCATGCCGGAGGTAGCGCTCCTCGAGTGAGCGCGCGAAGCGCGCGGCGCGCTGGTTGGCCGTGCGGTAGCGCGAGCGCTCGTCGTCGTCGAGGTCGGGCAGGAGCTCGATGTCGGCGAACAGGCGCTCGCGCAGCGCGCCCATGCGCCCGTGCTGGCCGCGCCCGAAGGCGTGCAGGGCACAGGCGGAGAACTTGTCCACCTCGGCCTGCAGCTCGAGCTCGAGGGCGCTCACGGGCTGCTCCTTGCGCGCGCGCGCGACCGTGTACACGAAGTGCGAGACGCCCTCGAGCGCGAGACAGTAGTCGTCGAGGTTTCGATCGTCGAGGGCGGCGGCGGGATCGTGGAGGTCAAGGTTCTCGAGCGCGGCGGGGTCGACGAACAGCGCGATCTCGAGCTCGCCCTCGCACTGCCGGACGAGGAGCTGCTCTCGCGGGGCCCGCGTCGGGCCGAACGCGCGCCGGGTCTGGTCATCGATCATGAAGTCGCGCACGTCGGTCTCGGTGTCGACCCCGACGAGCGCCTCGAGCGCGCGCTGGATGCTGGCGAGCGCCCTCACCGCCACGCCATCCAACCATTGGCGGGCTGCACTAATGCACCGCCGCGCTCGCCCCGAACGACATGCCGAGAGCCTCGAGCTGACGCCTCACCCAGCCGGAGCCGGTGCGAAGGAACCGCTCGTAGAGGCGGACCAGATCTCGATCGGAGCGCAGGCGCGTCTCCGCCGAGACCTCGTTGAGCACCTCGACGAAGCTGCCGAAGCGACCCGCGAGCTCGCCGAAGACGGGCTGGTGCACCGCCTCCCGTGTGCCGCGGACAGCGCCCTTGGCCAGGAGGCCATAGGCGCTCTCGCCCATGGCCATGAAGTAGTCGACGTCCACGAGGCCTCTCCGACCGGGGATGCTGTCCGGAAAGAAACCGGACACGAACAGCGCCCGATCGGCCAGCTCCCGCAGGAGCGCGGCGCGGACCGCAGGCGGCGCCTCGAGCGCGGTCTTGAGCCGTAGCGCGAGCGCCTCATCGTCGAGCTTTCCGCACGCATAGCCCTCGAGCAACCCGACGAGGTAGTGCTCCGTCGCCTGCTGGTTCGGAGACACCCCCTGGTTCCGGAGCGCGCTCGCCAGGACCTCCCGGAAGAACTCGGCGAGGGAAGAGGCCAGGGTCAGCGTGCAAGCGGGCGGGTCACCGACTTCATGCGCCATGTTTCCAGTAAGGAGAATCTCCAGACGAAGCGCAATGATTCCGCTGGCGACGCGGCACACACGGACGCGCTGCCGAGCGCGTCCCGAGGGCTCCCGGTGTAGCCGATCCACCGACCCGATCCTTCATCGGCCCCATCTGCACCGGCGCGAAAGAAAAGCGTATTTTCCCCCTTGCGCCGAAGCTGGAGGTGGTTATCCTCCGCCTGTTGGCACTCTCGTTCGGTGAGTGCCAACGAAATTCGAAAAAGCCCAGAAACATCACGGGGAAAGCCGAACGAGCAATCAGACGGCAAGCAACCAGACAGCAAGCAACCAGACAGGTAGTCGGAGGGTAGCCATGAAGATTCGTCCGCTTCAGGATCGTATCGTCGTCAAGCGTGTCGCCGAGGAAGAGAAGACCAAGGGCGGCATCATCATCCCGGACTCGGCCAAGGAGAAGCCGATCGAGGGTGAGGTGATCGCGGTCGGGCTCGGCAAGCTGACCGACGACGGCAAGCGCCTCGCGCCCGATGTGAAGAAGGGCGATCGCGTCCTCTTCGGCAAGTACTCGGGGCAGGAGATCAAGGTCGATGGTGAGGAGACCCTCATCCTGCGCGAGGACGACATCCTCGGCGTCATCGAGAAGTAACCAAGGAAACCAGGAGAACGACGATGGCAGCCAAGGAAATCCTGTTCAATGAGAAGGCGCGCGCGCAGATCCTGCACGGCGTCAACATCCTCGCCGACGCGGTGAAGGTGACCCTCGGCCCACGTGGCCGCAACGTGGTGCTCGAGAAGTCCTGGGGCGCACCGACCATCACCAAGGACGGTGTGACGGTCGCCAAGGAGATCGAGCTCGAGAACAAGTTCGAGAACATGGGCGCCCAGATGGTCAAGGAGGTCGCGTCCAAGACCTCTGACGTCGCCGGCGACGGCACCACCACGGCGACCGTGCTCGCGCAGGCGATCTTCCGCGAAGGCGCGAAGATGGTCTCGGCGGGGCACAACCCGATGGAAATCAAGCGCGGCATCGACAAGGCCGTCGCCAGGATCATCGAGGCCCTCAAGAAGCAGTCGAAGGCCACGAAGGGTCACAAGGAGATCGCCCAGGTCGGCACCATCTCCGCCAACGGCGACGAGACGATCGGCAAGATCATCGCCGAGGCGATGGAGAAGGTCGGCAAGGAAGGCGTCATCACGGTCGAAGAGGCCAAGTCGATGGAGACCTCGCTCGAGGTCGTCGAGGGCATGCAGTTCGACCGTGGCTACCTCTCGCCGTACTTCGTCACCGACGCGGACCGCATGGAGGCCGTGCTCGACGACTGCTACATCCTCATCCACGAGAAGAAGATCTCGTCGATGAAGGATCTTCTGCCTGTGCTCGAGCAGATCGCGAAGCAGGGCCGCCCGCTCCTCATCTGCGCCGAGGACGTGGACGGCGAGGCGCTCGCGACGCTGGTCGTCAACAAGCTGCGCGGCACGCTCCAGGTGTGCGCGGTCAAGGCGCCAGGCTTTGGCGACCGCCGCAAGGAGATGCTCAAGGACATCGCGGTCCTGACGGGCGGCCAGGCGATCACCGAGGACCTCGGCCTCAAGCTCGAGAGCCTCACGCTCAAGGACCTCGGCCGCGCCAAGCGCGTCACCGTGGACAAGGACAACACCACGGTGGTCGACGGCGCCGGCAAGCGCTCCGACATCGAGGCGCGCGTCAAGACGATCCGCACCCAGATCGAGGACACGACGAGCGACTACGACCGCGAGAAGCTCCAGGAGCGCCTCGCGAAGCTGGTGGGCGGCGTCGCGGTGGTCAAGGTCGGCGCTGCGACCGAGACCGAGATGAAGGAGAAGAAGGCCCGCGTCGAGGACGCGCTCCACGCGACCCGCGCGGCCGTCGAGGAAGGCATCGTCCCCGGTGGTGGCGTGGCGCTCATCCGCTCGCTGCCGTCGATCGAGAAGGTCGAGGGCCTCACCGAGGAGCAGCAGTTCGGCGTGAACATCATCCGCCGCGCGGTCGAGGAGCCCCTGCGCCAGATCGCCCACAACGCGGGCGTCGAGGGCTCCATCGTCGTGCAGCGGGTCAAGGAGGGCAAGGGCGCGTTCGGCTACAACGCCGCGACGGACTCGTACGAGGACCTCATCGAGGCCGGCGTCATCGACCCGACCAAGGTGGTTCGCTCGGCACTCCAGAACGCGGCCTCGGTGGCCTCGCTCATGATCACGACCGAGGCGCTCATCGCCGAGAAGCCGAAGGAGAAGGAGCCGGCCGGTGCCGGTGGCCACGCAGGCCACGGCCACGGCATGGACATGTAGTCAGAACCTTGCGGTAGGCTCATTAGCCGAGCCTAGTTGAGGGGCAAGCGAGGCCCCGGGCGCCGAGAGGTGTCCGGGGCTTCGTGTTTTCTTGGGGGTAGGATGGGCGCGTGAGGGCGCTGCCAGGGTGGCTGCTTGTGGCAATGGCTGTGATCGGGTGCGCCACGGGCCCGGCGGCCCCGGCGGCCCGAGCCCCTGCGGCAACGCAGGCTCCGAGCGCGCCTGCACACGGTCAGGAGCCGGAGATCCCGTCCGATCTGGCCGACGCGGTCGCGGCCGCGGAGCGCGTGGGCCAGCAGCTCTACGTGCACGACACGGCCGCGGCGCTCGCCAGCGACGCCACCCTCTCGCATTTCGGCAAGGACCCGCCGCGGATCGGCGGCTGGCTCGCCTCGCGCGCCACCGACGAGCACGGGCAACCCGCGCCGGCGTTCTTCGTGTTCTTCTTCTCGCTCGAGACGCCGTGGCGCGTTCTGGTCAGGGTGCGCGTTCCCCTGATCACGGGGGCCCGGCTCGAGGTCGAAGAGCTCCGTCCCCCGGCCGTGCCGGATCCTCACCTGGAGGCGCTCCTTCGCGCGCGCCAGCTCGCCCTGGCGCTGCCGTCCGTGGCCAAGGCCAGGCGCTGGAACCCGGTGCTCTTGCCGGGTGAGCTGGTCGGACAACACGGCTGGCTCGTGTACCTGCTCCAGGCGAGCCCCTCGCGCGAGATCGTGATGGGCATCCACCGGCGAGTCCTGGTCAGCGAGGACGGCCGCCGCGTGCTGTTCGACCAGCCGATGTCGAAGAGCGAGCTGCGCATCCCGCTCGAGCCAGAAGGCCAGAAGATCGCGGGCGCCTGGACGACGCATGCCCTGTCGGACACCCCGACGGAGATCCACGTGCTCCTGAGCCGGCAGCACGATCGGCCCATCTTCGTGGCGACGCGCCGAGGCAGCTGGCGGGTCGAGGCCGGACGCGTCCACTACCTCGGGCCGACCGCCGAGCCTGCGCCCTGAGCCGCCCGGGTCAGCGCAGGGGGGAGAGGTGCGCGCCCGCGAGCGCCACGCGTTCGACGGTGGTCTCGGGGCCACCCGCAGAGCGCGCCCAGCGCAGCTCGACCCCGCTCGTCGCGGGGACGAGGCGCCAGGCCACCTCGTCGGCCACACAGGCCTCGAGATCGCCCAGGCTGCGAAGGCCGGGCGCGCAGGTCACCTCGGGACGGAAGTCGACCCGGGCTCGCCGTTCGGTGGCGCCGCGGCGGACGATCAGGAGCAGAGCGGTGCCACCCGAGGCAGGCTCGGGGCGCAAGCCGAGCTCGACCGTGCCGTCTGGCACCGCCACCGGGAGGGCACGCTCCTCGATCACCGGCGTGGGCGGACGGCGTGGCTTGCTGTCACAGGCGCAGAGCCAGAGCAGGGCAAGAGATGCACGGCGCACAAGGCGAGCCTAACGCGGGTCAGACCTCGGGGCATCCACCGAGCAGCTGGGCCACGGAGACCAGGAGCTCGGTGGCGGTCGCGCGGATGTCCCACGGCCGCCGCCACGGGTGCCGGTAGTCGTACTCCTCGTGGCGCGGCGGATGGACGCTGACGGTGACGCCAGGCAAGCAGCGCGCGAAGTAGCGGCGCGCACGCGCGGAGTGATAGCCGTTCGTCACGAGGAGCAGCGAGCGGATCTCTGGGTGCGCGCGCAGGACGCGGCCGATGGCGGCGACCTCATCGCGGGTCCGGACGGTGATCTCGGGGTAGTGGAGGATGGCGGCCGGCGCGACGCCGAGGGTCACGAGGATGCGGTCGTTGAGCTCGTTCTGCGTCGGCAAGTCGATGCCGAGCGCACGCGCGGCCGGCAGACCGTCGGCGATCTTCTCGTTGGTCGAGATGACGCGCGGGGCGAACCCGTCGCGGTAGAGCAGCGCGGCCTCGACCGCGCGCGTCGGCAGCTCGCCCGCGAGCACGACGATGGCGTCGGCGTGCACCGCACCATCGTCCCGGTGAAGGATGCGGCCGCCGAGCAGGAATGTGATCCCGCCCACAATCATGACAGCGGTGACTGCAAGAATTACCAGCAGCAAGCGGCGGCGAAACGGCGACTTCTCCCCCATGACGTGCCTGAGAGTATGCTCCGCGCCACTCGGAGAGGTGATCATGAGGAACGTCGCGTTGTCCGCTCTCGTTACGATCTTGGCCCTTCCCGCTTGTGGTGACGACAAGGGCGCCGGCGGCTACGGAGGCGGCGCCGGTACCGGCGGTGCTGGGAGCAGCGGTACCGCAGGATCTGCGGGCAGCGCCGGCGGCGCAGGATCTGCCGGCAGCGCAGGCTCAGCCGGTGCCGCGGGGCGTGCAGGGGCCGGCGGCAGCGCAGGCACCGGCGGCAACGGAGGAGGCGGGACAGGCGGCGCCGGCAGCGGCGGCAGCGGCGTCGATCCGAGCTTGCTCGGCGAGGCGCTCCCGCTCGAGATCGAGCAGTTCACCGCGCGCGCCGGCAGCGAGCGCCAGGTTTGCAAGTACGTCAACCTCAACAACCCAGCGCCGCTCGAGATCGTGAAGTTCTCGGCGCACATGGTGGGCAAGAGCCATCACTTCAACGTCTACAAGATGCTGACCGCGCGCCCGGACGGAAACACCACCGTGCAGGATTGCCCGCCGGCGGGCGATCAGATCTCGGGCCGTGCCGCATACATCTTCGGCTCGGGCCAGGCCGACTACGAGCGCCTCATGCCCGCCGGGGTCGGCTTCAAGCTCGAAGCCAACGCGCAGATCCTGCTCGAGATGCACGTCATCAACGCCACGCAGAGCGAGATGCCGGCGAGCGCGCACTTCGAGATGACCAAGCCGAGCGCCACGAACCGGATCCAGCACCACGCCGACATGATGTGGCTGTTCAAGGCGGGCATCTACCTGCCGCCAGGCATGGAGACCTCGGGCAGCGCGCACTGCGAGGTGCCCTACCCGGTCAAGGTGTTCGGCATGTTGACGCACACGCACTCGCTCGGGACGCACACCTCGGTCGAGACCAAGAAGGGCCAGGCGGTCGAGCACCTCTACGACTCGTACGACTGGCAGCACCCGCCGTATCAGACCTGGGACACGCCCTTCGACCTCGAGATGGGGCAGGGATTCCAGTGGACGTGCACGTGGAACAACACGACGACGCACAACGTGACGTTCGGGCAGAGCTCGACCGACGAGATGTGCATCCTGTTCGTCGCGGCCTACCCGCGCGACACGCTCGACATGCCGCCGATCCAGTGCAACGTGATCTGATTCTGACGCCGATCGCCCGCCGAGCGAGCGAAGAGCCCCTCCGACAACAGGAGCGAGCCCACCCCTGACTCCGACAACAGGAGCGAGCGGAAGCGAGCCGCAAGGGGTGGGGGCCCGTGAGGCTTCGCCGAGCGGGGAGGGGATGCTCGGCATCCCCTCTGCGGGCGCTGCGAAGCGGCGACCGATCGGACTAGAGCCGGCCGACGTCGCGGTCGCGCACCCAGCCATCGAGGCCGTTGGCGAGGCGCACGCGAACCCAGTCCTGATCCTTTTCGACCATCTGCACCTTGAGACCCGCGTGGACCTCGAACGCGGTGCGGTAGTTGGGGTCGGGGCCATCCTTCACCGCCAGCGCGTCGGGCAGGACGATGCCCATCTGAACGCGCTCGTCGAGGTACGCGCGCGCGCCGAGCAGCCCCCCCGAGACGATGGCCGCCACGAACAAGAGGAGCGTGACGGCGCCGACGCCCGCGCGCGCGAGGCCCGCCTCGAGCAGCCGCAGCGCGAACAGGCCCGAGAACGCCAGCAGATAGAGGATGACGAAGGTCCAGGTCACGAAGCTCGTGGTGAAGGTCGTGACCACGCGAATCCAGAGCGGATCGCGATCGGCACCCTCGATGCGATCGTGGGCGCGGCGGCTCGAGAGCGCGCGTGCCGTCTTGAGGTTGAACTGCGCGTCCTCCTGCGTCGGGTCGAGGGCCAGTGCGCGCTCGTAGTTGAGGATCGCAGGGCCGAGCTGGTTTGCGCGGTAGTAGGCGTTGCCGAGGTTGAAGTAGAGGTCCTCGTGCACCGGCCCGAGCGAGCGGACCTGCTCGTAGGCCTCGACGGCCGCGGGGTAGTTTCCCTTCCAGTAGGCCTCGTTGCCTCGCACGAAGGCCTCGGAGACCAGGTCGGCACGCGCCGGCACGGGATCGAGCACGAGCACGAGCGCGAAGACGAGCACGCCGCGCACGGTCATGCGGCCTCCTTGACGCGAACGCGCTCGATCTGGTCGAGGAGCGCGCGCGCTTGCTGGGCGGTGTTGCGCATCTCGGCGGCACCCGGCGCGACCTGGGCGAAGCGGGCAAAGTCGCAGGCCTCGAGCTGACCGACGACCTCGGCCGCCACCTCGGGCCCATAGCCACGCAGCTCGAGCGTCTCGCGCAGCTCCGCCAGCGTGCGGCCGGTGACGTTCAGGCCCAGCTGCGCGCCGATGTACTCGCGGATTGCGCGATCGATCTCGCCCCAGAACTCGGCCGCTCGCCCGGCCTTGACGTGCCCCTCGGCAACGCGGAGCCGGCCGCGGGCGCTCCACTTGGCCTTGCGGAGCAACGCGCGTCGCGTCTCGCGCTTGAGGAAGCCGCGCACACGATCGAACAACACGACCGCCAGGAAGAGGAGCGCGGGGACGAGTAGGACGATGCGAAAGGCGCGCTGCCGGTAGAGCACGGCGCCGACCCGGCTCGAAAGCGTGCGCCGTGCGCGGATGGTGCGGATCTCCGGCGCGAGCACGTTCTCCACGCCGGCTCCCGAGGCCGAGGGTCCCGCGCCCGGCGGCGCCGAGGAAGCGCTCACGAGACCGGTCACGTTTACCGTCAGCTTGTCGGTCCGGGCGACCGCGTACTTCTCCAGCTTGGGATCGAAGTAGGGCAGCTCGAGGACCGGGATCTGGAGCGAGCCAGCCTTCTGCGGCAGCACCAGGAACTCGTAGGTCTTGGTGCCACCGACGAGGTCGCCCGGCTCGATGCGCTCGGTGATCTTCGGCTCGTAGACCCGTAACCCCTCGACCTGCGGCGTCTTGAGCTTGATGCCGCGCAGGTTACCCTCGCCGCGCACGATGACGGTCAGCGTCGCCGCCTCGCCGCCCGAGAGCGCCTCGCGATCGAGGTGCGCCGTCAGCGCGAGCTTGCCGACGTTCTGTGAGACGAAGCCGTCGGGCTTACCGGCCTCGGGGAGCGGGCGGACCTCGATCGCCACCGGCTCGCTCTTGAGGTTCTGGCCTTCGGCCGAATAGAACGCCGTGGTGAACGTCGTGACCTCGCTCTCCATCGTGCCGACGACGAGGCGACCGGGCTGCAGCGGAAACAGCGCGCGCTTGAGCAGCACCGCCACCGAATACTCGACACCGCCGACCGTGCGGCGCTCGTACGACAGCCGCCCCTGCGGAGAGAACAGCTCCTCGGACCAGAAGCCGTCCGTCTTGGGCTCGGCGATCGTGCGGTACTTGAGGATGTCGCTCTTGGTGTAGAGCGAGAACGTGGCCTTGAGCTGCTCGCCCACATAGACGCGCTGGCGATCGACCGTCGTGCGCAGGAAGAGCTCGCCGCGGGCCGGGACCTTCTCGGGCGCCTTCTCCGGGAGGGCGCCGCCATCAGGGGCGTCAGCCGCCGCGCCCGCCCGTACGGTCAGGGGACGGGTCTGGTAGTCGCGTCCGCCGACGGTGACGTGCGCCTCGCCCACACGCAGAAGTCCCCGACGCTTGGGCCGAAGGCCGAAGGTGCGGGTCTCGACCTCGCGCACGTCCGAGCCCTTCTTGCCGCTCGACCACTGCATCGACTGCTGCACGCCCTGCGGCTGCACGTCGAACTCGTGGAGGTCCGGTGGGACGAAGCGGGCGTGCCGCGTGCCGCGCGGCACGATGAGCTGGATCGTGAGCTGGACGGTGCCGTCCATCGTCACGGTGTCGGCGGAGAGCTGCGCATCGAACACCACGTCCTCGGCGCGCGCGGGCGCACCGCCGAGCAAGACGACAAAGACGGCACCGAGGACCGCAATCGAGCCCCTCACCAGTCCCGCTCCACCTTGGGCGCCTCGGCGGCGCGGCGGCGTGCCAGCTCCTGCTCGAGCGTGCGTTCGGTCTCCGAGAGTGCATCGAGCACCGCCTCGGCCTCGTCGGTCGTCATGGGCCTCTCCGGCGGCCCGCTGCCGGGCGCCTCCGCGTCCTTGGGCTGCGATTCGGCCTCGCGCCGCTTACGCTCTTCTTCCTCGCGCCGCCGCCGCTCCTGCTCGGCCTGGCGCTCCGCCTCCTTGCGCGCCTCATCGGCGCGACGGGCCTCTTCCTTCTGGGCGTCCGCACGCAGGGCGAGCTCCAGGTTCCACTTGGCAGCGACGTCGCGCGGCTCGAGGCCGAGCGCGCGCACATAGGCCTGTTGCGCCTCGACGTACTTGCCGGCGCGAAAAAACGCGTTGCCCATGTTGTAGAAGCCCTGCGCCTTGAGCGCCTGATCGCGTGCCTCGGTGGCGCGCAGAAACTCACGCTGAGCCTCCTCGAAGCGGCCGAGCGCGTAGAGAGCCGCGCCGCGATCGAGGTGGAGGCCAGGCTCGGCGGGCAGCCGGAGGAGCGCCCGCTCGTAGCGGCCGAGGGCATCCTTGGCGCGCCCCTCGGCGAGCGCGCGGTTGCCCTCCTCGACGTCGGGATCGGGGGCGAGCAAGAGGTCGAAGCCGAACAGCATGGGGACCAGGGCGAGGAGCACCCCGACCCGCGCCGCCTGCGGAAGGAGGGCCGCCGCGGAGGCGATCGGCGCGGCGCTGCGCTTTCGATCGCCGGTGACCGCCTCGAGCAGCAGCAGCATGAAAGCTGGGAAGAGGAACCAGGCGTAGCCCTCGTCGTAGCGGCGCACGACGCGCGCCTCGTGCTCGGCGCGCTGCAGGTTCGCGAGCGCGAGGCGTACCGCGTCCACGCCGAAGCGCTTCGGGTCGATGCGGAAGTAGTCGCCGCCGGTCACCTCGGCGACCCGGCGCAGGCGCGCCTCGTCGAGCTTCGAGGTCACGAGATCGCCGTCGGCGTTCCGGACGAAGCCCTCCGCGCGGCCCTCCTGGCCGAGCTGCGGGACGAGCTCGCCGGCCAGCGTGCCGATGCCGATCGTGTAGACGCGGATCCCCTCGGCGGCGGCCTCACGCGCGGCCGCGAGCGGCTCGCCCGTCGTGTCCTCGCCGTCGGTCATGAGCACCATCACCTGCGCGCGCCGGGGTCCGCCGCGCACGCGGCGGAGCATCTCGATGCCCGCCCGGAGCGCACGAGCGAGGCTGGTCCCGCCGGCCGGCACCTCGTGGGGCGTCAGCGAGCGCGCGAACATCCGAACGGCCTGGAAGTCGAGCGTCAGCGGATAGGAGATGGTCTCCCCCGCGAACGCCACCGTCCCCACCCGGTCGCCGATGAGCTCGTCGAGGAGGTTGTCGAGCTCGCGCTTGGCGCGCTCGAGGCGGCTCGGGTAGACGTCGCGCGCCAGCATCGAGCGCGAGACGTCGAGCGCCACCACGACGTCGAGGCCGAACTGGCGGGACAGCGTCGCGCGCGAGCCGAGCTGCGGGCGCGCCAGCGCGGCCACCACCAGGCCGAGCGCGATCACCTGCAGGGTGAGCTTGGCGCGACGGCGACGCGGCGACGACGACGCGATCATGCGGCCGACGAGCGCTGGATCACCCAGCCGCTCGAGCACCCGGCGGCGGCGCGCGAAGAAGACCGCGAAGGCGATCGCGAAGAGCGGCAGGGTCAGAAGGCCCCACAGGTACAGCGGGTGCGCGAACTTCACGGGTTCCCCCACCCAGGGAGCGTCATGGGAGCTTCCTCCACCACGTCAAGGCCAGGACCAGCTCGGCGAAGAGGAGCACCACCGCGGGCCAGAGCAGGCGCGGGAACAGCTCGGCATGCACCTTGGCGCGCTCGCGGTACTTGGACCGATCGAGCTCCTCGAGGATCTGATGGAACCGCCGCTCGAGCGCGGGCGTGTCGGTCGCCAGGTAGGGCACGCCGCCGGTCCCCGCGGCGATCGCCTCGAGGAGCTTGGGATTGACCGGATAGCGGCGGCGCGCGCGCCCGCTCGCCGTGGTGGTCTGCGAGGTCGAGGCCGGCGCATGGTCGCCGACCAGGATCGTGAACACCTTGACGCCGAGCTTGTCGGCGAAGGCCGCGGCCTGCAGCGGCGCGATGTTGCCGGCGTTGTTGTCGCCATCGGTGACCAGGATGACCACCCTGGACTGTGCGTCCGATCGGCGCAGGCGGTTGAGCGCGACCGCGAGGCCCTGGCCGATCGCGGTGCCATGACCGTCGATCTGGCCGAGCTTGAGGTCGGACACCATGCGCCGCAGCGCCGCGTAGTCGGTGGTGAGCGGCGCCACGGTGTAGGCGTCCTTGCCGAACACGACCATGCCGATGCGATCGCTCTTGCGACGCTGCAGGAAGCGATCGATGACCAGCTTGGCGGCGGTCAGGCGATCGGGTTGCAGGTCCGTCTCCTCCATCGAGGAGGACAGGTCGAGCACGAGGACGATGTCGATGCCCTCGAGCTCGAGCTCGTCCTCCCCCAGCGTGGACTGCGGCCGCGCCAAAGCCAGCGCCACCAGGGCCAGCGCCACCACCCGCAAGGCCTTGGGCAACTTGATGATGCGCTGGCGCCATCCCGCCTGGACCGCGCGCAGGTCGGCCACGCGCGAGAACAGCATCGTGCCAGCCCGCCGCCGCTCCACGTGAAAGAGCACCCACGCGGCCAGGGCGGCGCCACCGAGCAGCACGAGCGCCCCTCGTCGGGCGAGGGACAGCTCGACCCGGCCGCGCAGGGCGAACCAGAGGCCGAGCGCGATCGGCGCCGCCACGGCCAGGGTGACGAGGTAGGGCGTCAGGATGCCGAGGAGCCGGCGTCCCAGCACCGCGAGCTCGCGTTGCTTCATGCGGCCACCTCGGCGGAGAGCTGCAGCGACGGGGCTAGCTGGGCCAGGATGAGGCTGAGCTCTTCGGCCGCTGCGAGCGTATCGTCCTCGGTCGCCGGGTACTGCGCGAACTTCACGAGGTCACACGCCCGCATCCACGCCACGATGGCGGCGTAGCGCTCCTCGTCCAGCTCGGTGCCGACATGCGCGAGCAGCCCGCGCTCGAGCTCCGTGGTGGTGGTCGGCAAGACGCCGAGCCTTGCGCGCAGGCAGTCGCGCAGGATCTCGCTCATCGCCAGGAACATCGGCTTGCGATCAGAGGTCTGCAGGTCGAACGCCGCAAGGAGCGCGTCGAGGCGCTCCCGCGCCACCTCGTGCGCGGGCCTGGGCGGCGGCAAGCGCGCCGCCTCGCGCCGCCGGATCACGCGACGGCGAATGGCAAAGCCGATGGCCACGGTAAGCCCCAGGCAGACCCAGCCTCCGACCAGATAGAGGGGTAGGCGGTTTTCGGACATGACCCGCACCGGCGACGACACCTCGCGCAGCTCGCGATCCTCGGGCCCGGTGAGCGCCTCGACGGTGCCGGCAAGGCGCGCGGTGCGCACCTCCCGCACCTCGCCGGAGGGGCCGAGGTAGGTCACGACGAGCGCGGGCACCTCGAACGGACCGGTCTCGTAGGCGGCCACCCGGAGCGTCCACTCCTTGCGGGCCGAACCGTCGCCGAGATCCTGATCGGCTTCGCTGCGGTCGAGCACCGCGAGCTTGCCGAGCTGCGGTCCCGCCTGGAGGTTGCACACGACGCCGCGCTTCCGGATCGCCACCACCTGCAGGGAGATCGGATCCCCGACGCGCGCGGAGGGCCGGTCGATGCGCGCGCTGACGGTGGGCGCCTCGATCGCGGGCTGGGCCACCGCCGCGTCCGCGGCCGACACCAGGGGCCACACCGTCAGCAAGGCCCACATCAGTGGTGGAGCCTCCGCTCGCGCACACGGAAGAACTGCACCAGGGCCGGCGTGATCGACTCGCCCGTGCGTACCTGCACGTAGTCGATGTCGAGCCGTTTCCACGCGGCCTCGCGCTCCGCGCGCTGGCGCTGCATGCGCTGGGCATAGGCGACGGCAGAGGGACCGGACGTGTCGAGCTCGAAGACGTCTCCGCTCTCCGGATCCTCGAAGCACAGGATGCCGAGCGGCGGCAGGCGGTCTTCGAGCGGGTCGGTTACGCAGACCGGGACCACGTCGTGGCGTCGCCTGGCGACGCGCAGCTGCGTCTCGTACGCGGGCGTGTCGAAGTCGGAGATCAGGAACGAAACGCTGCGGCGCCGCGAGACGCGCCGCAGGTACTCGAGGGCGACGCCCACATCGGTGCGCTGGCTGGCCGGCTGGAAGCGCAGGATCTCGGTGATCACGCGCAGCACGTGCTTCTTGCCCTTCTTGGGCGGCACGAACAGCTCGACGCGATCGGTAAAGACGATGAGCCCGACCCGATCGTTGTTCTTGATCGCCGAGAACGCGAGCGTCGCGGCGAGCTCGGCCATGAGCTCGCGTTTCTCCTGCCCGCGCGTGCCGAAGCGGCCCGAGCCGGACATGTCGACCAGCAGCATCACCGTGAGCTCGCGCTCCTCGATGAAGAGCTTGACGTAGGGCTCGTTCATGCGCGCAGACACGTTCCAGTCGATCGCGCGTACGTCGTCGCCCGGCTGGTACTCGCGCACCTCGGAGAACACCATGCCACGCCCCTTGAAGACCGCCTGGTAGGCGCCCGCGAAGCGATCCGTCGCCAGCCGCGTCGCCGCGATCTCGATCTTCCTGATCTTCCGCAGGACCTCGCGCGTCAACATGGCCCCTGCCTCAAGGCACTTCGATCTGCTCGAACAGGCGCCGGATGATGTCCTCGCTGGTCAGCGACTCGGCTTCGGCCTCGAACGTCAGCACGATGCGGTGGCGCAGCACGTCCGGCCCCACGCTCTTGACGTCCTCGGGCGTGACGTAGCCGCGCCGGCGCAGAAAAGCGTGCGCCCGCGCCGCCAGGTTCAAGTAGATGGAGGCGCGTGGCGAGCCGCCGAACTCGATGAGGTCCTGCAGATCCGCCAGCCCGTACGCGCGCGGCTCGCGCGTCGAGTGCACGACGTTGACGATGTAGTCGCGGATCTTCTCGTCGATGTACACCTGATTGATGAGCTTGCGGCACGACAGGAGCGTCTCGGCCGTGCAGACCGGCTCGGCCTTCGCCACGGCGCCCATCGTGTTGCGGTCCATGATGTCGCGCTCCTCGGCCTTGGTCGGATAGCCGACCTTGATCTTGAGCATGAACCGGTCGAGCTGTGCCTCGGGCAGCTGGTACGTGCCCTCCTGCTCGATCGGGTTCTGCGTCGCCATGACCATGAAGAGCTCGGGCAGCTTGTGCGTCTCGTCGCCGATCGAGACCTGCCGCTCCTGCATGGCCTCGAGGAGCGCCGACTGCACCTTCGCCGGGGCGCGGTTGATCTCGTCCGCCAGCACCAGGTTCGCGAAGATCGGGCCGCGCCGCGGGATGAACTCGCCTTTCTGCATGTTGTAGATGGTGGTGCCGACGATGTCAGCGGGCAGAAGGTCCGGCGTGAACTGGATGCGCTGGAACTTGGCGCTCACGGTGTCGGCCACCGTCTTGACCGTGAGCGTCTTCGCGAGGCCCGGCACGCCCTCCAGCAGGACGTGCCCGCCCGTCAGAAGGCCGATGAGGATTCGCTCGACCATGTAGCGCTGGCCGACGACGACCTTCTGCACCTCGCCGAGGATGCGGTCGATGACGGCGCTCTCCTGCTGCACGAGCGCGTTGATCTGCTTGACGTCCATGTCGCTCGGATTGTCCACGAAGACATCGAGGTGCGCCAATTCGTTCGAGATTCGCTGGCGCAGAGCGGCGCTTGACACCCGCCCTCCCGGGCGCTATCCAATGCCCCGATGGCGCATTCTCATACCCACTCCCCCAAGCCCACGGACCGCACCTACGACGTTCGCACGGTCGAGCGCAACGTCCGCAAGGGGACCCTCTCGAAGAAGGACCTCGACAAGCACCTCAAGACCCTGCCGGACGTCGCGGACAAGGGTCAGGCGATCCGGGTCGAGCTCATCACGGCCGACGACGACGACGATCCCTCGGAGGACTGAGTGTCGGAGGGGCAGGAGGACAAGGGCTTCAAGGTCGTGGACCGCCGGCACGCGTCGGCGGACGCGGAGCCCGAGGCCGAGGCCCGCACCCCGACGGATGCGCCGACCCAGGACGACCTCCAGCCGATCGATTTCTCGACCCTTTGCCTGTCGCTCTCCACGAGCGCGCTCATCCACCTCGGCGTGATGACGCACCCGGAGACGGGTCAGATCGAGCCGCACCTGCCGCTGGCGCGCCAGACCATCGACACGCTCGGCATGCTGCAGGAAAAGACCCAGGGCAACCTCACCAAGGACGAGGGGCGCCTGCTCGAGCACCTGCTGTACGACCTGCGCCTGAAGTACGTGGAAGCAGGGAAGAAGAAGAGCAGCTGACAGCCAGAGCCGTTCGGCTCGGGTCGGCGGTGTTCGCCATCCTCGCGCTCCTGGGAGCGCGCGCGGAGGCCGAGCCGGTCTCGTTCGTCGAGGCGCTCAGGCGTGTCAGGCCCTCGGTCGTCTGTATCCTCTGCACCAAGGGAGCTGATCAACGCGTCGGCGCCGGCGTGGTGGTCGATCGCGAGGGCAACGTGCTCACGGTCGCGCACCTGATCAACGGCTGCATACCGCGCGCGCAGCTCGCGTCGAAGCGCCTCCTGAGCCTGCGGCTGGTAGGCGTCGACGCGGCGCTCGATCTGGCGGTCTTGCGCCTCGAAGGCGACAAGGCGCTGGCGCTTCCTCCGCCGGCCACGTTCGCGCCGTCGCTCGAGGTCGGCGAGCCGGTCGCGGCGCTCGGACAACCCGCCGGTCTGCCCATGGTCGCATCCGCGGGCATCGTGGGCGCCCTCGACGTGGAGGCCCCTTCGTCGGCGGGGGTCGCCAGCGGGCAACGGTGGCGCCTCGTCGCCACCGACGCCACCACCGCACCCGGATCGTCGGGCGGGCCGCTCGTGCGCACGGACGGCACGATCGCCGGCCTCGTGGTGATGACGCACACCGAGGCGCGACTGACGCTCGCGCACGGGGTGCCGGCGCTGCTGCAGGGGATGGCGCGAATCGCGGCCGCCAATGCGGCGCCGGTGCCGGCGCGCGCTACCTCAGCGCCTCGTCGATCGCGGCCTTGACCGCGCCGTGGCGCTCGGTGGGCCTTCTGGCCTCGAGCGCGGACCTCGCCTCCTCCGTGCGGAGCCTGCCCAGAGCGCGCGCGGCGGCCCGACGGACCAGCCAGTCCTCGTGCGCGAGCAGGCTCTTGCCGCGTGTCAGCGCCGCGGCGGGGTGCGCCGCGCCGAAGTGCGCCGCATAGGCCTCGATCGCCACGGCCAACAGCGCCGGCTGGGCCTTCCGGTCGCCGAGCACCTCCGACAGCGTCCTCTCCGCGCGCGGCCCGCCCACCTTGGCGAGTGCCCCAAGCGCCCGGGCCCGGTGCGCCAGAAGCAGGCTCCGATCGCGGAACGCCTGGTCGAGCAAGGTCTCCACACCGTCGCCGAGCCGCTTCCAGTCGTCGGCGCTCATGGGCTGGATCTCGCGGGCCTCGAGGTTCGCGAGCACGGTGTCCCTGCTCGCGGGCGCGGCGAACGCGGGCGCGGCGAGCGCAGTCGAGAGCGTCACGATCACGAGGAAGCGTCGCATCCGCATCACCTCCCCTGCACGATCGGCGAACGGAGCAGGATCTCCTTTTGCCCCGCGGAAAGGCCGCGGTTGCCGGTGCCGGTCCAGAACAGGAAGTTCGAAGCGTCGAGCGTCATGCACTCCTCGGGCGAGAGCCCGTCGCCATTGGTGTCGTTGCCGATCGGGCACTCCGGCGTGTCGCTGATGAGGTCGTGCTTCTTGCCGTCCTTCTCGGTGGTGTGGAAAAGGCCCATCGAGTGCGCCGTCTCGTGCGCCATCGTGGAGCCGAGCTCCGACAGATCGAGCGTGCCGTCGGCCCTGCGGTGCCCCTCGACGCCGACGATCGATCCCGAGCCAATCGTGCCCTGGATGGCGAGCGCGGCCGGGATGCCCATCGAGATGCCGAGGGTCATCGAGCCGGGGTCATCCCCGGTGAGCGTACGCGTGAAGAAGATGTTGTAGGAGGTGGGCGCACCGGCGGCGCGGGTGACCAGCCGGCGCATCGGCCCCGTCGGCGTCAAATCCACCCGCGGCGCCACGAACTCGGCCGCGTCCGCGCCGGCGAGGTCGATGCCGCGGACGACGCCTCGGTCGATGCCGGCCTGACGGAAGATCTTGAACATCTCGTCGATCGCCGGCGCGAGCGTGGTGCCCGTGTCCGCGCTGGTGAGCCCCGAGCCCTCGACGAAGTAGAGGTCGAGATCGAGCGTGCCGGAGGCGGGCATGGGGCCGGTCCGGTGCACGACCCAGAGCTTGGCCAGGGGCCTGGTCGAGCCGAGCCGGAACGTGTATGTGCCGGAGGCCACGACGTCTCCGTCGGCCTCGGGCAGGAGGAGCGAGCCGGATCCGGGGAAGAGGCCCGGGCGCAGCGGCCGGCCGAGGCCCAGGTAGGCGTCGATGTCCGCGCCCGCCCGGAACAGATCGTTGCCGCCGGGGCCCTCGAGAAAGGTGACGAAGACGACGTCGTCGGCGGCGCCGCCGTCTAGCTCGGCGTAGAGAGAGACGCTGAGCGTGTCGGCGGACCAATCGAAGGTCAGGTCGCTGCTCTCGGAGACCGTGCCACCGAACAGCATCGACGTCTGCCCGAGCGCGATGGTTCCGCGCGCATCCACCGACGTGGTGCGCGCGCCGCCGCCGCCCGAGCCACCGGAGCCGGCGGGACCCGCGTGGCTCGCGGGCTCGTCCCCTTCGCAACCCACGAGCGCCGCGAGGAGCGCGCCACCCAGCCAGATTCGACTCCTGTCCATGACCGCCTGATCATCTCATGGGGCACAACTGCGCACGTGCACGGACGGCGCCGTCATCGGCCGCGCTCCACCGCCTGGCGGGCGAGCTCGTCGCAGCGCTCGTTCTCGGGGACACCCGCGTGACCAGACACCTTCTGGAAGGAAAGGCGTGGGAAATTGGCGCAGAGCGCGCGGATCCGCGCGACCAGCTCGGTGTTGGCCTTGGCCTTCCAGCCCTTGCTGAGAAGGCCGATGGCGTACGCGGAGTCCGAGTACACCACGATGGGGCGATCGCGCACCTTGAGCGCCTCGAGGCCGCGCTGGATCGCCGTGAGCTCGGCAACGTTGTTCGTGCCGGTGCCGAGGTACTCGGAGATCTCCTTGCGCAGCTCGCCCGAGATCAGCACGACGCCGATGCCCATCGGGCCCGGATTGCCCGAGCAAGCGCCGTCGGTCCATACGTGTACGGTTCGATCGAGCACGAGCGCTCCCGCTAGCTCGGTGGGAACAGGCGAGCGCGCATGGACAGGAGCGCCGCACAATCCGTGGCCGCGTTCACGCGCTTGCCGACGAAGGTGGACGGCGTGTCCGGCTGCTGCGTGATCTGTGGGTTGATCGCGACCACGGCGCGGAGGTCGCCTGCGCCACAGGGGTTCGTGCCGCGCTGGCAGCCGAGGATCGACTGCTCCAGCGCAGCCTCGACCGTGCCGGCGACGAGGTCGCTCGAGAATACCTGCCCCTTGAGCGAGACCTGCGTGCGCAGCACCACATAGACCTCGTTGAGGTCGGAGAACACGGGCGCATTCTTGACGCGCAGGGTGCCCCCGGGATGACCATCGCCCTCCTGATCGCACACGCAGGCGCTCCCGGGCGCCATCTGGCAAGCGGGGCCGGGCTCCACGCCGCCGCAAGCCGGGTAATGCCCGGCGTCGTTGATCATCGGCAGCATGTCCGTCGGCATCGCGAGCTTGCCACCGAGCACGATGACGAGCGGCGCCTCCTGCATGAGGTTCGCGCACACCGACGTGCCGGACAGCGCGCCGGCCGCCGACACCTTGCCCACCGACGAGACCAGCTCGGTCGGCACCTCGAACGTCACGGGCTCCTGGCCCTGTAGCTCGACCGGGGGGATGGTGATGCCGCACAGCTGCGCGGCGATCCCTGCCTGCGTGCCATTTTGTGTGATGTCGACCAGCAGCAGAAGCTCGCTCGTGGTGTCAGACTCGACGAGGCCCGATGCGGAGACGTGCACGTTGAGCGCGCCGAGGACGGCGAAGCGACCGTTGGCGTCGAACGTGCCTGGCCCCGGCGTGCACTCGAGGGCCTGGTCGTCGTCGTCGCCGTAGAGCTCCGCCGGCTTGTCGTCGTCGCACGACAGCGCGGCGATGCAGCAGAGCACGAGGCCGAGCGAGCGCACGGACGCCGAGACTAGCGCGCTTCCACGCTCGGGTGATCGAGGAAGCGCCGCCGGCCACGAACGCGGGCATGTCGACAGGCGGCTGACGCGCGATTCGATGATCAGCCCCATTCGGGCGCGCTGTAAGATGCGCGCCTCATGCGGCTCGCGCTCGCCACGCTCGTAATGGTCCTCCTCGCGAGGCCAGCCCACGCGAGCCCCGCGGACGTGTTCGGCCTCGGCAGCGAAGCGGCCGCGCTCGGCGGCGCGGTCACGGCGCGCGCGACCGGCTGGGAGGCCAGCTACTACAACCCGGCGGGCCTGGTGTTCGAGTCGCGCAGTGACCGCGGCGCCGCCACGCTCGGCGTGGTCGGCTCCGGCTCGACCCTCGCGATCAACGGCAAACCCTACGCGATCGCGGAGCAACTCGGCGTGCAGCTCGGCGCGCACCTGCCGCTGCCCTTCGGCTCGTTCCTCAAGGACCGCCTGGCCGTGGGCTTCTCGATGTACGCGCTGCCCAAGAACGTGCTGCGCGTGCTCGCGCGACTGCCCTCGGACGAGTTCTACCCCTACTACGACAACCGCACGCAGCGCCTGGTCATCCTGCCCGCGCTCGGCATCAAGTTGCACGACCGCATCTCGATCGGCGTCGGCTTCAACTTCCTCGCGGGCCTGACCGGTGCCGTAGCGTCTGGGCAGGGTGAGGCGCGCGCCATCGACGCGCGCGTGGATGAGGAGGTCTACACGAACGTGAAGCTCAACACGGGCCTGCGCGTCGAGGTGGGCTGGGGGGCCTCGCTCGGCGTCTCCTACCGGCCCGCGTTCTCGGTGCCGTTCCGGACGACCACGCACAACGTGGTCGCGGGGC
>JAHFDS010000395.1 GCA_023248855.1 Myxococcales bacterium
GGAACCCCGAGCGTCTGCGGAGCCTCGTCTTGCCCTTCGAATGCGATCCCTGAGCGCAAGCGCGCAGAGCTGGAACGCGAGGCCGGCGAGCCAGGTGGTGTCCCCGACGTGGAGCCGGCGGCCGGTCGCGGGACCTGCTGCCCTGGGAGGACTACTCGTAGCGTCACTGGCGGAGCGCGGTCGGCACCTCGAGCAACGAAATTGGCAGTGTGCGACGTATCCTCGTCGCAAGGAGGACGGTTCCGTGCTGCGTTGGCGATCTCCTTGTGGGTCGGAAGCGGCCGCGCGCGCCGCGGCCGAGGCGCGGATCGACGCGTTCTGGGCGGCGTTTGCCGCGACGACTCCGCGCTTCGAAGCCGCGTTCAGGCGCCACGACGCGCTGGACTTTCCCACGTGGATGCGCGAGCACCTCGATCCCATCGACGAGCGCATCATGTGGGAGTTCGGCCCCGGCGTGCGCGGCGGCCACCGCCTCGTCCTGACCCCGGAGAGCCAGCGCGCGCTGCGGCCGCTGGTGGAGGCGATGGTCGCTCGCGCGCCCGCGCTCGCCGGCTGGGAGATCTACCCCTACCGACTCGCGGAGGACGTCGAGATGACCTTCAACACCGTGCGCGCCCGCGTCGGCGTCGAGCTGACCGGCTACGAGGTCTGCGCCGCACCGGGCGGTCACGGCCGTGTGGACCTGTTCTTCTGGGGACCGAAGCGGCTGCTCGGCAAGGACCAGCGCGCCGAGGCCGCGTTCGTCGCCACCGAGGCGCTGCTCGGCGAGGAGGTGCTCGACCACTGGATCGGCGCGATCGAGGTCGAAAAGGGCGTCGATCGCGTCCCGCTAGGCGAGCTGCCAGGCCTGGTGCGCCCGCTGATCGACGCGCGGATCGCGGCATTGCCGGACAGGCCGCATCACCTGCAATCCGTCGACGAGGGCTGGTTCTCGTACGAGCGCAAGGGCCCGCCAATCGAGCAGCGCCGCGGCGACATCATCGTCGGCACGACCCGTGCGATGCCAGTGATCCAGGCGCTCGGCAGCGACGCTCACTTCCACTCCGCGCGCTTCTCGCGCCACGGCGAGGTCTTCGCGTATCTCGAGCTCGCGACCCCGGGTGGCCCCATCGGCCCCGGCGAGCCGGTCGGCAGCTTTCCCGATCGACTCGAAGCGCAGGACGCCATCGACGCCCTGCTCGTCCCGGCCGGCCTCGGCTGCGTCATCGGGGGCGCCACCGGCCGCCGCCATGCCTACATCGATCTCGCGCTTGCCGACGTCGCTTCCGCATGGGCGCACCTCCAGCCGTTCCTGTCCGGCAAGCTGCCTTCGGCGACGCGGCTGCTCTTCATGGACACGGATCTGTCGGCGGAGTGGCTGGGGCTCGAGGCCGGGACAGCGGGACCACGGTGGTGATGTGTGAGGAAGACTGTTTCGGGCGGCAAGCGTGGCGCTGCGCTGGAGACGAAGCTGGGGCGCGTGGCCGAGCTGCGGCGTGCCGGCTCGGCCGATGGCGCCGGGGAGCTGCAAATGCTCTTGACCGAGCGCGAGCCGTACCTCGTGGCATGCCGTCCGAGCGGCGCACGAGCACGTCGGTCTTGCCGTCGTTGTCCATGTCGGCGAACGCGAGCACGCTCAGCCGATACGAGCGCCGCGACAGGAAGCGCCACTCGGAGATGCCGCCCGACGGTAGTACCAGGCCGCGCCGGTGCCCTGGAACACGTCGGAGCGGCCGTCGCCGTCGAAGTCGCCGACGCCGAGCTCGGCCTGGGTGTTGAGCGACGTCTTGCTCTGGTCGATGCGCAGGTCGGCGTGGCAGATCTCGGGGAAACAATCGACGACGGCCGCCTCGCCTTCGGATCCGTGCTCGACGACGTTGTCGTGAAACGACACGTATTGTGCCGGCTCGCCGCGCAGCTCGAACGCGGGCCGCCGCACCGTGCTGGCGACCACCACCGGCGCGAGCCCAGCCGCGAGCAGGTCGCGGCCTCGGACCACTCCGGACGCACGGTCCATTGCATGCCGCGCACCGTGTTGTGAGCGATGTCGTAGATGTCGCCCGCGGGACCGCCGTGCCACCAACCTGGGTGGTGGCGTCCGTGCACGTCGATGTGGTGGCCCTTGTACACGCCCCTGGCGTAGTAGCCCGCGGTCTCGGGCAGGAAGAAGTTGTCGTACGCGTAGTACGCGCTACCGCACTGGCCGTCGCTCACGAGTCCCACGGCCGCGAGGGTGAGCCGATCATCGGCACCTTCACGGCCATCTTGGTCAACGACACCGGGGTGATGCACTCGGTCACGGACGGCAGGTTCCACATTCTCCATCCACGCGGCTAGCGCCTTCGCGTGCCGTGTGGCACCGGTGACACAAATGGGTCGGTCAGTGCCGCAGCGGCACCCAGGCCGCGGGTGACAGCAGCGAGCGCAGTGCCAGGATCGTCAGGCTGATTGGCTCGATCTCCAGGAACGCTGCGACCTCGTTGGTCGCGCGTGGCTCAAGCGTGTGCCGGAGCTCGACGCGCACGCCGCCCATTGTCGAGTAAGGTGAGAGTCCACGAACGCCGGCGAACCCACTCACCGCGATGCCGTGCTTGTCGGGCTGTCCGTCCGGCGAGCGCTCGAACCCGCCGACCGAGAGTGCCAGGTTTCCGCGCGGGGACGCGAACACCTCGGGCGGGCGGGCGTACCCCCCGAACCACTGCAGCGACAGGCCGCCACCACGGACGTCGCCGTGCCACCCGCCGCTGGAGAACATCGCGTAGGCGGTGAGACCGGGACCGCTCGAGTGCGCGAAGCCGAGCTCTCCACGCAGCATGAAGTGGATCCCGGTCTGCGGCTCCGTGGCACCGCCGGCGAGCGTCGGCGAGATCAGCACGCTCCAGTATGGCGGGGGCTCCAGTGACGGAGCCGTATCGCGCCGCTGTTGCGCGTCGGGCGGTGGCGGTGGGGCGGCGATCGGCTCAGCGGCGACCGCGGCGCCCGTCAGGCGAGCCCAGGTGTGCACGATGGCGCGGACCTCGAGGGGACGGCGCTGCTCCGGCGCGAGGAAGAGCGCGCGCAGCACGGAGCTGCGCCGTGGGAGGTCGACGCGCAGGATCGTGTCGAGCGCACCCGACGACAGCGGCTCGCCACCTATCAGCCCCAGGCGCCAATCGGCAACCACCGCTGGGACCTGAGAGAGCTCGCCCAGCGCATCGTCGAGAGAGCCGTCGTCACGCCGGCGCGGCCACTCGTCAAGGGCGACGAGCTCGAAGCGCACGCCGGCACGCTGCCCGGCGAGCTCGAACGATCGCCGGATCCACGCCTGCCACTCAGGTGTCGCGCGCCGGTAGGCCGTGTCCGCGAGCACGTGCACGGTAACCACCCGCGGCTCCGCGGATTCCCCGGAATCGCCCAGCAAGGCGGCGAGGACGGCAACGGCCAGCATCATCCCGCTCGTCTCCCGCTCGGCTCACAGTGCACTGGGGTTTCGATCTGCGCGTCAGCGCCTTGTTCCCTCGGCTCGAGGGGACCCGTGCGTTCGATACGGCAGTCGGTGTCCACTCGCTCCGGCCCGTGAGTGATCTTACCGTGATTCAAGCGATCCCGATCTGCGGGTAGACCTCCGAAAGCGCTCTTGCCGGAGCAGGCTCGTTAGCAAAGACCGCTGGGACGACGACGTCCAGGAGAGCCATTTGCGCGTGTTCAGCTCGGCCGAGAAGGCCGCGCGCGACCTCGCTGGCCTACGCCCCCTCGGGCCGGAAGACGCAAGCCGCATAGCCGAGCACACGGTCACCGTCGCGCATCGCCGTCGGCGTCGGCCTCCAGCCGCGCGCCAGGCGAGCCTCGAGTAGCTCCTGCGCCGTGGGTCGATGATCCCAGACGGCGACCGCCGTCACGGCACCGAGTCAGGTCGTGTCGTAGACGAGGTGCACTTGGCCTTCGGCCTGGATGATCACGTCATGTGTGAACTCGTCCTGGGTGACGACTTCGGAGACTGCGCGCCGTTGCGCGAACCAGTACCGGACGACGTGCTCGAGCGTCCGGTGCTCGTCCGCCACGCGTTCGAAGGTAGCGCGCATGCTCGCCGGCACATTGCCGTGCACCATCATGGCCACATCGTCATGATACACGCCTCGTGTCGACCGCCCACAGGCGCCCTCAGCGGATCAGCCGGGACGGGGCGCGTCGCGGGAGAAACAAGTCGTGGAGGGTCCACCCGGAATTTGCACCGGGGTGATCCGCTTTGCAGGCGGGTGCCTTGTCTACTCGGACATGGACCCAGAATCGGGGCCAAACGCGCGGGCGAGCTCGGCTCGGCGGTCTACGCCACGCGCGGCTACTTCGAGCGGCGCGGACGACCCACGCGCAGGGAGCAGCTCGGGCGACACCACTTCGTGGCCTACGAGGAACGGCTGACCCATTTGCCCGGGTTCAAGTGGCTGGAGGAGCTCCAGCCGCCGGTCGCGCTCCGGGCGAGGGACACGCTCGCGCTCCTCGACGCCGCGCGCGCTGGCGTGGGGCTGGCTGTGTTGCCGTGCTACCTCGGCGACGTGGATCCGGTGCTCGAGCGCGTCGAGGTCGCGGGCCTCGAGCACGAGGAGATCTGGATCCTGACCCTGCCTGACCTCGCGCCTCGCCGACCGTTCGACCTGTGCTCTCTTGGCTCGTCGAGCTGTTCGCGGCGAACGCGGACCGCCTCGGCGGCGCTCGGCCCTGCGCCGAGGACGGAGGAGTTCGGCGTCACGCGACCAGGAGTCACGCCGACTGCTCCCAGTGCGCCAGACGTGGCGCCTCTGGATCGTAGCCGCGGCGCGATGCGATGGCCGCCGGAGAGATCCGCGCGCTGCTCATGGACGTGGTTGACGACCTGCTCCCCCACTCGTGCGAGCCGCGCTTCTTCCCGCTGGCATGCGCGCTGGCAACCCTGCCCGGCGTCCCGCCCGAGCTGCTGCGGGAGAAGCTGGGATCCTGGTTTCGCGCCCACCTGGATCCGGCCGAGCCCGAGGGGCCGCCCGGGGCCACAGCACCCGCGCCCAAGCCGTCGGCCGATTCAACCGGCGCTGGAACCCCACGCCGTCCGCGGATAGTCCTCGCCGTCGTCTGCGTGCTCGTACTGGTGTTGCTCGCGCTGCTAGGAAGACGGTGACGCCCGCCCGGGGCCATCGCGTTCAGTACTTCTCCATCTCACTTTCGAGATCAGCAAGGACCCGTTCCACTGGAGGTGTGACCGCGCGCTGCGGCCCACCACCCTGCGAAGGCTTCGGAAAAATGCCAATCAGTGTCCCGCGCTCACGCATTGTCGGCAACAGATCGGCCACGAGCTCGTCCAGCCCGATGGGGGTGGCACGTATCCGCTCCATACACCGTCGGCGCAAAGCACCGCGTACTCCCTCGCGGGCCATAGTGGGAACACTCCCGTTCGAACCACGCGTCGAGCACGTAGTGCAGGTAGACGTTGCCGAGCAGCGGCGACAGCACCGATCCCTGGGTCGTGCCCTTGTCGGGCTCGGAGTACTCCGAGCCCTCGAGCACACCCACGTGCAAACACTTGCCGACGAGTCGCAGGATCGACCCCTCGACCACCCTCTCTCGGAGCATCTCCATCAGCTGGGTGCGATCCACGCTGTCGAAGAAGGACGTGATGTCGGCCTCCAAGATGAAGTTCACCTCGCCCCGGTAGGCGACTCGATTCAGGGCTCGCAGGGCGTCGTGCGCGCTGCGTTTGGGCCGGAAGCCGAACGAGCCGGGTTGCTCTCGAGGAGGGTCAGGGACCTCCCGGGTCACTGGGTCGTCCTCTTCGTACGTGCCGCGGTCGTTCACACCCCGCCGGGCGCTCCCTCTCCTCG
Organism: Myxococcales bacterium; assembly: GCA_023248855.1. Taxonomy (GTDB): domain Bacteria; phylum Myxococcota_A; class Polyangia; order JAHFDS01; family JAHFDS01; genus JAHFDS01. Next base: position 5,808 of record JAHFDS010000395.1, read on the forward strand.
CCCCAGATGTCGGTGAGGAGCTTCCGCCTTCGAGTTGGCCAACACTCTCGGCGCCCGGAACAGCCTTGCTTTCGAGGCTGGTTCCCCGCAGCCCATCCGCTCGCATGCCTACGCATCGCCCACGCGACCATCAAGCGCGCCCTAGGCGGTGGGCGCCCACGCGTGCTCGCGCTCGATCTCCATGCGCTCGAGGGCGAGTCCGAGCCCGATCCAGGCGCCATTCCCGCACCCGCCACGCCCCTGCTGATCGAGATGGGCGAGCCCGCGCGGAGCGCACCTGCTGACGAACCGGCCCACCCTGGTGCGTCGCCGGCAGACACGGCGTTCATGCTGGTCCGACGTCACGAGGAGCTCGCCGCCATCGCGGAGGCCGTGGCGCGCGCGGGCAAGGTCGCGCTCGACACCGAGACCACCGGTCTCGATCCACTGCGCAACCGGCTGCGCCTCGTCCAGCTCGGGCTCGCCGACGGCCGCGCGTTCCTGATCGATGTCTTCGAGACCGGCGGCCTCGGCCCGGTCGCCGAGGCCCTGGGCGACACCACCGTCGTCGGCCATCACCTGCAGTTCGATCTCGCGTTTCTGCGCCGGCTCGCCGGCGTCGAGCCTCGCGCGCGCTGCACGGAGATCGCGAGCCGCCTCCTCGACGGCGGGCTCCACCCGCACGTCAAGGGCCACCACTCGCTGCAGCGCGTGCTCGATCGCGAGCTTGGCGTTGCTCTCGACAAGACCGAGCAGACCTCCGACTGGTCGGGGCCGCTGCGGCCCGAGCAACTGGCGTGGCCGGCGACTACAAGCCCGGCACGCTCAACGGCTGCATCAGGACGATGCGCGTGATGTTCGCGGACGCCGTCGTCGCACACCGTCTGGCAGTGAACCCGATGGCCAGGGTTCGCACGCTGCCGGACCACCACCAGGAGGACGACACGCCGAGGAACATGCTCTCGGCCGAGGAGATGGGGCGGTTCCTCGCCACGCTCCGCGAGCGGTGGCCGCAGTGGCACCCGCTCGTGTTCGCGCAGTTCGCGCTCGCGCTGCGCTTCGGCGAGGTGTCGGCGCTGCAGTGGGCAGACGTCGACGAGGAGCGCGGTGTGGTGCGCATCCGTCGCGCGCAGTGCAACGGCATCGTGGGGCCGACCAAGACCCGACGCACCAAGTCCGTACCACTCACACCCGAGCTTCGGGAGGTGCTGCGTCAGCACCGGGCGCGCCTCGCCCACGAGCAGCACCCGCACGTGGACAGCGGATGGGTGTTCCCGTCGCTCGCCGGCAAGCCGCACGTCAACTCGTGCTGCATGACGGATGCGTTCAAGGACGTGCTCGCAGAGATCGGCGTCAGCCGCCCTTTCAGCGCGCACGGGCTCCGGCGCACCGCCAACGACCTCCTGCGGCGGGTCGCATCGGGAGAGGTGACGCGCGCCATCACCGGGCACGTCACCACCGCCATGACCGAGCACTACTCGCACGTGGATGTCGCCGAGAAGCAGGCGGCGGCAGCGGGCTTGCTGCGGCTCGTCCAGGGCGGTAAGGGGGCCGCGTGAGGTCCCTCGAAAAGTGGGA
>JAHFDS010000396.1 GCA_023248855.1 Myxococcales bacterium
CGCGCGATCACGGGCATGATGGCAGGCACCGAGCCGGCCTTCACCGAGGCGCAGCGGCGCGTGGAGGCCCTGTCGGCCGAGGTGCGCAGGCTCGAGGGACGCGTGGAGACCCTGGAGGCGCTTGGAGGCGTGGGTGGCGGCGGAGGTGCGAAGAAGGCGAAGGCGAGGGTGAAGAAGGGGCGGGCGAAGGCAAGGCGGCGATAGGCGCTCTTCGGCTCGACGCCCCGGGCCGAGAGGAATAAGCTCCAGCCTCCGAAAGGGAGGTCACCATGACAGCGCAGAAGAACATCGAGGCGGTGCAGAAGATGTATGCGGCGTTCGGTCGGGGCGACATTCCGGCGATTCTCGAGTACGTCGCCGACGACATCGACTGGGGGATCCAGGCGCAGAGCTCGAAGGAGGTGCCCTGGCACGGCACCGGAAGGGGCCGCGACTTCGCGGTCGCCTTCTTCCAGGCGCTGGGCCAGAACGCCGATTTCCCGCGCTTCGAGCCGTCGGGCTTCCTCGGGGATGACCACGCGGTGTCCGCTCTCATCAGCTTCGACGTGGTCCTCAAGAAGAACGGCAAGAAGGCGTCCTACGAGGTCTGCCATCACTTCACGTTCAAGAACGGCAAGGTCGTCAAGTGGCGCGGCTGGGAGGACACCGCGCACACCAAGGCGCTCTGGAACAGCTGACCGCGCCTCGCTCCTCCTACCTCTACTGTGTGTGCCACTTCGTTCCGGCCGTGCTCGGACCGACAAGCCGGTCCGAGCGGGGTTGGCGAAGCCAATCCCGCGATCCGCAAGGCGACGCGAGAACCGGACCGGAACGTACATCTGTACTTGAGGACCGGAAGCGCAGCGGCAACGCAGCGGACGGGCCGGATCGTCGGTCCGTCGCTGTTCGAAGCGATGTCGACAGTCGAGCTACCCGTCCGACTGCCCGATCGCCACCACGTCGTCGCGCAATATTCCGTCGCGAAGGGCGATCTCGTCCTCGTCGTCGATGTCCACCCTGAGCGAACGGATCATCGTGAGCACGCGCTCCGCGAGCTCGCGCCCGTCGCCGGGGGCTTGCAGGAGGCGCTCCATGACCCGCAGATGCACTCGCTGCTCGCTGTGGTCGTGCGTCAGGCGCTCGAGCCGGACCTGCGCCCAGGCGTCCGCCTCCTCGAGCGCCGGGAAGAGCCACTGCTCCTCGAAGCGGAGGTGATCCTCCAGCCAGGCGCCGAGCCCGCGCAGCTCTCCCGCGAGCGCGCCGACCTCACCGGTGGCGCCGAGCACGTCGGTCGCGCGCCGCTCGATGCGGGCCAGCCAGGCCCGCAGATGGGCGTGCTGGCCGAGGACCGTGCTCCGGATCATGCTCGGGCTCATCTGCTTCGCCAGCTCCTTGACCGCGACCATGGACCACCTCCGCCCTTCGGCTACCTCGGCATGAGCCAATCGAGCACCCGGGCGCGCAGCCGGGCCTCACCGGCCAGGGTCGCTTGCCGCTCGGCCAGCTGCCCCTCGTAGGTCGGCGGCGGGCTCGGGTTTCGGTAGAAGACGCCGGTGTGCAGCGATTGGCCGTATTCCAGCGCCAGCGCCAGGGCCTTGGTGCGATCGGCCGGGTCGTGGCCGAGCGCCGCGAGCGGCTGCATCTGCGCCTTGTGCCACTTGATCTGCGTGTGCTCGTCGCCGAAGGTCACGCATGGCGAGCGCACGTTGACGAACGAGAAGCCGGGGTAGCGGATGGCTTCCTCGACCAGCGCGGAGAGGCCCGACATGTCGGCCGGCGTCCCCTGGGCCACGAACGGCGCGCCGTACGACAGCACCGCGAGCAGCGGGTTGATGGGCTCCTCGAGGCTGCCGTAGGTGGAGGTCACGCTCTTCTGGCCCCGCGGTGCGGTGGGGGAGAGCTGGCCCTTGGTCAAGCCGTAGGTCTGATTGTCCATCACCACGTACGTCAGATCGAGGTTTCGGCGCACCGCGTGCGGCACGTGTCCGCCTCCGATGGAGAAGCCGTCGCCGTCGCCGCCCGCCACCAGGACGAGGAGCTCGGGCCGCGCCAGCTTGATGCCCTGCGCGATCGGCAGCGCGCGCCCGTGGACGGTGTTGAACCCGTACGCCGTGGTGTAGCCCGGGATGCGGCTCGAGCACCCGATGCCCGAGACGAACGCGATCTCGTGGGGCCTTCGGCCAATCGCTGCGAGCGCGCGGTAGAGCGACTGCAGGACGCCGAAGTCGCCGCAGCCGGGGCACCAGACCGGCCTGAGCGGGCTCTTGAAGTCCTTGGCGGACAGGGGCTGCGGCGCGGACACCTCACACCTCCATTCGCTGCGCGGCAGCGGCGAGCTCGGCCACGAGCTCGGCCGGCGCGAAGGGGTTGGCGCCGGTCCGCGCCAGGGACCGCAGCCCGCGCGGCACCTCGAGGTACATGCGCAGGAGGCGATGCAGCTGGCCCTGGTGATTCTGCTCCACCACGAAGCCCGCGCGCACGCCGGTGAAGAACGACGCGTACACGCCCTGTGCGACCGGGAACAGCAGGCGCGGTACGAGCAGCTTGGCCCGGATGCCCTCGGCCTCGCAGCGCTCGATGGCCTCACGCGCGACACCCGCGATGCTCCCCCAGGCGATGATCGCGAGCGGGGCCGCCGGGTCACCGTACACGGTGAAGAGGTCCTCGCGGGAGGCCAGGCGCGCCAGCTTGCGCTGTCGCTTGTCCATCATCCTTCCGTGCATATGGCCGCTGTTGGTCGGGTGGCCGTGGGGGTCGTGCTCGATGCCACCGGCGAGGTAGCTGCCGCCCTCGAGGCCCGGGTGCGTGATCGGGCTGACGCCCGATTCGGTGAGCGCGAAGCGGTCGTAGCCACCGGCCAGGTCGGCCGGCGCGGGGCACAGGCGCTCGACGAGCTCGATGCGCGACGTGTCGATGGCGTCGAAGGTCTCCTTTCGCTGCGCGATCTCCTGATCAGACAGGACGATCGTCGGCGTCTGCAGGGCCTCGGCGATGTTGAATGCTTCGATGGTGGTGAGGAACGTGTCGGCGACGGAGGTCACCGCGAGCACCGGGCGCGGCGCGTCGCCATGCGCGGAGAACACGGCCTGGAAGAGGTCCGCCTGCTCGCTCTTGGTCGGCAAGCCCGTGGCGGGGCCGCCGCGCTGCACGTTCATGATGACGAGCGGCAGCTCCGCGATGGTCGCAAGGCCCATCATCTCGGCCTTGAGCGACATGCCCGGGCCCGAGGTCGCGGTCATGGCCTTGTCGCCCGCGAAGGAGGCACCGATCGCGGCGCCGATACCCGCGATCTCGTCCTCGCATTGCAGCACCGTGCCCCCGTACCTGGGCAGGTCGCGCTGCAGCATCTGCATGACCTCGGTGGCGGGAGTGATCGGGTAGCCGCCGAAGAAGCGGCAGCCCGCGAAGATGGCCCCGGCAGCGCACATCTGGTTGCCGTCGGCGAGGTGACGTACCTTGGCCTCGGTGGGTCGATCGAGCTGGCGCGAGCGCGCAAGGGGGTGGTCCGCCGCGTGCTGCCCGCCGGCCCGAAAGCCGAGCGTGATTGACTCGACGCTGGCCTTCTGGCCCAGGCGAGCGCGCAGCGCGGCCGCGAGCGCCTCGGCGGGCAGGTCGAGCCAGCCGGCCAGCATGCCGAGGAGGACGGCGTTTCGGGCCTGATCGTCGCCCGTCGCGGCCCGGGCGATGGCGGCGAATGGTACGCCGCGCACCTCGAAGGGTTGCACCGGCAGGGGGAGCTGGTCGGCCGCCACCTTGGTGGCCGCCTCGAACACCACCAGCGTGTGCTCGTCGATGGGCAGCTCCGACGCCAGGCGCTGGTAGTCGTCCCAGTCGAGGACGATGGCCACGTCGAGCGTACCGGCCGGAGTGTGCAGCCTGCGTGTCGACAGGCGCGCGCGGCAGCTGCTCTCGCCGCCGCGGATCTGCGAGCCGAAGCTCTTGGTCACGATGGCGTGGTAGCCGGCGCGCGCCGCCATGCTGGCCAGGGCTTCACCAGCCGACACGACGCCGTCTCCACCGGAGCCGGCGATCCCGATCACGCAATCGTGAGCAGACACGCTCCGACACAATGCGAGAGCTGGACCAGTGCGAACTCCCTGCATTGCTTGCACACGCGCGCAATCCGTTCGCAATCCGGGCCGCGGTGATGCACCGCGTGCGCGCGACACGGGCGTCGCCTTGGTCTCATGATCGCGCCATGGACCCGATCGATTCGACCTCCGAGGGTGACCCGCTGTGCTTCCAGGCGCTCGACGATCTCGTGCGCGCGCTCGAGGCCATACGCGCACCCCGCGATCACGGCCGGCTCGACGGCCTCGTGCGGCGAGGCGAAGGTGGCCTGCGCGAATCGCTGCGCCGCGCGTTCCTGACCCCCGAGGGCGGTCTGCCCGGCGACGCGTGGGAGCGCCGGCTGCCCCTGGCCCCGGACGCGCAGCTCGCGGTCATGCAGACGCCGGTCGCCGAGCTCATCGCCGGTGGTCAGCCGCTGGCACTGTTCGGCGACAACCTGTTCGTCGATCTCGACCTGTCGGCCGATAGCCTGCCCGTGGGCTCTCGGGTCGGCATCGGCGCGGCGGTGCTCGAGGTCACGCCCAAACCCCACAACGGCTGCAGGAAGTTCCGCGCCCGCTTCGGCATGGAAGCGCTGCGGTTCGTGTCGCGTCCGGACCTCCGGCCGCGCAACCTGCGCGGCATCTACCTGCGCGTGATCGAGGCCGGCGAGGTCGCTTGCGGCGACGCGGCGACCGTGCTGACGCGCCCCTGACGCCGCGACTCACAAGCCTTCGCTGCGCCACTCCGCCCTCGCGGCCTCGAGCTCGCGAACGAACTTCGGGTTCTTCTCGAGGAGCGACAACAGCGCGTCCCCGAGCGCACGGCTCGCGGCCGAATCGCTCGGGTAATGCAATCCCGCGATCTCTCGCTCGCGTCCGATGCGCTCGCCGAGGGCCGTCAATGCCTCGCGATGGTCCGGGGCAATGGACGCCAGCACGCGGCTGACCAGGTGGCCCTGCAGGGCGTGCCCGCTCGGGTACGCCGGATGAGCCGGCACGGCAATGCTGGGCAAAAGGCGGGTCTCGAGCTGGTGGGGGCGAGCCCGGTTGAACCGGCGCTTGGCGTGGAACACCGCCAGGGAGGCGTCGGCCTCGACGTGCTGGAGCAGGGCTCGGGTCTTCGGGGCCCTCCTCCAGTCTCGATCGGCCGCCGCAATGAGCGCGCTGCAGACGCTCGCATAGTCGCGATGGGCCCGGATCGATCGCTCCTCGGCCCGAGTGCGATCGGCTTGCAGCCGGAGCAGCTCATCGAGCTCGCGGCGTGTCGAGGTCGCGCTGTTCGGCGGCGGCGGCGGAACCGGCAGCGCGAGCAGCTCCGCTCGGCCGAGGTAGTACGACGGGCGCTCGAGGTAGGACAGCTCACGGCGGCCCCAGGCCTCGAAGCGGATGTCGTCGATCGGCGCGCCGGGCGCAGCCCCGGCGACGAGAAGGAGCGCCAGACAAGCCTGGATCCTGCGCACGTGCGTCAGCGTTTCCGGCCGAGGGTTCGCAGCGTGGCGATGACCCGCTCAGGCGGTCGGTCGCGGCAGCGATGCTCGTCACACGACAGGCAGGTCTCGTGCAGCTCATCGGTCGCGAGGATGCGCCGCTCATCGTGGGCCACCACGTCGGTGGCGAGCACCGCGCCATCTCCCGACGAGCGCCGGCGCACCACCCGGCTCGATCGCACGCGTTCGGGCCCTCGCTGCTCGATCCGTTCCTCCGCCGTGAGCTCGATCCGCTCCTCGGGGGCGCGGGCAGCGAAGGCCGCGACGCGCAGCGTGTCCTCGTCGACGCGAATCGACAGCCGCGCCGGTCCACTCGGCGGCGCGACCACCAGGTCCACGTCCGGCCAGGCCACCGTCGCGTCGAGGAGCAACGTCCCCGGCTGGGGCGGGATCACCTCGAGCGAATGCCCGTGGCGCTCGAGGATCCGCCAGCCGGCTCGCACCGCGAGCTCGAACAGGGCGTTCGACAGCAAGCAGAGCCCGCCCGCGATCGCCGGCACCACGCATCCGCCGCGCAGCTCCCTGCCCCAGGTGTAGCCACGGCTCTGGCTGGCTCGTCCGAGCGTGCGCCAGAACGAGAGCGGCCGGTCCGGCCTGACGACGAGCCCGTCGAATGCAGGCGCGGCGAGCCCGAGGTTCTTCCTCTTCCCCGCCTCCAGCGCTGGATCGGCGAAGCCGTCTTCGCGCCGGATGGGCGCCGTCACCTCGTGCACGAGCACCTCGAGCCGCCCGTGCCGCTCCGGCACGTACCGCTCGGCCATCGGCCAGCGCTGGGGCCTGAGCCACCAGCCCGCGAGCCGCGCCACCTGCAGGCCCGCGCGGCGAAGCCGATGATCGGCCACAGCCGCAAGACTCTTCGGCCGGTTCATCGTGTTCCCATGATCGCCGAGGCCCGCGCAAAGCGAAAGCGCTCGCGTCACCGCAGCGCACGCAGCGTGGGCAGCAGCGGAGCCAGATCGTCGGTCCACTCGATGGCCTCCTCGCTCTCCTTGTCCAGGGACAGCCCCAGACCCCGCAGCCATCGGGGCAGGTCGGGGTCCCGGGAGAGCAGGAGCCAGCGCGCGCGATTGATGCCGGCGTCGAGGTCCGCCACGCTCACCACCGTCGACAGCGACAGCCCGCCGGCGGTGGCGTGGGCACGGACGACCGGGGTGAGGTCGAGGTGGCGGTTCGAGACGTGCACGGCGATGACTCCGCGCGGGCCGAGCCGGCGGCCGTACAGGGCGAACGCCTCGCGCGTGAGCAGGTGCGCCGGGATGGCGTCGCCGGTGAATGCGTCGAGGACGATGAGGTCGTACGGGGCCTCATCGCGCTCGCGCCCCATGGACAGCCGAGCGTCGCCGAGCACGACCTCCACCTTCGCGCGGCTCTGGGCGAGGAAGGTGAACCACTTGCGTGCGGCGCGCTCGACGCCGGGATCGAGCTCGAAGAAGCGCACCAGATCGCCGGGGCGCCCATAGGCCGCGAGCGTCCCCACGCCGAGGCCCACCGCCGCCACGCGCCGGGGCGGGCGGCTCTCGGCGAAGCGGAAGAAGAGGCCGACGCCGCTCTGCGGGGCGTAATAGGAGAGCGGCTCGGCAGGATCGTCCTCCAGACCCTGTCGGCCGTGCACGATGCGTCCGTGGTTGAGCTTGCGCCACTCCCCGCCTGGGGATTGCCAGACCGTGAGCAGGCCAAAGAAGCTCCTTTCCGACCACAGCGAGCCGGCGGTGGCGCCGAAGCTCGCGCGGCGGAGCGCCTCGGCCGGCGCGACCAGCGCGAGCACGGCGACCGCCGCGAGAGCGGTCCCAAGCGGGCGGCCGGCGCGACGGCGCTCGCGGC
>JAHFDS010000049.1 GCA_023248855.1 Myxococcales bacterium
GGCCGCACGGGCGCGCGGACCCCGGCAGCCGCGAGCGCGTCGGAGACCCGCCGCGTCTTCTCGTGTGCCTGCGCGGCCGCCGTGAGGTGCATCAGGCGACACGGGCTCTGTGCGGTCCAGCGCGGGCACGGCGGCGCGCGGCGGTCGGGCGAGCTCGCGGTGCGCTCGACCAGGCGCACGAGCACGGTGGCACCGACGTGCAGGACGGCCGCGCGGCCGGTCTCGCCGGGCAGGCCCTCTTCGACCATCACGGGCCGATCCGGCGCGTCGGTGCGCACGCCGGCGCCGAGGCCGCTCGCCTCGAGCGCGTCCACGCGGACCTCTATGTATTCGCCTATGCGCATGAGTTTGGGGCGGGGCCGGAGACGGAATCGAGCACGAGCGCAATGGCCGGCCTGCGGCTAGAGTAGCTCGACTTGCCCGAGCCGGCCGACGCCCCGCTGCCCGCACCAGGCTCCGCCTTCGGACCCCTGGCGGCGCGCGCGCGGGCCATCCGCGGCGATGCGCGCCGCCTCGGCGCGGTGTACATGGTCACGGCGACGCTGCTGTTTTCGGCGATGGCCGTGGCGACGCGCGTGGCGTCGCGGCAGATGGGCGCGGGGCAGCTCACGGCGATTCGTTTCGCGGTGTGCGGGGTGGGGGTGCTCGCATTCTCCGCGATCGGCGGCGCGCGCCTTGCGCCCACGCGCTGGCGCCTCCTCTTCCTGCGCGGCCTGTTCGGCGGCGCGGCGGTGCTGCTCTATTTCGTGGCCATCGCTCGCTGCCGCGACACCGGCACGGCGGTCCTGCTCAACCTGGTCTCGCCCATCTACACGAGCCTGTTCGCGTGGGTGTTCCTGCGCGAGCGCCCGGGCGCTCGCCTGGGCCTGGGCATCGTGTTCGCGTTCTCGGGCGTGCTGCTCGTCCTGCGCACGCCGGTGGGCTTTCACCTCGGCCCGGGCGAGCTCGCGGGCATCGCGTCGGCCGTGCTCTCGGGGCTCGCGGTCACGACCCTCCGTGCGGCCCGCGCGACCGACGGCGCAGCGGCAATCCTGGGCGTGTTCTGCGTGACCGGTCTTCTGCTGTCGGTGCCGCTCGCGGTGGCCGACTGGCGTGCCGCGGACCCAGGGACGTGGGGCTACGCGCTCGGCATGGGGGCGCTTTCGCTGGTGTCGCAGCTGCTCATGACGCACGCGTTCGGCCTGGTGAGCGCCCCCGAGGGTGCCCTCTACCAGCAGCTGACCCCGGCGTTCACGTTCGTCATGGGCGCGGCGTTCCTGCACGAGGCCGTCTCGGCGACGGCGATCGGCGGCACGGCGCTCATCGTGGGCGCGGTGGTGTGGGCCTCGCGCGGCGGACGCGCTGCGCCCTGAGGCTACTTGCGGGTGAGCTCGATGACCTTGTCCTGCAGCGACTGACCGCGCGTCATCTCGAGGAACGTCAGGCCGGCCCTGGACAGCGCCTGCAGGACCGCGATCTGCGCCGCATCGGCGTCGGCTTCGCGGTAGTGCACCGTCAATCGCCGCTCGCCGGGCTGGCCGCGCTCCACGCGGGTGACGCTGGCGATGCCCGAAAACAGCGCCGCGAAGTCGTCGGGCAGCTCCTTCTCGAGGCGGAACGTGAGCACGCTGGTACGCGCCACGAGCTCGGAGACCTTTCGGTGCTCGGTCACCTTGCCCTTCGACAGGATGACGACCGAGCCGCACAGCTCCTCGATGTCCTCGAGGTTGTGCGAGCTGATGACGAACGTCCGCTCCTTGTCGAGCGAGCGGATGAGGTTCTTGATCTGCGTGGCCGTCGCCGGGTCGAGGCCCGCCGTGGGCTCGTCGAGCAGCACGATCTCGGGCGCGCCGATGAAGGTCTGGGCGATGCCGACGCGCTTTAACATGCCGTGGCTGAGCGCGTCGGGCGGTTTTTGCGCGGCGTCCCCGAGCAGCACGAGCTCGAGCACGCGCTCGGCCTCCTTGCGCGCGGCCGCGGCGGCAAAACCCTGCAGCTCGGCGAAGAACTTGAGCTGCGTGACGATCGGCACCTGCTTCACGAGGGCCGCGTCCTGCGGCAGGATCGCGACCCGGCCGTGCAGATTCCGATGCAGCGGTGGGTGCCCGAGCACCTCGACCGTGCCCCGGGTGGGCCGCAGGAACCCGCACAGCGTGGAGAAGAAGGTGGTCTTGCCCGCGCCGTTCGGACCCACGAGGCCAATCGGCGGGCCGGCCTCGAGCGAGAGGTCGATGCCCGCGAGCGCCATGGTCATGCCGTAGGCCCGGAACAGCTCCTTGGCGACGATCATGGACATCAGGCGTCCCTCGTCTTGAACACCTGCCAGCCGAGCGCGAAGAACGCCAGCGTGTAGGGGATGACGCCGAGGAGCGCCAGGAGCGCGCGGCCGATGTCGGGCTGCAGGATGCTCGCCTTGAGGCCGCTCGGCATGAGGTAGCCGAAGATCTCGGCGCCTGACCACTGACCCTTGAGCATGTAGACGAGGATGATGAAGAGGCAGTATCCGCCGATGCCGACCAGCGCCGCGAGGCCTGCCGAGGCCATCGAGGCCGTCATGAAGGCCATGAAGGCCACGAACGGGATGCTGTAGGCGGTGACGAGCAGGATCGCCTGGGCGCCGAAGAGCAAGACGTGTCCGGGCTCTCCGCGGTCCACGAACAGCGTGATCAAGGTGGCGGCGCCGCCCACCGCGATCTGCGAGGCGCACACCAGCACGATCGCGCCCAAGAATCGAGCGAGATAGATTTCCTGGCGGCCCACGCGCGGGATGAGGAAGCGCAGATGCTTGGTGCCGAGATCGGTCGCGGTCTGATCGCAGCCGCCGATCATGGCGAAGAGCGGGGTCAGCGTGACGGCCACGACGAAGTAGCCGGCGAGCGTCGGCGCGCGCTCGCGGAACAGGCGCATCAAGCTGTCGTCGAGGAAATAGCTGAGGAAGAGGCTGGCCTCGGGGTTGCGCACGACCTCGGCGGCTCCCTTGGCCAGCTTCCACAGGATCCACGACCACACGAGCGCATAGAAGACGACGAACAAGAGCCCGCGAGGGCTCGTGAGGCCGTACTTGAGGTCGTACCTGAGCAGGACGCCGAGGTGCCGGCGCGCTCCGGAAGGGCTCATACGGCGCGGTGGCTAGGCGGCGGCGGGCGCGCCGATGCTCTTGCCGGCGAGGAACGTCAGGACGGCTGTGACGCCGCTCAGGATGGTGCCGATGCCGAAGCCTCCCGAGATGAGGCCCACGACGAGGCAGATGGCCACCATGCCGCCTGAAGCGAAGATGAGCTTCTGGCGCTTGCTCTGGAACAGCGAGACCGCGCCGGCGATGCCGATGCCGGCCGTGAGCAGCATGAGGCCGCCGTAGGCGAGGAGCATCCCGCCCATGCCGCTGCCCTTCTTCTCGAGCTCGGCCATGGCGGCCTTGGTCTCGGCGGGCATCTCCTTGCCGTCCTTGGCCGCCTGCTCGGCCGCCATCTTGCCCAGCGAGCCGGCGCCGCTGACCACCGCGCCACCGAGGAACAGACCCACGCCGCCAACGACGTAGAAGACCGAAAGAATGATGAGTAGCACTCCAGCTGCAACGCGCATGCGTATCCCTCCTGTGACCGGGTCCCCTGGATGCGCCGGGCCCCTCCCCGAGCGCGCGTGGCAGTAGCGCATCCGGCGCGTGCTCCTGTCAAGCGCGGCTATGGTCGGACCGCTGGGAAAATTGCTCACCCGCTCGACGCAATGCGTCAGGGTGAGCGGCCTTGACGGCCGGGAGAATGGTTCGCTAGCTTGCGCCCAGGAGTAGTAACTCATGTTTGCGTCGCGCCCTAGTCTGCTGGGTTTCTGGAGCGTCCTCGGCGTCTTGTTCCTCGTCAGCTGCGCGTCGAAGGACTACACGCGCCTCTACCAGGATCAACCGAAGGCGCCGAGCCTGGACGAAAAGGAGATCGAGGCGCTCGGGCACCTCGGCGCGTCGCTGGTCGATCGCGGGGCGAACTTCGGCGTGTACTCGGAGCACGCGACGCGGGTCGAGCTCTTGCTGTTCGACGATCCGGAGTCGCCTAACGCCACCCGCCAGTTCCAGATGACGCGCTTTGGCGACGTGTGGAACGTGTACGTCGAGGGCGTGGGCCTCGGGCAGCACTACGGTTTCATCGCCTTCGGCCCCAACTGGCCGTTCGATCCGAAGTGGCGACCCGGGCAGATCGACGGCTTCGTCGCGGACGTGGACGCGCAGGGCAATCGCTTCAATCCGAACAAGCTGCTGCTCGATCCTTATTGCAAGGCGATCCACCGCGACCACGACTGGTCGAAGGCGTCGGTGGCGTCGGGGCCGGCGCGCACCGAGTCGACGTACGCGGCGGCCACCAAGTGCGTGATCGCCCAGAGCACGTATGCCTGGAGCCCGGACGAAGCCACCTGGCGCAAGAGCCGGCAGCTCGAGTCGTTCGGCGGGCACCGCTGGAACGACGTCATCCTCTACGAGGCGCACCCGAAGGGCTTCACGGCCTCGCCCGCGAGCGGCGTCAAGCACCCCGGGACGTTCCGCGGCTTCGGCGAGATGGCGGACTACCTGTCGGACCTCGGCATCACGGCCGTCGAGATGCTGCCGGTGCAAGAAAAGGCGCTCGACGGCGGGTACTGGGGCTACAACACGCTCAATTTCTTTGCGCCGGAGATCAGCTTCTCGTCGGACAAGATGCCGGGGCACGTGCTCGACGAGTTCAAGTGGATGGTGGACCAGCTCCACCAGCGCGGCATCGAGGTCGTCCTCGACGTCGTCTACAACCACACCGGCGAGGGTGGGTTCTGGCGCGACAAGATCGAGCAGGACGACTCGGGCATCGGCGACACGACCTCGCTGATCAATTTCGACGCAAAGGAGGTCGCGAGCATCTACAGCTTCCGCGGCCTCGACAACGCGGCCTATTACGCCATCAACCCCGCGGACGGCGCTTACTGGAACAACACGGGCGTCGGCAACGAGACCCGGCCCAATCACAAGCCGCTGCGGCGATTGATCCTGGACTCCTTGCATTTCTACGCCGAGGAGCTGCACGTCGATGGCTTTCGCTTCGACCTCGCGCCCATCCTCGGGGAGAAGGACCTCGATTACAACAACTGGGACGACGTCAAGAACACCGTCCTCCAGGACATCATCGACGATCCGGTGCTGCAGAGGTACAACACCCGCATCATCGCGGAGCCGTGGTCCGCGGGCGGCCATTACGGGGTCAAGATCGGGGCATTTCCGGCGGCCAGTAGCAAGCCGGGGACGGCGTGGGGGGAGTGGAACGGGCGCTTCCGCGACTGGTGGCGGGCCTTCGTCAACTTCGACACCTGGACGCTGTCGTCGCAGGAGGGCGAGAAGGGCACTGGGGGCTTTCTGATGACGGGCTCCTACGACTGGTACCAGCCGAGCGGGCGGCGGCCGTATCACTCGACCAATTACGTGACGTGCCACGACGGCTTCACGATGTACGACGTGTTCTCGTACGACCAGAAGCGCAACAAGTGCGGGCCGCTCAATCCGGTGTGCTGCGACCAGCCCACCTCACCCTTTTGCGACCGCGACTCGGGAGAGAGCAACAACCGCTCGAAGAGCTGGGGCCAGGACAAGGAGGACTTCAAGCGGCAGCTCATGCGGAACCTCTTTGCCGCGATGCTCTTCTCGCACGGAACACCCATGCTCTACGGCGGCGACGAGTGGATGCGGACGCAGCTCGGCAACAACAACGCGTACTCCACGCGCGCCGACAACGACAAGAACTGGTTCCAGTGGGGCGAGTGGAAGTCGCAGGACGAGCGCTGGCGCATGCGCGATTTCGTCAAGGCGATGATCAAGATCCGCAAGGACCACGCCTATGCGTTCGCGCCGGACGATTTCGGCAAGGGCGCGCCGTTCAGGTGGGAGAACGAGTCAGGTCAGGACCCCGACTGGAATTCCAAGCACATCGCGATCCACTACCACGACCGCTCCCGTGGGCCGGAGCTCTACGTGCTCATCAACATGGAAGGCGGGGACGTGAAGTTCACGCTCGGGGCGGGGACCTGGGTGCGGCTGGTGGATACGCAGCAGTACTTCGACGTGGCGACAGGGGCGGGGAACTGGTTTGACATGACGATGGCGGACCCGAGGAGGACGGGGAACGCGGGGGAGGCGGCGCTGCCGGCGGCGGAGTACGTGGTCAAGGGACGGTCGATCGTGATCGTGGAAGGGCGCTAGCGCGGTGCGCGCGGCGTGGCTTGTGCTGGTCGGGCTGTTCCTCGCGGGGCGGGCCTACGGGGATGCGCAGGAGGACCGGTTCACCGCGGGCGGGTACTTTCGCGTCATGACGCGGCCAGATTTCCAGGGCGGGGCGGGCAAGCTCGGGCTGTGGAACCTGTACGGTCGGTTGCTCAATGAGGGGCCTTACGGGGCGCTGGAGCTGAAGCTGAACTTGCTGCAGCAGGCGCCGGGGACCAAGGATTCGTGGACCAGCATCCACGCCAAGATCGAGGGGGGATCGGTCGCCAATGCGGATCCCAACAATGGACGGCTCGACAACTATCGATTGAGCCAGCTCTACGTCAAGACGGGAAACGTCGTGCTCGAGGACGTGACCTGGCAGCTCGGAACCCTCGATTACTACTTCGGAAACCTCGGCCTTTACGACATGCGGCCGGCGGAGCTGTTCTTCGAGACGGTGGGCCTTTCTGGCCTTTTCCACTCGAAGTACGTGGACCTGCTCCTCGGCGCGGGAGACTCGGGCTACTTCCTGCGCGGCAGCCAGTACGACACCATCTTCACGTTCGGCGGGGCGCTGCGGGCGCGGCTCGGGGATCACGTGGAGATCGGCGGCGGCGGGCAGGCGATGTACGAGCCCCAGGTCGAGGGCAATCGCTTCGCGCCGCACACGACCGAGGGTCTGAGCTACGAGGACTTCCACCGGCACGAGGTCGTCCAGAACCTCTTCATGCGCGACCCGATGGTGCTCGATCCGCGGACCTTCCCGAAGCCCGTGTCGGAGGCGGGGAATTCCTGGAAGGTGATCGGCTACCTGGGCTTCGGCAAGCTGGGGCCCATGCAGTGGAACAACTTCTTCATCAATTACCAGCTGCGCCACCCGGACAACTTCTACACCGAGCGCTTCATGGACAAGGACTACACGATCTTCGTGAAGGACCTGACCGACGAGCGCACGCAGCTCAACCTCGGCAACGAGCTCCTGCTGACGGCGGTCCCGAAATACCTCGACGTCGTGTGGGGGTTCGTCTACGGGCATCACGAGGACAAGGACAACAAGCTCTTCGCCAGCGAGGACAACCGGACCTTTTGGTCCACCGTGCTGCGTCTGCAGGGGTACGTGAGCGACACGGTGCACTTCCTCGCGGAGACGTCGTACGCCAACGAGGTCAGCGACCGTGGCAACCTCTATCGCGAGCACTTCGACTCGATCTTCGTCAATGACGCGGGTCGGCCCGATGCGCGGGGGCACGAGCTCGGGGACTCGAAGGAGCGGAACACCTGGCAGCTCAAGCTGGGGCCCGTGATCAACCCGCTCGGCAAGGGGATCTGGAACCGGCCGTCGATTCGCCTCCTGTGGGGGCTCCAGTACTCGAGCGCGCACAATGCGTTCGGCTCGTCGTTCGTGGAGACGCTGGATCAATTCAACCAGTTCGGCGACCGGACGGATCGGCACTGGCACTCGGTGATCTCGCTGGAGGCAGAGACATGGTTCTAGCGAGGCTGGGCTATGGGCTGCGGGCCGCGGGCTTCGGCCTGATGCTGGCCGGGCTATCGTGTGCGACGGGGACGGCGCCGGTGAAGCTCGCGCAAAGGACGCCGATCGCGGCGGGGTTCGTGCTGGATTTTGCGGACCTGCGCAAGCCTGAGGTGCCGCCTGCGGGGTTTGTCGAGGGCGTCGAGGCGGCGCTGTCGGAGCGGAACCTGCTGGTGAAGGGGGTCGGGCCGGGGGAGGTGTTCGGGAGCCTGCGCGAGACCGGGGCGCGGATGTCGCACCTGGCGACGCAGGCGCAAGGGGCGCCGTTCCTGCTGCTGTGCGAGACCAAGGTGGCGTTCTTCTCGCAGCTCAATGGCAAGTACAAGTGGCAGGTCTTTGCCAAGGTGTCGGTCGCGCGGGCCGAAGCGCCGCAGAAGGCGCTCTCGGCGGAGGTGGAATTCCCGGCGCTCCTCGACTTCGACCACGAGCGGGAGGCGGAGGCGTTGCTCGCGGTGGTCAAGGTGGTGGCGTACCGGGCGGGGCAGCTGGTGGATCGGCTCCTGGCGACACCGGCGCAGGCGAATCCGGCGGGTGCGGCGGGGAATGGGGACCGGAGCAATGACGGGGCGGTGGATGCGGCGGATCCAGCGGCATTTCATGGCGGAGACCTGCAGGGAGTGATCGAGAAGCTCGATTACCTGCAGAGCCTGGGCGTCAAGACCGTGTGGCTCTCGCCCGTCTTCAAGATGCGGACGGCGAAGTTCCACGGGTTCGGGGCGTTTCATGGGTACTGGGTCGAGGACCTCGGCAAGGTGGAGCCCCGCTTCGGAACGGTCGAGACGCTCAAGAAGCTGTCGGATGCGCTGCATGCGCGGCGGATGCGGCTGGTGCTGGATTTCGTGGTCAATCACGTGGGACCGGAGGCGCCCTTGGCCAAGGAGCAGCCGGCGTGGTTCCACCACAATGGCCCGATCCAGGACTGGGAGGACCCGCGGCAGCTGACGGACCACGACGTCCACGGGCTACCGGACCTGGCGCAGGAGCGGCAGGACGTGTATGCGTTCCTGCTCGAAAAGGCCAGGTACTGGATCGATGCGGTCAGGCCCGATGGCTTCCGGCTCGATGCCGTCAAGCACGTGCCCCTCGTCTTCTGGCGGCGGTTCAACCGGGACGTCAAGGCGTACGCGGGGCCGGACTTCTGGCTGCTCGGCGAGGTGCTCGATGGCCGGCCGAGCGTGCTCGCGCGATACATGCGAGAAGGCGAATTCGATGCGTTGTTCGACTTCCCGGTCGCGTTCGCGCTCAAGGACGTCTTCTGCAAGGGGGCGCACATGGGGCGGCTCGCGTCGGTGCTGTCCGAGGACCGCGTCTACGACGATCCCTCGAAGCTGGTGACCTTGCTCGACAACCACGACCTGCCGCGGATCGCGAGCGAGTGCGGAGCGGAGGGTCGGCGAGACGCATTCGCTGCACTCTCCATGATCCGAGGCACGCCCAGTATCACGTACGGAACGGAGGACGGGCTCACGGGAACGCGAGAACTGGAGACGCGGGCCGACAAGCCCTGGGCCCAGTCAGGCGCGAATCTGCTCCCCTTTCCCCTGTTCCTCGCGAGGCGCGCTCCTCTCGCGGGGCGCCATGTCATCACGGCATTGTCGCGTGACGTCGTGACCTGGGAGAGCAGCAGCCTTGTTGGAGGTACCGTCGCCACATTGGTCGAGCGCGGCAAGGTTCCGAGGACGGTCCCGCGCGAGCCGCGAGCGGGGCAGGCAAGACGGCAGTTGGTCGTGTGGAACGTGACGGCGCCGAATGGAATTCGGCCGGCGCGTATCGTGGGCAGCGGCGCAGAGCTTGCGGACTGGAACGGGAGGTCGGGCGTCGCTCTCTCGTCGAAGGACGGTGTTTGGGTGGGCAGCGTCGAGTTGCCCGTTGGACACGTGTTTGCGTACAAGCTGGTCTCGGAGCGGGGGCCGGCGCTGGATTGGGAGCCGGGTGACAACCATTACGTCTACGTGCAGGGGGGGAAGGCTCCCCTCGCGTTGCGCGTCACCTGGGGCAAGCCGGAGGAGCGCTCGTGAGACGCCTGCTGGCGATGGCGCTCCTGGCTGTGGCCTGTGGCGAGGGGCCTTCCACGGCGCCGCCGAATGGGATGGCGCCGCCGGAGGCGGTGGACTGGCGGGATGAGGTCATCTACCAGATCGTGACGGATAGGTTCGCCAATGGGGACCCGGCCAATGATACTGGTATCGATATCACCAGGCCGAAGGGGTGGCACGGCGGGGACTTCGAGGGGGTGATCGCGCAGATCCCGTACCTGCTTGACCTGGGGGTGACGGCCGTGTGGATCTCGCCGCATGTCAAGCAATGGGACTCCAAGGCGACGGAGGTCGGGTACCACGGGTACTGGCCCGAAGACCTGACCGAGACGGAGCCGCACTTCGGGGACCGGGCGACCTTCAAGAAGATGATCGACGCGCTGCACGGGGCCGGCATCAAGGTCATCGCGGACATCACGCCGAACCACGTGGGGCCCGTCTTCTACTACGACCTCAATGACAATGGTGTGGAGGACCCGGGCGAGGACTACCCGGCGTTCCGCAAGGGCGGGGTGCAGAAGGCGGGAGCGACGGACCCTTCCCCCATCGGCTGGCGCGTGCGGCCGAAGCCCGACGTATTCGCAAATCAGGATATGTATCACCGGATGGGTGGGATCCAGGCGCCGGCGGGCTTCGAGGACGCGGACCAGGCGCTCTACGGGGATTTCCCGGGGGGGCTTCGGGACCTGGCGACGGAGAAGCCGGAGGTGCGGGCGGCGCTGGTGGACGCGTACGCCCAATGGATCGCGGAGGTAGGGCTCGACGGGTTCCGCATCGACACGGTCAAGCACGTCGAGACGGACTTCTGGACCCAGTTCGCGCCGGCCATCCGGCAGCGCGCCAAGGCCGCCGGCAAGCGGCACTTCTTCCAGTTCGGCGAGGCGTACGAAGGGGATGATCGGAGGCTGGGCCTTTACACGAAGCCTGGCGCGCTCGATGCCGTGTTCTACTTCTCGCAGAAGTTCACGGTCATCGACGGCGTGTTCAAGGACGGGGGGCCGACCAGCAAGGTGCAGGAGTTGCTCACGCTGCGCTCGAACCACGGTGCCTTGCCGCAGCAGGACGGGATCGACGTGCCACCCCAGAGCGCGCTCGTCAGCTTCATCGACAACCACGATCTGCCGCGCTTCCTTTCGGAGCAGCCGAACAAGGGCGCATTGCGGAGCGCGCTCGGGTATCTGCTGACTTGGGACGGCGTTCCCTGTGTCTACTACGGCACCGAGCAGGAGCTCTCGGGGGGTGCGGATCCGGCCAATCGCGAGGATCTGTGGACGACCGGCTACTCGCGCACGACGGACACGTTCGTGCTCCTGCAGAAGCTGGTGCAGGTGCGAAAGGCGCTCGAGCCGCTCCGGCGCGGGGACATCACGGTCAAGTGGGCGTCGGACCGCGTGGGCGAGGAGGAAGACGCACACGTGCTGGCGTTCGAGCGGCGCTACGAAGCCGATACCGTGCTGGTGGTCCTCAATGCGAGCGACCAGGCGCGCAAGACCGGCGCGCCGAAGCTGGGCTTCGGGCCGATGAAGACGAGCTTTCCGCAGGGGACGAGGCTGCGGGATGCCCTGATCGAGAGCGAGGAGCGGTTCGCGGTCGGCGTCCAGGGGTCCCTCTTGATGGACCTGCCGCCGCGCGCGATCCGCATCCTGGTGCCCCAGGCCAAGGCCGCGCCGACGAAGTCGCCGGAACGGCCGTGAGCACGCTCGAGCTCGTGGGGATCGAGAAGGGTTTCGGCACGACGCCGATCGTGCGCGGCGTCGACCTGCAGTGCGCGGCGGGCGAGTTCCTGATCCTCGTGGGGCCGTCCGGGTGCGGGAAGTCGACGCTCCTTCGGCTCATTGCCGGGCTCGAGGACCCGGACCGCGGGGACGTGCGCATCGGAGGCGAGCGAGTCAATGACCGCGCGCCCAAGGATCGCGACATCGCGATGGTGTTCCAGTCGTACGCGCTCTATCCGCACATGACCGTGGCCGAGAACATGGGCTTTGCGTTGGCCCTGCGAAAGCTGCCGCGCGCGGACATCGACCGCCAGGTGCGGGAGACGGCCGAGGCGCTCGGGATCGCGCACCTGCTCGAGCGCAAGCCCTCGCAGCTCTCGGGAGGACAGCGGCAGCGCGTGGCGATGGGGCGGGCGATCGTGCGCAAGCCGAAGATCTTCCTGTTCGACGAGCCGCTCTCGAACCTCGATGCGCACCTGCGCGGACAGATGCGGGTCGAGCTCAAGAAGCTGCACCAGCGACTCGGCACCACGATGGTCTATGTCACGCACGACCAGATCGAGGCGATGACGCTGGCCGACCGCATCGTGGTGCTCGACCAGGGCAAGGTGCAGCAGGTCGGCTCGCCGTCCGCCGTGTTCGACACGCCGGCCACCACGTTCGTGGCGAAGTTCATCGGCACGCCGACCATCAACCTCGTGCCGATGCGCTGCCGCCCGGACGGGGCGCTCGAGGGGCCGGCCGGCGCAAGGGCGACGCTCGGGCGAGTCGTGCCAGAAAGGGTGGCGGTGGGCGTCAGGCCGCACGCGCTCGGGCTCGCGAAGCCGGAGCATGCATTGACGCTGCGGGCGCGCGTCGAGGTGGTCGAGCCGCTCGGCTGGGAGGCGCACGTCCACCTGCAATGCGGCGAGGTCGCCCTGACGTCGCTCATGACGATGGCCGAGGCGCAGGATCTGGCGGTGGGGATGGACGTGGGGCTCGGGGCGATGCTGGGAGAGCTGCACGTGTTCGACGAGGGGTCGGGGCGGCGGGCATGAGCGGCCGGGGGGGCTCGGGAACGCATCGAGCGCTTCTATTGACCGTTGCCGTCCTCGCGCTCGGGCGTACGGCGCGGGCGGACGAGGTCACGCTGTGGCACGCGTATCGTGGGGCGGAGCGGGATGCGCTCTCCGCCGTGGTCGACCGGTGGAATGCATCACATCCGGGTACGCAGATACGACCGCTCGAGGTGCCGTTCCAGGTCTTCCCGGACAAGCTCACGCAGGCGATCCCGAACGGCAATGGCCCGGACGTCTTCATCATCGCGCACGAGCGGCTCGGGGCGTGGGCGCAGGCCGGCATCGTGGTGCCGCTCGAGGAGGGTCAGCGGGCGCGGGTCGGGGCGCAGTTCTTCGGGCCCACGCTCGAGGCGTTCGTGCATGGCGGCCGGCTCTATGGATTGCCGCTCGCCTACAAGAGCGTGCTCCTGTTCTACGACCCGGAGGCGATCCCGCGGCCGCCGGCCACCACCGACGAGCTCCTGGCCACGGCCCGGCGATTCGCGGACCCGAAGGCGGGCAAGTACGGGCTCGGCCTTCACGCCACGAACTTCTACGTCACGGCGGCAGTGTTCTACGGCTTCGGCGGCGGCATCTTCGACGCCAGGAGCGAGATCCACCTCGACACGCCGGGCAACGTCGCCGGCATGACCTTTCTGCAGTCCCTCGTGCGCAGCGAGCGCGTGGTGCCGGACGAGGCCAATGGGGCGCTGATCACCAAGCTCTACAACGAACGGCGCGCGCCGATGGTGGTGTCAGGGCCGTGGTTCGCGGGCGAGATCACGGCGGGCCGCAAGTACGCGGTCGCGCCATTGCCGATCGTGAGCGCCACGGGAAAGCCGATGGCGCCGTTGCTGACCGTCGAAGGTGCCTTCCTGGGGGCGCGGTCGAAGAACCCCGCGGGTGCGGCGCAGGTCATCGAGTACCTGGCGGGCGTGGAGTCTGCGCTCGTGCGAGCCAGGCAGGGCAAGCAGCCGGTCGCGTCACGCGCGGCGTACGACGACCCCGGGCTCGCGAGCGACGCGTACCTCTCGGCCTTTCGCGCGCAGATGGAGCGCAGCGTGCCGATGCCGAACGATCCGCGCATGCGCGCCGTGTGGGAGCCGATGGAAAAGGGCCTGCGTCGCGTGATGCGCGGCGCCTACACGCCCGCCCACGCGCTATCGGTGGCGCAGCGCGAGCTCGAGATCGCGCTCCGCCCGCCGCCCACGCCGGCGCCGGCGCTGCCGTATCTGGGGTTGTTCGGGCTCCTCGGCGCCGCGGGGGCCTTCGTGCTCGGGCGCCGCATCGGCCGTGCGCGCGCGGAGATCAGGAAGCAGCGTACCGCGTATGGCTACATCGCACCGGCGCTTGTGACGCTCGGGGTGCTGGTGTTCGCGCCCTTCGTCGTGGGCGCGAGCGTCTCGCTGTTCTCGCATGTGCACGGGGACTTCACGTTCGTGGGCCTGGCGAACTTCTGGGCGATCCTCACGTCGCGCGATTACGGCATCGGCGAGCCCGGGAGCTTCTACCTCGCGCTCGGCGTGACGGTCCTGTGGACGGTCTGCAACCTCGTCCTGCACGTCGCGCTCGGCGGGGCGCTGGCGATGCTGCTGCACCAGAAGTGGCTGCGCGGCCGCGGTGCCTACCGGGTGCTGCTCATCATCCCCTGGGCGATTCCGAATTACATCACCGCGCTCATCTGGAAAGGCATGTTCCACCGGCAATTCGGCGCGGTCAATGCCCTTTTGAGCGCGCTCGGGGCGGAGCCTGTCTCGTGGTTCTCGAGGTTTTCGACGGCGTTTGGCGCGAACCTCTGCACGAACACCTGGCTCGGGTTTCCGTTCATGATGGTGGTCACGCTCGGCGCATTGACGGCGATCCCGCAGGATCTCCTCGACGCGGCCGAGGTCGACGGCGCGAGCCGCTGGCAGCGCTTTCGCCACGTCACCTGGCCCCTGCTGCGGCCGGCGCTGGTGCCTGCGGTGGCCGTGTCGAGCGTCTGGACGTTCAACATGTTCAACATCATCTACCTCGTGTCGGGCGGGGAGCCCGACGGCGCGACCGAGATCCTCATCACCGAGGCTTATCGCTGGGCGTTCTCGCGGCAAGAGCAGTACGGCTACGCCGCGGCCTACGCGGTGCTCATCTTCGGCGTCCTCTTGCTCTACACGCGCGCGAGCGATCGCGTGCTCGGACGGAAGGCGGAGGCGTGAGGGCCCCGTCCTTGGCGCGGCAGCTGGCCGTGCACGCGCTGCTCGTCGTGGTGAGCGCGGCCGTGCTCTATCCGGCGCTGTGGGTGTTCAAGATGGCTCTTTCGCCGGGTCAGGCATTCTCGATGTCGCTCTCTCCATTTCCCGAGGCGGTGTCGCTCGAGCACTTCCGCGCGGTCCTTGGCACGAGGGACGCGCAGGGCGGCTGGCTGTTCGGGCGCCAGCTGTGGAATTCGCTCGTGGTGTCCGGCCTGACCACGGCGCTCGGCATTGCCCTTTCGACCTCGGCCGCCTACGCGTTCTCGCGGTTTAGCTTTCCGGGTCGCGAGGCGGGGCTGCGCGCGTTCCTGGTCACGCAGATGTTCCCCGGCGTGGTCATGGCGATCCCGCTCTATCTGCTGCTCGATCGCCTGCACCTGCTCAATTCCGTGGTCGGCCTCGTGCTCGTCTACGCGACCACGTCGGTGCCGTTCTGCGTGTTCATGCTCAAGGGCTACTTCGACACCATCCCGAAGGACCTCGAGGAAGCCGCGCGCATCGATGGCGCGACGCAGTGGCAGATCTTCCGGCGGGTGGTGCTGCCGCTGGCCAAGCCCGCGATCGCGATCACGGCGCTCTTCTCGTTCATGACCGCGTGGAACGAGTTCATTCTCGCGGCGACGTTCCTGTCGAGCGAGCGCGCGTACACGCTGCCCGTGGTGCTGCAGAGCTACGTGGGCGATTACTCGACGCGCTGGGGAGCCTTTGCGGCGGGATCGATCCTGGTCAGTGTGCCGGTGATGTTGCTGTTCTATGTGCTGCAGCGTCACCTGGTCGGGGGGCTCACCGCCGGCGGCGTCAAGGGCTGAACCGGTGGCCCGGCTGCAGTAGACTGCTCGAATGCGGCTTTGGCTCGCGGCGCTGGCGCTCTCGGCATGCTCCTCGGCCGAGGCGCGGGTCGAGCGGGCCTGGCGTGGCTTCGCGGAGGCGCTCCCCGAGGCGCTCGGGGATGCCCGGATGCTGTCGATGTCGCCAGCGGCGGCGGGTGTGCACCTCCGCGAGGCGCTCGAGCCGTCCCGGGTGGCGCTGTCGCGCGTCGCGGCGGACTACCGTCGATTCTCGATTCCCGAGCGGGTGCGGTTGCGCAATCGCGTCGCGCGGGCAGAGGCGGCGCCATTGCGGCGCGCCCTGGACTGGGTGGGCCGGCACTCGCAACGCCTCGCCGAGACGCCCGGCGAGGCGGCCTACCGCGCCGCGCTCTCGCCCCTCGTGCACGGGTGGCGACGGAGCGATGCGCTGTGGGCCCTGTCGATCTTCTCCGAGGAGACGGTCGAGGAGCTGACGGAGCTCGCCTCGGGAGAGTACGACTGATGCGCGCGCAACTCATCTGGATGGGCGCATGGATGGCGGTCTCGCTTTCGGCCGGCTGTGCCGAGCGCGGCAAGGCCACCGCCGCGGCCGACGGTGCGGCGGCTGGGGGCGGCGGTGGGGCGTCCGACGGCGGTGGGGGAGGGCCAGCCACCGTGGACGACGTGCTCGCGGGCCGGGTGGCGGCCGGCACGACGCTGACGCTTCGGGGGACGGTCGGGGCCGTGACGTTCCTGCGCACCGCGCCCGCGCCGAACGATCCCGAGCAGCTCGGTCAGCTCACGGACGATCGCGTGGTGCTGCTGCAGCCCTCCGCGGCGCCGAGCCCACCGGTCTTCGGCGTGGGCGCGATCCTGCCGGGCGACGTGCTCCGCGCGCGGGCCGTGCGGCTGCCCGCGCGGGGCGACACGGTGGAGGTGATCGGGACGCTCGCGAGCCTGCGTTACAACGACGACGATCAGCCGGTCCTGAGGCCGGTCACGGATCTGCGGGTCATCACCGCCGCCGGCCCGATGCTGGCCGACGTCGGGGCCCCCTGCACCCTCGACGTCGATTGCCAGGACGACCTCTGGTGCGAAAGGGGCAGCAGCAAGTGCGTGGTGCCGCAGAGACAGAGCTGGAATTCCGCGGTGCGAAACATCAATGGCACCTGCCAGACCGATGCCGATTGCCCGGCCCGGCAGCGCTGTCAGCTCGATTACACGATCGCGGCGACCGGCCAGTATGCCCCCCACTACGCGGTCAGTCGCGACGTCGGGCGGCACCTCTGCAGGGTCGATCCTGCGGCGCAGCCGGCGGTGCACTGTCCGCAGCCGCTCCGCCCCGAGGATGTCCTCTCGGGCCGGTACCCCGAAGGAAAGGAGGTCTGCGTACGGGCGCGCGTCGAGTTCCCGGTGGTCGCGTCGGATCGCGACACCCACGTGCAGCTGCTCATCGAGGGCGCCGCCGTGTTTCCGCTGGCTTCGCCCGTGCTGGAGATCTTCCACTTCGCTTCCGAGATCACGCCCATCCACAAGGACCCGGCCAATCCGCTCGGCGCCATGCTGGACCCGCCTGCCGGCTCGATGATCGAGGCGCTCGGCACGGTCCACTATGACGATGGTCATGGCTGGTGGGAGATCCACCCGATCAAGTGGTACCGGGTGGTCGGTGCCGCGCTCGGGTCCGGACCGTCTCGATGACCCTGTAACGCGATGCCGCACCGCGGCGTGACTCGGATCGGAGTGACTACGGTCCTGGCTTCGTGGTAAGTGACGGCACATGCGGATTGCTTGGTTCGCAGGGTTCCTCGCGATCGGCTGCGCATCGTCGACCTCGGCGCCCGCGGGGCCTGATGGCGGCACCGGCGGTACGGGGCATGGGCACGCACCGGATGGTGGTGGTGGCGGCTCGGGTCGAACCGGTGCGGGCGGAGCGGGCGCCGGGGCCGGCGGGGCCGGAGCGGGCGGCGCCTCGGAGGCGATCGGCTGGTGCAAGCTGCAACATCCTGCGCAGACGCGCGCAGTGATCGGACGGCCGAGCGAGCCCGTGTACGGACGCGTCTTCGCAAGGGGGCGCACGCCCGGCGATGGGCGGGGCGCAGGCATCACCGGGCAGGTGGGCTTTGGCGCCGTCGGCTCGGATCCGGCGGCCGCGATGGGGTGGATGTGGGCGGACGCCACCTACAACACGGATGTCGACGGGGCGCAGCCGGGCGACAAGTCCAATGACGAATACCAGGCGCAGCTCAGCGCCCCGGCGGGAGGCTACGACGTCGCCTACCGGTTCAGCGCGGACGGCGGCGCGAGCTGGCGTTATTGCGATACCGACGGTAGCGACAATGGATATTCCCCGGCGGCGGCCGCCAAGCTCGAGGTCGGGCCACCCCCGCCGATCACCATCGGCTGGTGCAACCTCCAGTTCCCCACGATGCTGCGCACCGAGCCGGGGCGGGCGACCGATGCGATCTATGGCCGCGTGTTCTCCGACGGTCTGACTGGTGGCGTCGGGCGCGGCGAAGGGATCACGGGCCAGCTCGGTCATGGCCCGATGGGCTCGGATCCGCAGTCCGCCGACTGGGCGTGGGTCCCTGCGAGCTTTGGCGCTGACGTGGATGGCTTCCAGACGGGAGATCACGCCAATGACGAGTACCAGGCCATGCTGACGGTCGCGACCGCGGGCGTGTATGCCTTTGGATACCGGTTCAGCGGCGATGGGGGCCAGAGCTGGCGCTATTGCGACAGCGACGGCAGCGACAATGGATTCCAGCGTCCGGGCGCGCTCGTGGTGGCCCCCGCGGGAATGGGAGGAGCGGGAACGGGGGGAGCCGGTGCCGGCGGAGCGGGGGCGGGTGGCGCGGGTCGTGGTGGAGCGGGCGCAGGCGGAGCGGGCGCGGGAGCGGGCGGTTCGGGCAGCGGCGGGACGTCGATGCCACCCTTGCCGATCGGCTTTTGCAACGTGCAGTATCCAGCGATGACGATGGCCGCCCCGGGGGCCCTGTCCGAGGCCATCTACGGGCGTGTCTACGTCGCGGGTGTCACCGATCGCACCGGCCGCGGCGCGCGCGTCACGGGCCAGCTCGGCGTGGGCCCGGTGGGCTCGGATCCACAGTCGTCGATGCTGTGGAACTGGATCGACGCGTCCTACAACGTCGACGTGGACGGCCTGTCGCCGATCGCAAACGACGAGTACGTGGCCCAGATCAGCCGGCCCGTCGTGGGCACGTTCAGGTACGCCTATCGATTCTCCACCGATGCCGGAGCGAGCTGGAGCTACTGCGACACCCGGTTCGACAACGGTTTTCAGATCGATGAGACGGGCGTCCTGGAAGTGCGCTAGTTTTCGCGCGGACGACCTGTGACTGACGAGCCAGCCGTGACGATCTCCGTTCGCCCTGCGCGCGCCGACGATGCGGAGCTCGTGGCCGAGCTCAACGCGCGTCTCGCCGCCGACACCGAGGACCTCTCGCTCGATCGCGCGCGCTTGCTGGCCGGTGTGCGCGCCGTGCTGGAGGATCCCGGCAAGGGGTTCTACACGATGGCGGAGCGCGCCGGGAGCGTGGTGGGGCAGCTTCTCATCACGCGTGAGTGGAGCGACTGGCGAAATGGCGACTTCTGGTGGATCCAGAGCGTCTTCGTGGTGCCCGAGGCGCGCGGCGCGGGCGTCTTTCGCGCGCTCTATGAGCACGTCGACCGACTCGCGCGCGAGCGCGGCGACGTCTGCGGTCTGCGCCTCTACGTCGAGCGGCACAACGAGTCGGCGCAGCGCACCTACGAGCGTCTCGGCATGCAGCGCACGGTCTACGACATGTTCGAGACCGACTACGTGCTCCGCAGATGACCCCTTCCGCGCCAACGCGCGCGCGCCCTTGGGCCCTTCTCACCTTGCTGCTCGGGCCTGGGGCCGGCCACGCTGCGTTCGGTGCCCACGGCGTGGCGGCGGTGCTCTACGCGGCCGACGTGGTGCTGCAGTCGTTCGCGATCGGCCTCGTCCTTTCCGGCGGCGCGCTGGTCACGTTCGTGCCGGAGCTGGCCGCGCTGGCGCTGCGTCTCTTGCTCGCGGTGCAGCTCTGGAAGCGTCCTCCACACGGAGGACGACCGCCCAGCATCCCGCGCGCCCTGATCGTGGTCGCGCTGTTCTTCCTGGTCGGGCAAGCGCGAAGCGAGCTCGCGCGCACGGTCTTCGTCGAGCGCGTCCGCATGCCGAGCGCCGAGATGGCGCCCACGCTCGCGCCCGGGGACGACTTCTTTGTCAGCCGGCTCGATCGGCGCGCGCGGCCCGGTGACGTGATTGCCTTTCGCTGGCCCGCGCACCCGGCGGACCAGTACGTCAAGCGCGTGGTCGCGGTCGCCGGGGACACGGTCGAGCTCGACGGCGAGACCCTCTTCGTCAATGGGCGCGCGGTGCCGCGCAGCTCCCTCGGCCCCGTCGGCGGTCGCCGCCTCGAGCTCATCGAGGAGCGACTCGGCGAGCACACCTATCAGGTCCTCTTCGACGCCGATCGGCCCGCGATCCCGTCCCCGCCGCGCACCGTCCCCCCGGGCCACGTCTTCGTCCTCGGCGATCACCGCGGCACCAGCGTCGACTCGCGGCAGCTCGGCTGCGTCCCGCTCGCGCTGGTCGAGGGGCACCCGCTCGCGATCTACTGGTCGAGGGGGCAGGACGGCATCCGGCGCGAGCGCATCGGCCTGCCGGTGCGTTGAACGATCACGCGCGGCGGCGCGCGACGTGCACCGGGAACGGCTCGCTCTTGCCCTTGAGCCGAAGCGGCGTGCCCGCCGCGAACTCGATGTCGGCCAGCGCGCCCGCGGCCGCGACGACCGCGTCCGACACCAGCACCTGGCCGCGCTCCGCCGCCGAGCAGAGCCGCGCGCCCACGTTGACGGTGTCGCCGATGACCGTGTGATCCATCTGCGTCTCGTGGCCGACTGCGCCCGACACCACGTCGCCCTCGTTGATGCCGACGCCGACGCCGATCTGCTCGCCCCCGAGGTCGATCGTGGCCACCGCGTCGAGCGCCTCCAGCCCCGCACGGATCGCGCGCGCGGCCCGTCCGTCGCCGTGGAAGACCGCGAAGATCTCGTCGCCGACGAACTTGTCGATGTCGCCGCCGTGCTTCCAGATCACCTCGGCCTGCGCGTGCAGCACGCGGTTGAGCATCGCCACCACCTTCTCCGGCTCCACCTTCTCCGAGTACGCCGTGAAGCCCCGGATGTCGGAGAACCACACCGTGATGCGCTCCCGCTTGCCGCCCAGGGAGACGCCGCGCGCGCCCGCGCTCTTGGCCGCTTGCGCCGCGCGGTCGCTCACCATGCGCTCGAGGTTGAAGCGGTGCTGCAGGCCGTCGATCATCTCGTTCATGCGGTGCCCGAGCGTGCCGATCTCGTCGTCCGGGGGGACCTCGAGCCGCACGTCGAGCTTGCCCTGGCCCACCATCCGCGCGACGTCGCCGACCCGCCGTAGCCGGTCGATGACGAGCAGCTTGAGCAGGAGCCAGAGCGACAGCGCCACCATCGCCGCCGTGCCGAGGCCGGAGACCTGGGCGCGCCGTTCGGCCATGCGCTCGGCCGTCAGCGCCTCGGACGTCGAGGTCACGATCTGCACCGCGCCGCGCACGGTGTGGTCGGACCCGTGGCACCGGGTGCAGCTCTTGTCGTTGAAGAGCGGGGTGGTGTGCGTGAACGTCGCCTTTTCGTCGTCTGCCTCGCTCGCGGGCTTGCCGCCCGCGAGCACCTCGGCCACCCGCGGTGGCGGCGCGTGCCGTCCGCGCGCGTCGTGATAGAGGCGTCCCTTGCTGTCGTAGAGCCTGAGCGCAGGCGCCTGGGCGGCCACGGCGGCCTCGTCGAGGAAAGCCGCGACCAGGCGTCCGAGGCCCGCCAGCATGATGTTGCGCAGGCCGAGCTCGAGCGTGTCGGCGATCAGCTGGCTGCGGCGGTCCGGCGTCTCGCCGAGGCGCGTCGCCACCGACACGGCCAGAAGGCCCCGCATCTCGCCCTTCTTGTGACAGCCGCGGCAGCGCGTGCCGTTCTCGAGGGGAACGACGCGCACGCTGCGACCCTCGCGCGCTAGGGTCGCGGGTCGCTTGCTGGCGATCGCCGCGAGCACCGCGTCGCTGTCGAGGCCGGTCCCGTGGCCGTAGCGCGAGTCGCCGTCGGTGTCGAAGATCTCGGCGAAGAGGCCGTGGCAGTCGGTCGAAAGGGCGAGGAACAGGGGCGCGAGCTTGTCCTCGTGCTTGCTGGTCATGAGCTGCCGGAACGCGGCCTCGACGAGCGCGCTCTCGGCCTCGGTGAGGTCCTTGGCTCGTGGCGTCCCGAGGGCCAGCACTCCGCGCAGCGCGTCCGCGCCCTCGTGGCACTCGTGGCAACGCTTCTCGTTCTCGATGGGCCGCAGCCTCACCTCGCCGCTGTCATCCGCGGCCTTGGCCGTGGTGAGGACGCTGCGGAGCGCGGGCGAGAGCGACTCGAGCGCGGGCGCTGGCCCAGGGGGCACGAACACCTCGTCGCCGTGACGGTCGTAGACGCGCACCACGGTGTCGGGCAGCCGCTTGCGTGCGTCCTCGATGAGCTCTCGCACCGACAGGCCCGAGCCCGCCAGCATCGCAGAGCGGACGCCCGCCGCCAGGGCCTGGGTGATCATCTCCGAGGCCTTCCGGTGCTGCGCGGCGAACGCGTCGCGCTGCCGCGCCGCGTTGACCCAGCCGAGGGCGAAGAAGCCCGCCGCCACGAGCAGCAGGGTGATCGCGCCGATCTGCACCACCAGCCGCGACCGCACGAGCGCTAGAAGTCGCATGGCGCTTCACTCTAGCGCGCTTTGTTGGTCTAGAGTCCCGCGTCATGGCCGACGAGAAGAACCCCCAGAGTCCACCCCAGATCCAGATCCAGCTCGACGAGCAGACCGCGCAGGGCGCGTACACGAACCTCGTGATGCTCAACCACAGCGAGAACGAGTTCGTCTTCGACTTCGCGTTCCTGCAGCCGGGGCAGCCCCTCGCCAAGGTGCGCGCGCGCATCCTGTCGTCGCCCCGGCACACCAAGCGCCTGCTGCGCGCCCTGCAGCAGAACGTGGAGCGCTACGAGCAGCGGTTCGGCGAGATCTCGCTCAACGACGAGCACTTCATGCACTGACCGCGCGCGCTCTCCCACATGACCACGCGCCCGGGACACTAGACCCCCCAGGTTGACGCGCCTTCCCCGGCCCAGGTGGGGCCTGCCGTTCCCGAACGGCGGCTAACCCGCTGGGATCCCATGGTCGGATGTTTGGCACGTGAGCTGCTCTACATCTTGGACAAGGGACGAAAGGAGAGTGGCCATGCGCTTTTTCAGCCTGTTCCTGCCAGCGCAGCTTTCGTTGCTCGGGCTCCTCCTCGTCTGCTCCGCGCCGGCTCGCGCGGAGGAGGCGTCTCCGGCCGACCAGGCGCGCGCCCGCATCGCGGCCGAGGCGCAGCGGATGCGGCGCACCTCCGTGGGCACGCTCGGCCGCCGCACCACGACCGATCTCGACGCGGAGGCCGGCAAGGGCGCGCCCAAGCGCGGGCTCGGGCACGACGCGATCGAGCGCGCCGTGCGGCAGCACCGGGTGGAGGTGCAGGGCTGCTACGACCGCTCGCTCGGCACGAACGGCAAGCGGCTCGCGGGTCAGGTGAAGTTCGACCTGACGGTCGAGCCGTCGGGTGCGGTCCGCGCCGTGGGGGTCACCTCGGGCGAGAAGCCCGGCGAGCTCGAGAAGTGTCTGCAGCGCACGGTCCGCCGGTGGCAGTTCCCGGCCGCCGATCTTCCGACCAGCCTCTCGTACGTGTTCGTGTTCGCGACGGACGGGGTGTAGCGCGATCGCGGTGGAGGGTGTGGGCTCCGGTGGCCGGCTTTGCATTCGTCCCCCCGGAGCACTGGCGCCAGAGCCCACACCCTCCACCGGGACCGCCCGGCACCTACCGCCCCGTGAACGCCGCCGCGCGCTTCTCCAGGTAGGCGGCAAGGCCCTCCGCCGCATCCCCGCTCTCGAACAGTCGCTGCTGCAGCTCGCGCTCGAGCGCGAGGCCCTCGCCGAGGGACATCTCCGCGCCCGACGTCGCCGCCCGCTTGATGAGCCCCACCGCGCGCGACGCGCGGCCTGGCGGGACGAATGAACGCGCCAGCGCGGTCACCTCGGTCTCGAAGGTCTCCGCGTCGAACACGTGGTTGATGAGGCCCAGCCGGAGTCCCTCGTCGAAGTCGAACGTGCGGCCGGTCGCCATCAGCTCGATCGCGATCGCGCGGTTCTGCACGAGGCGCACGAGGCGCTGCGTGCCGCCCGTGCCCGGCAGCACGCCGAGGGTCACCTCGGGCAGACCCATCTTGCCGCCGCCGCGCCTTCCCACGCGCAGGTCCGCGGCCATCGCGATCTCGAGCCCACCTCCCACGCAGTGCCCGGCGAGGGCCGCGATGACGAGCTTGGGCGTGTGCTCGAGCCGGCACAGTGTCTCGTTCGCGTGCAGGCAGAAGTTGTACTTGTACGCGGTCGTCATCGACTGCAGCTTGCGGATGTCGGCGCCCGCGCAGAAGAACTTGTCGCCCTCCCCACGCAGGAGCAGCACGTGCACGGTGTCGTCGAAGCGCGCCCGCAGCACGGCCTCGTCGAGGTCGCGCATCATCTCGTGGCTGTAGGCGTTGGCGGGCGGGTTCGACAGGCACAGCGTGGCCACGCCGCCCGAGGTGGCGTACGTGACGAGCCCGTTCGGCATGCGCGCCAGATCGCTCATGCCGGGACTCTACCCCGCTTCGCGGGTCACGGCAGCGCCCCGGGTGCGGGCGTCATGGTCTGCGGCGCCCTCGGGCACAGGCCCTGCTTGGCGCGCTCGAGCGTGCAGCGCGGGCGCGCGACGCAGCCCATCGAGTCGATGCAGCGCAGGACCACGCGGCTCGGCTCGCCGTCACGCCCCGCGTACCCGATCTCGAAGTCGAGCAGCGAGATCAGGTCCGAGCCCAGGACGCCGTCGACGACGGCGATGCGGTTGCCTGCCTGCTGCCGCGCGGCGACCAGGAACGGCGCATCGTCCGGCACCACGGGGATGCGGGACGTGGGCGCGAGCTCGACGTGCGGCGCGATCGTCCGTGGCAGGTCGCGCACGCCGTGCAGGCCGAGCTGGGTCAGCGAGCGCGCCCGGGCGAGCTCCCGGCACGCGTCGATGTTGGGGTCGACCTCGGACGCATCGGTCGTGAAGACATCCCGCGCGACCAGCGCCAGAAGCGGCAACGTCACCCAGCCCTCGATCTTCACCGGTGCCGCCCTGCGTCCCTCGATCTCGTGGGATTTCTGCGTCACGCCCGGCATGTAGATCACGTCGCCTTCGGCCGCCGGCTCGAGCGCGAGCGTGCGCCCCGAGCCCTCGGCGGCCACCCCGGCGCTCAGTCGATCGTAGGTTGACCGCGCGATCATGCTGACTGGTGCGCCGCTCGATACGATGAGCATCGCCGGGGAGCCGGTGCCGACGCCCTCGCCGAGGTCCTTGGGCGGCATCCCCAGCACCACATCGCCGGTGGGGTCGTAGGGCGCGGGATCGAGGCAGGTGCGCACCGCCACCATCGATCTCGGGAACAGCCGGCTGACCCCATCGGCGGCCAGGAGCTTGCCACCGCCGCCCGGGTTCACGGTGATGACGACGCTGCCGTCGGCCGCGAGCTGGTCGCTGTGCTCGAACAGGTCCTCGTACAGCTGCACCGTGGCCTCGCCGTTCGGGCCCTCTCTGGCGAAGCGCACCGCGTAGCGCGACAGCACGTCACCGCCAAGCACGCCGCCGAGGAGCATCGCGCCGTCGCCCACCCCGACTCGCCCTGGCGGGGTGCACCAGTACCGGAAGTTGCCATTGAACTCGAGCGCCAGCCGCGGGACGCGACCGTCGCCGGTCGAGATGCGCAGGGGCTCGACGCTCGCGCAGGCCGGATCCACGAGGTCCATCGGGCCTGGCGCCGTCGCCTGCGGCCAGATGGCGGTGAGCGGGCAGGCGGTGTCCACGACCAGCGGGAAGGCGTTGCCCACGTGGTCCTTGTCCTTGCCCAGGCGCGCCGTCAAAAGGGGCACCGTCAGGCCGCTGCGCACCGGGATGGGGAACGTCGGGTCGCCCCGGATGACCAGGTCATCCGGCGCGCACGCGGCAAGGGCGAGCACGAAGGCGGCGAGCCGCATCATCGGTTCGATCTAGTGTCCTGTATTCGAAGTCCGCATCATTATCCGCCGGGCGCAGGCGACCGCGATCCTGCGCAGGACACTAGCTGTTTTCTTGGGGGGAGCCTCGCTCCCCCCAGCTTGTCCAGGCAAAGCCCGGCCAAGCTGCCCCCCGAGGCGCGCTGCGCGCGCTCTAGTGTCCCGTCTCCGCGGCGTGGGCCTATGCAACGAACTTCGATGACAGGACACTAGCCCTCCTTCTGCTGCTCGGAGAGCTTCTTCTTCATCTTCTTGAGCAGGCCCTCGAAGCCTTCCTTGTCGATGGTCTTGTGGAACTCCTTGCGGTAGTTCCGGACCAGGCTCACGTCCTCCGTGATGACGTCCCAGACCAGCCAGTGCCCGTTCGCCTTCGCCATCTTGTAGTCGATGGCCAGATCCTCGGCCCGGCCCTTGCGCTCGACCTTGATGGTGGAATGCACCACGGCCTCGTCCCCCGTGACGTCCTCGCCCTTGTAGGAGACCTCGTAGTTCACGTTCGACCGGATCTGCTTGACGTAGTTCGACTCGATGAGGTCCCGCAGCACCTCGACGAACTCCTTCTGCTGCTCGCTCGTGATCTTGGTCCAGTGGACGGCCAGGGCGCGCCTGGCCAGCTCGCCGTAGTCGATGAAGCCGTTGACGATCTTCTTGATCTCGCCGCGCAGCGCCTTCTCCTCGGCGCTGCCCGGGGCGGCCTTCTTCTTGAGCAGCTTTCTGACGTCGTCGTTGGACTTCTTGAGCGTGGCCATCGCCCCGGCCGAGGCGGCCAGGGCGGGGCCCGCGCCCGCAAGGAGCGCGATCGCGAGGGCAAGGCAGGACAGCAGCTTCATGGTGCGAGTATAGCGGCTAGTGCTGCCCGCCAATGGTTGGACGGCATTTGAGCTCGGAGCAGCCTTCACCTGCCAGCTGGCCGCAGCACTCGCGCACGCGGAGCGTGCGCAAGACAAGCACCTAGGGCCGCTCGTCGAACCCACTGACTTCAGTGGAATCACGGACAGCACTAGGTGTCTCGTTTGCTCGCGCTCTGCGCTCGCGAGTGCCGCACGCCGGGCGTTCGACGATTTCTCTCCACGACTCCATTCCGGTCAAACTTCTGACGAGCGGCACTAGGGCGTCGCGGGATCGGTGCCGGTGGCGCGGCCGAGCTGGGCCACGGCCACG
This sequence comes from Myxococcales bacterium, assembly GCA_023248855.1. Classification (GTDB taxonomy): domain Bacteria; phylum Myxococcota_A; class Polyangia; order JAHFDS01; family JAHFDS01; genus JAHFDS01. The sequence continues at coordinate 26,867 of JAHFDS010000049.1, forward strand.
TTGAAGTCGTAGACCGCCTGCAGCGTGCGCAGCTCGGCCTCGAAGTACGCGATGAGCGCATCGTTGAACTCCTTGGCCTGCGCGAGGCCCACCGAGAAGCTCTGCGTGACGGCGACCAGCCACGAACGCGCCGCCTTCTTGCCCCGCGCAAGGACCGGCAGTCGGCGCTCCGCCTCGCGTACGTCCGCGAGCGCCTTCTTGACCTCGAGCGCGATGCCGCCTTGCGCCGCCCGCCGATTCGCCTCGAGCTCGGCCAGCTCGGCGCGCAGCTTGTCCACCCGCGGCACCTTCATGTGGTAGTCGAGCGTGCCCTTGAGCGCGAGCGCGACGCCGAAGCCGAAGGTGTTGAACGGGTCCGAGTAGAAGGCGTTCTTGGGGTCGTCGGCGGTGCCCGCGTAGGCGTACGTGAGCGTCCCGACGAGCGCCAGATCAGGGTAGTAGCGCGCGATCTCGAGCTCGAGCTGCTGCTTCTTGGCCGTCATCGCCACGTCGAGCAGGCGCGACTCGGGGCGCTGGGCGCGCGCGAGATCGATCCAGCGCTCCGTGCTCTTCTTCGCCAGCGGCGCGGGCACGATCGGGCCGTCGTCGACGTCGGCGCCCGCCGTGCCGGCCAGCGTCTCGAGCGCGGCCAGCGCGAGCTCGCGGCCCTTGTCGGCCTCGAGCGCCCGCGAATCCACCGTCGCCGCTGCGCTGCGCAGGCGCAGGAGGTCGGTCTCGGAGACGTCGCTGTCGTCCTTGTCGAGGTCCTTCTCGATCTTGGTGATCGCCTCGGTGAGGCGCTCGCGCCCCTCGGCGATGGTCGCCAGCACCTCGCGCGTCACCTTGGCCCCGAAGTAGGCCTTCCTGACGTTGAGCTCGAGATCGGCGCGCGTCTGGTCGGCCTTGCGGTGCGCCGCGTGGACGCCCTGCGTCGCGAGCTCCCTGGCCGCCGCGAGCTTGCCGAACGTGTAGAGCGGCATGCCGCCCGTCACCTCGACCCGGCCGAACACACCGAAGCCGACGGCGTCGAGCGACGGGTTCGGGTTCGTGGTCGACACGCAGTTCTCCGTGTCGCGTTGCCCCGCGAGGTTTCTGCACTTGATGTCGGGCGACGGCGCCAGCACGGCCTGGAACTGGAACTGCGGGATCCACGCACGCACGGCTTCGCGCCACTGCGCCTCGGCCGCCGCGATGGCGTGATCGGCGGCCTCGAGCTGGGCGTTCGCCCGCGCTCGCTCGAGCAGCTGCCCGAGCGTCAGCTTGACCGCGGGTGCGGGCTGGTCCGGCGTCCGGTCGGCCCCGAGCGCGCGCGCACCGGCCGCGAGCCAAAGGCCGAGGGCCAGCGCAGCCGCCGCACGCATCAGGGCTCCGGGGTCATCCGACGAGGGCCGTCAGCACGCCACTCGCGGCGCGCTTGGCGGCGAACCTCAGCTCGCGCACCGCGTCCTCGACGATGAGCTGCCGGTCCGTGAGCGAGGCCATGTAGAACGGCACCACGCAGCCGCAGCGGTCGCAGTCGGCCTTCGGGCCCATCATGCACTTCTCCTTGACCGCGCCGGTCGGCCCGAAGGACGTCGAGTGCGTGGAGAACATGCAGTGGTCGGTGACGCTCTTGCAGATGTCCTGCTTCATCAGTCGCAGCACGCGCTCGGGGATGATGAAGAAGTCCTGGTAGATGCGCTTTAGCGCGATCAGCTGGTCGAGCACGCGGTCGCGCTCGTCGAAAGGCAGCCACATGGGCTCCTCGATGGTCTCGATCGGCGTGTAGAAGTCGAACGAGATGTGGCCGGCGCCGGCCTCGTACCAGTCCTTGACCACCCGCTCGAGGCAGTGCGCGTTCTGCTTGGTGATGCAGAACGCGATCGTCACCTGGAGGTTCGGGTGATCCTTGAGGTTCTGCATGGCGCGCTTGTAGATCCCCTTCTTGTTGCGGATCTCCTCGTGCAGCGCCTCGTCTCCGTCGATCGAGATGTACCAGTTGACGTCGGGCCAGTTCGGCAGCGGGATGGTGCCGTTCGTGACCACGGTGTTCCAGCGGAAGTACTTGCGGCCGCGCTCGATCAGGTCCTTTCGGATGAGCGGCTCGCCGCCCACCCAGGTGCACTGCATGAAGGGGAACTCCTTCATGGTCGAGGTGCGCTTCAAGGCCTCCAGCTTGTCGATCCACATGTCGACGTCGAGCTCGCTGTCGATGAAGTCTTGCTCGAAGAAGTAGCAGTGCTTGCAGCGGAGGTTGCACTCCTTGGAGACGTCGATCGAGACGAAGCCGTTCTTGGGGAAGCCGAACAGGAAGAAGCCGAGCTTCGCGAGGTCGTACATGGTGGGCAGGACGGACTTCTTCTGCCGCGGCGTGTAGTGGTGCTCGAGCTCGAGCAGGCCATCGCCGCGCGGGGCGGGCGGGACTTCGACGGTCTGGGTGGTGGCGTTCTCGAGCATGGGGCTCCCCCTCCGGGAGGCAGATGCTTTTATCGCGGCCGGATCGGCGACGCAAGCGCTGCGCCCACCCCTCCTACCTGCTCCTGCATCGGTCCCTGGGGCCCGAAGGCCCGGGCACGGGGAGGAGACTGCGCTCACCTCGTGGCACAAGTGCACGATTTTCCGTGCCGCTTCGCTGGCACTCCGCTTGCTGGAAAAACCGGTGGAGGGGTCAGGGAGAACATGGCGTCCAGCGCTATCTGCTATCGGTGCCGCCTGGTGGGGGAAGCCCAGTCGATGGAGGTGTGCCCGCATTGCGGCACGCGGCTCATCGTCAGCGAGTGTCCGCTCGAGGTGGACGAGCTCGAGGAGATGCTGCATCGGGTCGCCATCCGGCAGGGCGCGTCACATCGCTTGACGGGGGTGACGATCTTCGTGGCGCGGCGGAATGCGCGACCCTCGACGCCCTT
>JAHFDS010000050.1 GCA_023248855.1 Myxococcales bacterium
GGTCGGGACACCGTCTGGCGCGCAGCCTCGCGCACGGACGCCCGAGCCCGCGCGGGCGTTCCAGGAGCCGGGCACGAACCCGGGCCGCACCGCGCGCGCGTCCCAGCCGCCGCGCGTGGCGATCCAGCCGCAGCGCACGGTGATGCTGGGCGGAGACGCGCCCCAGGCGGTCGTGTCGTCCACAGCCATGCACGCCCCCGTGAGCGCACCAGCGCCGATCGCGCCCGCGCGCGCCGCCCAGAGCGACCAGCGCCACCGGACCGTGTTCCTCGGTCAGGACGCGGCGCCGCAGGCCGGACAGGCCCCGGACGTCGCGCTCCTGGCAGCGGAGCTGCGCCCCTACTGGGAGGCCCACCGGCGCGCCAGGCACACCTTGCAGGAACGGCTCGATCGCACGCTTACCTCGCTGTCGGTGAGCGACAAGGCGCACACGCTCGCGGCGCTGGCCGACCACCTGCCGGGCCTGCTCGAGGAAGCGCCCGCGCGGCCCGCAGCCGCTGGCGCGGTGGCGCAGATGGTGCAGCGCATCGCGTCCACGTACGTGCCGGATCAGCCGCTCTCGGAGGCGCAGATCCGGCCCTTCCTCGAGCGCGTGACGCAGGTGCTCGACGCCTTCTCGCAGTCGTTCGTCGAGCTGCGCAAGGGCCACGATCAGTTCTCGGCGGAGCTCGCGGTGCGTGCCTCGGAGCGCACGCCGCTCCGGGCCGCCCGCGACGGCCGCGCCGTGCTGCGCCACCTGCTCGACCAGCGCACGAGCGGCCCGGAGGCGATCTCGGACCTCACGGGCCTGTACGCGGACATGATGATGCACCAGGTGGCGCTCCTGTCCGGCCTCATGGAGGGCGTGCGCGGCCTGCTGGAGAAGCTCTCACCGGCGACCATCGAGAAGGAGGTCGGCAAGCGCCTGTTCGGCGCCGGGGCGCTGTGGAAGCGCTTCGTCGAGAAGCACGGGGAGTTCATGGAGGAGGATCGCGCGCTGACCGACCAGATCTTCGGCAACGACTTCGCCCGCGCGTACGGCGGCGTGGTCGGCGACGACTCGCGCAGCAAGAAGAGGGGTCGCAAGTGAACCGCGCCATCGCTGTCGTGCTCGTGCTCTCGTTCGCGGCGTGCAAGCCCAAGCCACCTCCGAAGCCGGCCGTGGGCCCACTCTGCTTCGTCGAGACGATGACGCAGTACGAGGCCGAGGAGAACGTGCGCGCGCTCAAGCCGGAAGCGTGGTTCGCGCTCATCCTGCGCGACTACGACCTGTGGACCGGCGCGGTCAAGCGCCCGGTGCACGACTGCGCGGGTCAGGAGGTACGCGCACCCGAGCTGCTCGGCGAGTGCGTCGAGACCGAGGCGCCGATCAAGATGAAGCCGCCGCACGCCCTGACCAAGGAGGACCTCGTCGTCACCAAGGGGCCGGGCAACCAGTGGATCGTGTGGATCCAGGTCGAGCACCTCGAGGACGGCGAGGCGGTGGGCCCGGTCGCGCTGGCGGCGTTCTCGCACAAGGGCGCGTCGGTCAACGCCCTCGGCTCGCTCCGCGCCAAGCGACGGCGCGCCCGGTTGCGGCTCGAGAAGGTCGGCCAGACGCCGGTGCTGGTCGCGGAGGGCGACTGCGAGAAGGACGATCCCTCACGCTGCAAGAGCGCGATCCGCGTGCTGCCGCTGCGCAACGACTACTTCGTCAACGAGCCGCTGACCCTGGCGGCGGGCGAGCAGGAGGGCCAGTGTCTCGGCCCGGCGTCGTTCGTGACGCAGCGGACCGAGCGCGTGGACCTCGACTCGGGCTGGGAGCGGCGCTTCGAGCAGACCTCGTCGCTGACGTTCGAGCTCGAGCAGATGACCCTGCACGAGCAGGTGGTCGCGAGCGACGCGGATCCGCGCCAGCCCGGGGTGCCGCCGCGCCTGTTCCGCAAGGCGGACGCCGAGCGCACGATCAAGATCGCCCCAAAGCGCCTGGCCGTCAGCGGGCCGTCGCTGTGGGTCGGGATGTTGCGCGCCGCGGGAGCACTCAAGAAGAAGGAGGGCCGGCACGAGACCATCGATCGCGGCAACCTCCCACCGGTCAAGGTCAACGTCCCCGGCGGCTGAGGATTCTCGCCCGCCCACCACAGGAATGAGCCCATGAGCCACGATCTCGATTCCGCGCGCGTCCGCTGGCTGGTCCTCGGCGCCTTCTCGCAGGCCCCAGCGGGCGAGCGCTTCCACCTCGAGCCCGGCACGTTCGATCGCGCCTTCGCGGCCGCCGAGCTGCGCTTTTCGGTGCGCATTGCCGATCGGCTCGGTCCCGCGGGCGCTGAGCGCACCGTGACCGTCGCGCCGCGCTCACTCAAGGACCTCACACAGGTCGCCGTGATCGCGGCCGACCCCGCGCTCTCGGCCCTCAAGGCGCTCGGCGACGACCTCGGCTCCGGCGACGCGCAGAAGCGCCCGACGGCCCAGGCCGCCCTCGAGCGAATCGTGGCGGCGGTCGGCGACGGCGTCCTCGCGGCCGCGGGGCGTGACGCGCTCGGGCTTTCCCCCGCCACTCCTGCCGCGGTCCCGGCAGCGGGTGACGCGGCTGACAAGCTGTTCGCGCAGGCCGAGGCGCCCGCCACCGGCGATCCCGCCAGGCGCGCGGTCTCGTCCTTCGTGGCGTCGATGCGCCCTGCCGGGCCAGCGCCGGCGCAATCGAGCGGCGCGCGCAAGCTGCGGGACGCGATCGAGCTGGCACTTTACGCGACCGCGCGTGAGGTGCTGGCCGATCGCGCGCTGGCCCTGATCGAAGGCAACTGGCGGGGCCTTGCCACCCTGTCGGCCGAGTGCCCGAAGGGCTCGGGCCTGGCGATCGAGGTGGTCGACCTGCCGTCCTCCGGGGTGGAGGCGATCCTCGAGGCCGACCCGCCCGCCGATCCGAGTGAGCGCGCCGACGCGTTCTTCGTGGTCGATCCGGTCGACTCCCCGGAGCGCCTCTTGCGCATCGCACGCGCCGCGGAGCTCGCGCTCGCGCCTGCCGTGGTCACCGTCTCGCACCTGCTGTTCGGACACACGACGGCCGGAGCGGTGCCGGCCGGGCTCGAGGCCGAGCGCGGGCACCTCCCCGAGGCCTTCGGCGCGCTCACCGAGGACGAGTCCTCGCGCTGGCTGTGCCTGGTCTTGAACCGACCCGTGGTCGGCGGCGACGGCGCCGGCCCCGCGCGCCGCGTGGCTCTCGGCAGCCCCGCGCTGGCCATCGCCTGGATGCTCTCGGCAAGCTACCGCGCCACCGGCTCGTTCGCGCGCCTCCTCGGCGCGAGCGGCGGCTGGAAGGCGCCCGCCACGATGCGCGCGGACGTCGGGCGGCAGACCCAGGCCGAGATCCCGACGGAGGCGTTCTACTCGATCAACGCGCAGACCCGCGCGGCCTCGTTCGGCCTCCTCGCGCTCGGCAGCGGCCGGGACGCCGACAAGGTGATGCTCTCGACGATGCCCACGGCACGCACGGCCAAGGACGCGTTCCCGCTGGCGGCGCAGCTCCTGTGCGGCCGCATCGTGCGCTTTGCGCAATGGGTGCGCGACCAGGTCCCCGAGGGCGCCACGACCGACGACGTGCGCACGCTGTTCGTCGAGGCCGCGCGCGTCTTTCTGTTCCCCTCGCTCGCGGAGGGCGGCGCCGTGTTCGATGCCGAGGTGATGGAGCAGGAGGGCAAGCGCGAGGTTCGCGTCGGCGCCCAGCTCAAGGCCGAGCACGCCGGCGTCCCGCTGCAGCTGGCATTCGGCCTCCCGCTGTAACTCACTGTTCCTCCAGGAACTCGTCGGCGATCTTCCGGCCGACCCAGATCTCGATCAGCGCGGGGTCGTATTGCGCGCCTGCGGTCCTTTCGAACGCGGCGCGACATTGCGCAGCGCTCATCGCGCGCTTGTAGGGGCGATCGGTGGCCATCGCGTCGAAGGCGTCGGCGATCGCGACGATGCGCGCGCCGAGCGGGATCGCTTCGGCGACCAGGCCATCGGGGTAGCCGCGCCCGTCCCACCGCTCGTGATGGTTGCGGATGCAGCCCATTGACGGCCGCAGAAGGTCGATCTGCCCGGTGATCTCGTAGCCCTTCACCGGGTGCTGCCGCATGTGGTCCCACTCCTCGGAATCGAGCGGCCCGGGCTTGAGCAAGACGGCGTCCTTGATGCCGATCTTGCCCACGTCGTGCAGGAACGACGCGAACTCGAGCGCCTCGAGGTCCTCGCCCGGATAGCCGCACTCGCGCGCGAGCGCCAGGGCATACGCCGCGGTGCGCCCGCAGTGCCCCTTGGTGTAGGGATCCTTGGCCTCGATGGCCTCGGCCAGGCCCAGGATGGCCTGCCGATTGGCGATCTTCAGCTTCTGGTACGCGACCTCGATCTCGCGCGTGCGCTCTCGCACCACGATGTCGAGGAGCTTCTCGCGGCGACGCAGCTTCTCGAGGTCGACGTTCAGCTTCTGCGCGAGTGCGCGACTCTCACGCTGCAACCGCTGGAGCTTGACGCCCTCCCCCACGAGGCCCGCGAGGGTGCGGGGATCGAACGGCGTGTTCCAGAAGCGGAACATGTGGCCCGTCGCCGAACGCTGATCGATCTCCGCGTCGATCTCCTCATCGCCGGTCAGCAGCACCCGCATCGCGTCGGGCGCCACGGTCTCGGCCTCGAGCAAGAAGGCGATCCCGTCGAGCAGGGGTCGCGCGTGCGCCGACAGCACGGCTCCATAGACGGCGCTGCCGAGCCGCGCGAACGCCTCTGGCCGCGTCCGCGCATGGTCCACCTGGACCCCGCCGAGCGCGCGCAGAACCTCGCCCGCGGATCTCGCGTCCGGATCGAGGAGCAGCACGCGATAGGCGGGATCCCGCACGAGCTTCCATTCTACAGCCCAGCCCAGGTCGTTGCCTTCCGAGTGATTCCGGCGCACATTTCGACTCTTCGATGCACGATGTCTCCGGTCAGACGACTGGCCTCAAGCCAAGCCAGAAACAGGCCCTCGAGCGTCTCTACCGTCGCGGCGTACAGCCGCGGCAGGTCATCTCGCCCGAGCTCGCCACCACCGTCGCCGCGATGTCACGCGAGCTCGAGCGCCAGCTCGGCCTCCTGATCACGCGGCAGGGGCACATCGAGCACGTCGTCGTGGGCGACGCGCACCGGCTCTTTCTGCCGGACGTCGGGCGCCTGGGCGCCGGTCGCGGTCACTTCCGCGGCCTTCGCCTGGTGCACACGCACCTGCGCGGCGAATCGCTCACGCGCGATGACCTCACCGACCTCGCCCTCCTGCGCCTCGATCTGGTGGCCGCGATCGAGGTGCGACCCGATGGCCGTCCGGGCCTGCTCCGCATCGCGCACCTCTTGCCGGAGAACCCCGACGGGAAGCTGACCACGGAGCTCGCGGCGCGAGACGTCCACACCACGGACCGCGAGCTCGACTTCGGCGCCTTCATCAGCGCGCTCGAGGCCGAATTCAAGAAGAAGACCGCCCGCGTCGCGGACGCCCTCGGCCGGCCGCGCGCCTTGCTCGTGCAGGTCACGCTCGGCCGGCGCCGCGACTCGAGCGCGCGCCTGTTCGAGCTGCACGAGCTGTGTCGCACCGCGGGTCTCGAGGTGGTCGGCGTGGTGCAGCAGACGCGACCCGCGCCGGATCCCAAGTACCTCGTGGGCAGCGGCAAGATCGACGAGATCCTCGCGCGCGCGATGCAAGCCGCCGCCGACGTCGTCATCTTCGATCCGGACCTCACGACCGCGCAAGCCCGGGCGATCAGCGATCACACCGAGATGAAGGTGATCGACCGGACCATGCTGATCCTCGACATCTTCGCGCAGCACGCGCAGAGCCGAGACGGCAAGCTGCAGGTCGAGCTCGCGCAGCTCCGCTATGCGCTACCGCGCCTGATCGAGAAGAACACGATGATGTCGCGCCTGACCGGCGGCATCGGTGGCCGCGGCCCGGGCGAGACCAAGCTCGAGATCAACCGTCGCCGCGCGCGCGATCGCATCACACGCCTCGAGCACGAGATCGACGAGCTCGGCAAACGGCGCACCGAGCGCCGCAAGCTTCGCACGAGGAAGGACCTGCCGATCCTCGCGATCGTCGGCTACACCAACGCCGGCAAGTCGACGCTGCTCAACACGCTGACGGACGGCGCCGTACTGGCGGAGGACAAGCTCTTCGCGACCCTCGATCCGACCAGCCGGCGCCTGCGCTTTCCGCGCGAGCGCGAGGTCATCCTGACCGACACGGTCGGTTTCATCCGAGATCTGCCGCCCGACTTGCAACGCGCCTTCCGCGCCACGCTCGAGGAGCTCGCCGACGCCGATCTGCTGCTCCATGTCGTGGATGTCTCCGACGAGGATCACGCCGAGCACGTGCGCGCGGTCGAGCACATCCTCGCCGACCTCGGGCTCGGTGCGTGCCGACGCATCCGCGTCGCGAACAAGATCGATCGCCTGCCGCCCGACGAGGCCGAGGCGCGCGCGCGTGCGCTCGATGCCATCCCGGTCTCCGCGCGCGATCGCAGCACCGCCCGCGCGCTCCTCGAGGCCCTCGAGCGGGCCCTGTTCCTCGAGCTGTACGACCGCCCGCAAGCCGCGCCCCATGACGACGCGAGGGGTGAGCCGCTCGCGCCGGTCACTTCTTCGGCACTGCCTTGAGGACCACGCGGTTGTCACGCACGACCACCGAGAAGTCGACCTGGGCCGCAGCGTGCTGCTGCATGATCCCGGGGGTCTGGCGCGCCAGCTGCTGCACGAGCTGCTCGTATCTCACGCCCTCCGCGTCCTGCCCCACCATGCGCCTCGCCTGCTGGTACTTGCGGTAGAGCGCCTGCATCTGCGCCTCGCTCATCCCGGGCGGCGGCGCGACCTTGGGCAAGGACACCTCCGGCGGGGCATCCTGGCCGGGCCGCATCGTCACGACCGCAGGGCGCTCGGGGCGGGGCGGCAAGGATGGCGCGGGCATGGGCTGGTACGCCCCGGAGCCATGCGGCAGGGTCTGGGCAGGGGGACGCTTGGACGCCGTCGTCGCAGGGGCCGTGCCCCCAGACAGCCCCGGGGGCGGATCTTCCATCGAGCGTGGGGCGGGCGGGAACGGCGGCGCACCATCGGAAAACAGCGCGTCGAGCATGCTGTCGAACTCCCCCGATCCCGGCCCCCTGGCGGCGGCCGTCTGCGCGGAGGCAGCCACAGGGGTGGCGGCGGCCGCCTCGGCCGCGGGTCGCTTCGGCAGGCGCCCCTGGAGCACCGCCATCGCCTCCTCCATCCGCGGATCCATCTTTGCGGCGACGCCCCCGGCCGCGTCGCGGCGTTTCTGGCGCTCCTCCTCGAGCCGCGCCTGGGTCTCGCGCGCCGCGTCGGTGACGAGCTTCTTGCGGCGGCTGCCCTGGCCCAGGATCCGCGCCACCTCCTCAGGGTCCACGCCCTTCTTCGCCAGCATGCGCGCCGCCCGCTCGAGGTGAGGCCGGTACGTACCCGCCTCGATCTCGCGCATCGTGCGTCCCCACAGCGTCTGGAAGACGCCGAACTTCTGCGCGATCATGTTGAACCGAAAGCGCTGACCCGAGTTGCGGATGAGCAGCTGCTGGAGGTCGATGATGCGCCGCTGGCAGTCCTTGCGTGCCGACAGCGGCTCCATCTTCTCGATGCCAAGGAAGTAGTTGTCGTAGAGGGTCTTGCACCGATCGAGCCGCCGCTCGCACTCGTCGAGCAGCTCATCGATTTCCTCGGTCGTGAGGATCTTGTTTCCGGCCTCTTTCTTGGCCATCCGAGGGTCCCCGGCCAGGATAGCACTTCCACGCCCGCCTCCGTTGCGGCGGCGGCGGCGAGGTGATACGTCCCACGCGTGATCCTCGCGCTCGACACCGCGACCTTGACCGCCTCGGTGGCGCTCGCGGACGATCGGGGCCACGCGCTCGTCTCGGGCGCGGCCGCCGTGCGCACCCACAGCGAGCAGCTCTTGCCGCTGGTCGACCAGCTCCTCGCCGGCCTCGGCGCGTCCATGCGGGACGTGCACGCGATCGCCTGCGGCGCGGGACCAGGCTCGTTCACGGGCCTGCGCATTGGCCTCGCGACCGCCAAGGGGCTCGCGTTCGCGACGGGCGCGCCCCTCTATCTCGTGTCCTCGCTCGAAGCCCTCGTGCACGCCGCGCTCGCGGCGGGCGTTCCGCGCGATGCGCTGCTCGTGCCTTGTCTCGATGCCCGAAAGCGTGAGGTCTTCCTCGGCTTCCACCGCGGGAACCAGCCGGTGGCCCCGGAGATGGTGTGCGCCCCCGAGCGCATTGCGTCCTCGATCGCCCAGGTCGCCGCACGCGAGCTCGCGCCCGTGGTGCTGTTCGGCGAGGGCGCCCAGCGCTACCGCGACCACGCCGCGATCGCGGCCCCGATCCGGGACGATCTTCCGGCGACTCCACCGGCGACCTCGATCGCCGCGCTCGCGCACGCACGCCGCGCCACCGATCCCGCCGGCGACCCCGTGGCCAGCGCGGCCCCCACGTACATCCGCCCGCCGGAGATCACCCCGCCCAGGCCCAAGAGCGTCTGACGGTCACTCGATCGGCACCTCGACTCCGTCGATCACGACGCAGAGCCTGCCGTCCCGCTCCTCCGCACGCGCCGTGAGCGCTTGCCACGCGCGCGTCGCCAGGCGCACCGGGAACCGCCCGCCGCCGACGCTGGCCCGCACGCCATATTCGTCAAAGCGAATGGGTCTAGCGTCGAGCGCCTCTTCGCGCTCGCTGTCGAGGAAGGCCACGGCATGGTCGCCCTCCCAGCGCAGCGAGCGCGCGATGAACGGCGCGTCCTCGACGTCGATGTAGCAGAAGCGCCGCTCGTCGAGCCGCAGGATGAAGCGGCCATCGTCGAGGCGATCGATCCAGCGGTGGAACGCCCGGTGCATGCCCTCGTGCTTGACCGGCTCGCCCTCGTGCCAGAACTGCCCCTGACGATCGAGCCGGAGCCCGCTCTGCCGCAGCCGCTCGATCTCGGCGTCCGAGAGCACGCCTCGATCGTAGCGCGTTTTCACGGGTGCCGCGGCCCTCCCTTGACGGCTCTGCGGTCGCGGTGTTATCGGGGCCCCGTGGAGACTCCGCGGGATCTGGCGGCCCTCGTGCACGGGCTCGAGTACTCGGATAGCGCAAAGGTGATCGAGCAGCTCGACGCCCTGTCGATCCGGGTGCAGCGGCGCATGGCGACCATCCGGCACAAGGTGGTCGTCATGAGCGGCAAGGGCGGCGTCGGCAAGAGCATGACCACCGTGAACCTGGCGCTGGGCCTCGCGCGGCGCGGGCACCGGGTCGGCATCCTCGACGTGGACCTCAATGGCCCCTGCGTGAGCGCCATGCTCGGCATGCGCGACCACCGCCTCGAGCTCGGTCCGGACGGCGCGGTCGCCGCGGAGGGCCCGCTCGGCATCAAGATCGCCTCGATGTCCTTTCTCATCCGGCCCACGGAGCCCGTGCGCTGGAAAGGCCCGATGGATCTCAGCCCGGTGTGGCTGGGTCTGCAGGAGATGCAGGTCGTACGTGAGCTCCTGAGTGACGTGGTGTGGGGCGAGCTCGATTACCTCATCGCCGACCTGCCGCCCGGGGCAGCGGCGGACAAGCCGCCCGTGATCGCGGGTCTCATCCCCGACCTCGCCGGCGCGCTCTTCGTCACGACGCCCTCGGAGGTGGCCACCGAGGTCGTCTACAAGTCGATCGGCTACGCGCGGGATCTCGGCATCCGGGTGCTCGGAATGGTCGAGAACATGAGCGGCTATCGCTGTCCCTCCTGCGACCAAACGCACCCGCTCTTTCGCGGGGACAGCCAGCTCCTGTGCGACGCGCTCGATCTGCCGCTCCTCGGCCGCGTGCCGTTCGACCCGACTCTCGCGGAAACGTTCGACCAGGGCAAGCCGCTCCTCGATCGCGAGCACCCGACCTTGCGGCTGTACGACCAGATCACCGAGCGCGTCGAGACGCTGCTCGATTACCGCCGCTTCCTGTCGAAGGAGCTCTGACGATGAAGTTCCTGTGCCTCAAGTGCGAGCAGTACATGGCCTTCGAGAAGGTCGAGGCGCCCGAGGAAGGCCGGCTTGGCGTGACCTTCGCGTGCCCGTCCTGCCAGGGCCGATTTGCAATGGTGACCAATCCCGGGGAGACCCAGCTCGTGTCCTCGCTCGGCGTGAGCCTCGGTGGACGAGCGGCCCCCCTGACGCCGCTCGAGATGACGAGGGGAACGCTCAAGACCGAGCCAACGAAGTCCGCGAGCATGGCGGAGTACCTGGCCGCCCGGGCGGCCGAGGGGACTGCTCCGGCGCCCGCAGCCGGCGGCGAGACCACCAAGGGTTGCCCGTTCTCTTCGATGGTGCAGCAGATGGGCCTCGGCGGGGCCGCCGCGAGTGATGCGAGCGCCGCGGAGCCCACCTGGTCCGAGGCCGCCCGGGCGCAGCTCGAGCGGCTGCCCGCGACCGTGAGGCTCGTGCTCGGCAAGTCGATCGAGGAGTACGCCCGCAAGCATGGCTATTCGGCCATCACGCCCGAGGTCATGGACGCCGCGAAACGCGGCGCCGACGGCATCGTGTGGTCTGCCGAGGCGATGGAACGACTCTCCAACATTCCGGACTTCGTGCGGCCGATGGCGCGCAAGGAGATCGAGCGCCTCGCGCGCGCGCGCGGCGCCACTGCGGTCACCGGCGAGGTCATGGACCAGGCGAAGCACCTGTTCTCGATGGGCTAGGGCCGAATCAGAGCGAGCGGACGATCCGGAAGCCCACGTCGTCGAGGTCGACGCCTGGCTGTTCGAGCCGCCTTTTGGCGGAGCCCATCTCACTCATCGCCGTGCGAAAGGAGCCGCCACGCAGCACCCGCTCCGCCGTCCACTCCCAGACATTGCCGAGCATGTCGTGCAGGCCCTGCGAATTCACGCGGCTGGACTCGACGGGGTGGCAATGGCCGTCACTGTTGTCCCGATGCCAGACCTGGGGATCCGTGAGCGAGGGGGCGTCACCGAAGCCCCCACAGGCGAGCTGCCACTCGGCCTCGGTGGGCAAGCGAAAGGGCTTCTTCGCAAGATGTGCGTACCAGTCGCAGTAGCCCACTGCGTCTTGCCAGGTCACGCCCACGGCGGGGTGGTCGTCGCCGGGCGACAGCGGGGAACGCGAATGCACGCGAGGTGCGCCGCAGGCGCGCAGATAGGCCTCGTACTGCTCGTTCGTGATCACAGACTTGCCGATGTAGAAGGAGCCGACCTCGATGATCGATCCACTGATCAGGAGCTCGCCCCCCTGGACCAGCCAGAGCGTGGCTCGTGGAACCTGGGTGTAGCGCGTGGTCATCCGCTCAGACGAGGTAGACGAAGATGAACATGACACCCCAGACGATGCCCACGAAGTGCCAGTAGATCGTGACCACGCCGAGCCGTCCCAGCCTGCCACCGAGATCACGGCCCCCCAGCGCCCCTGGCACGAGCCATCCGAGAAAAAGGAGGCCCACGAGGACGTGGAGCGCGTGGAAACAGGTGAGCAGGTAGAAGACGGCGCCATACAGGCCGCTCCGGATGGTCAGGCCCTGGTGCCACAGCGACCACCACGCGGTCGACTGCAGGAGCAGGAACGCGAGGCCGAGGAGGATCGCGTCCGAGAGGTGGCCGAGGTAGGGCGACGAGTTTCCGAGCCGAACAAGGGATTTCCCCCGCTGCAGGCTGGCGCTCGACAGCGCGAGCACGACGCTGGCGATGGCCGGGAGCCCGAGCGGTAGCCGGCCTGTGCCCTCCGGTGGCCACATGGGCGCCCGGATCCGCAGGACCGCGTAGCTCATGAACAGCGCCGCGAAGAGCATGGCCCACGAGGCCACGAAGACGCTCATGCCGACGTAGGAGGTCGTATCTCCCACCTGTTTACGGCGATGGATCGAGATGACCCCATCGGCCTGCCCTGTCTGCGGGCGCAAAGCCACGGAGCTCACGCCGGTCGAGTGCTGCCCGGGCGGTGACTCTTGAGCGCCTCGGCCATCATGCGTCGGCCCTCGGCGAGCCCCTCTTCGCAAAGGGCGAGGTCCACGAAGGTCCGCTCCTTCTGCACCGCGACCTCCTCCACCTTCTCGCGCGTCATGTCCCGCATGAATCCCTCGGGGACCCGGCACATGCGAGCCCAGGCGCCGTCGGTCCAGGAGAGCGGCGAGCCCTCGCGTGGACGCGGCACCGTGTCGTCGGCCTTCTCCTGCTCCCGGACCACGACCTCGCGCGTCTCGCCGCGGCTGGACAGATAGGACGTGTCGGCGACCTCCTGTTGCACCATGTCGAGCGCGAACTGCTTGGTCACCACGGAAAGGCCACGCACCCGGGCCGTCTTCTCGATGCGTGCCTTGGTGCGCCGCCGCTCGTAGCCGGAGGGCACGCGCCGCAGCACTTCCTTGGCGGCACTCTCCCATTTCAGCGCCACGCCGTCGAAGGTCTCCTCCTCCGTCAGCGCGCCTGTATCCAGCTTGCCCGCCGCCTCGATCGCCTGGCGGTCGATCTGCTGGAAGGTCGCGCCCAGGCTCCTGCAGACGGGACAGGCGACCGGCCGCAGATCGCGCGACACGTAGCCGCACTCGGCGCAGATGAACGTGGTGCCCTGATCGAGCTTGTCCTTGGCGATCGCCACCTCCTCGGCGATGTAGCCCATGGCCTGGGCCGCACCGGGCGGCAACAGATCGCCCATCGCGCTGTTGATCACGCTCGGCGTGATCACCGAGTGGCCGCGCTGCATCGCCCAGCGCAGGATGGCCGTGGTCGCGATGCCGCGCACGAATTCGGGCACGCGGCCCATCTTCTTTCTCGCCTCGGGGGTCCACTCCATCGACTCCGCGGCCAGGACATCGATGGCCGGGGCAAAGGTGCGGCTCGTGATCAGCGCGTTGCAGGGGGCCGCGCGGAGCAGGTTCTCCGAGGTGGCCCCGATGTCCATGTCTTCCTTGGAGTGGACACCGATGCGGCCCATCACGATCAACGATGGGCCGGTCTTGCGCACGTGCTGAAGGATCTTCTGGTAGGCCTTGCCGTCGAGCAGCGTGATCTTGAGCGGCACGCCCTCGTCGTCCGCGACCTGACGCGCGACCTCGAGGTGCGCCTGGTAGATCTTGGCGAGCCCGGTGTCGATGATCTCCTCGTGCAGCTTCTCCTGGTCCTTGAACTTGAAGACCTTGGAAGCCTGCTCGGACAGCACGGTGACGATGCCATTGAAGAGCGTGTAGTGCAGGTACGGGTCGTAGACGCCGATCGCCTCGACGGTCTTGCCGAGCTTCTTGCCGAGCGTGAGCGCGGTGCGCAGGCCGGCGTAGCTCTGCTGCGAGCCGTCGATGCACACGAGGATGTTGCCCGGGCCGTCGATCCCGTGACCCGCCTCGGTCTCCTTGACCACGAGCGTGTCGACGTGGCACTGCCGCACCAGGCGCTCGCAAACCGAGCCCACGCTGGCCGCGCCGCCCCGCCCTCGGGCGCCGAGCACGACCAGCTCACCGCTCGAGGCGGCGATGTCCGCCGCCAGCGCCTCGTGCACGCGGCCGGCG
Source organism: Myxococcales bacterium (assembly GCA_023248855.1). Classification (GTDB taxonomy): domain Bacteria; phylum Myxococcota_A; class Polyangia; order JAHFDS01; family JAHFDS01; genus JAHFDS01. Next base: position 13,479 of record JAHFDS010000050.1, read on the forward strand.
AGCGTCCTCGCCTCGTAAACGACGCCCGCCGCGTCGGCCACGGCCGTGCCAGTGTGTACGATGTCGAGCGCTGCAGCGGTGTCCTGCTTCGCGCCACCAGCGTGAGACGCTGGCGCCGCCGCCTCGGCGCCCATCGCCGGAAGGTTGGCGCGCAGCTGCTGCCGCCGCGCCACCAGGTGGTCCGATTCGTCGACGTGACTGCCGATCACCTGCGCCCCGAACAGGTGCCCGAGAGCGATGGCCACATCAGTGGCCTTCTGCGCGTGCACCGAGCTGTCGACCGCCACGTAGATCTTCTGGTACATGAGGCTTGACTCCTTTACGAGCGGGCGGAGGATATGAACCTTATCTCCCACACGCAAGCTCTAGCGAAGGGTCGCACCGGGCACCACGCGGTCCCGACGACGTTGTGGGGGGAACACTGGCGATGCAGCTCGTCACCGTACACAAGGTCATGATCAGCGCCTCGATCGGCGCGAGCTTGCTCTTCGCGCTGTGGGCCGGCTGGATGTACGGCCACGCAGACTCTCGGTCGCACCTCGTGCTGGCCGTGGTCGCGGTGGCGACCGCCGCCGCGCTCGTGATCTACCTGCGCCGCTTCAGCCGCAAGCAGGGCCGCGGCCGGGGCACTCGAAAAAGCCAATAGGACGCGCTTGGATCGGAAGCGTTCCGGTGCTAAGAACCGCCCTGCCACGGACGGACGAAAGGACCCTCGAAAGACCATGAGAACGACGACCCTCTGCTCCATTGCAGCCCTGCTGCTCTGCTCCGCTTGTAACAAGAGGCCGCCTGCGCCCGCGGAAGACACACCGGCCCCTGCCGCGCCCGCGGCCCCTGCCGCGCCCGCCGGCCAGCCCGCCGCGGAGCCCGCCGCCGCCGATGAGTACCAGGGCGCACCGGTCACCGGGGGGGGCACGATCACCGGCACCGTGTCCTACGGGGGCAAGGAGAAGGACACCAAGGTCATCATCACCAAGGACGAGGCGACCTGCTGCGCCGCGTGCAAGGTCAAGGAGAAGATGGCCGGTAGCATCGTGGTCAGCGGCGGCAAGCTGGCCAACGCAGTCGTCTACCTGCCCGACGTGATGAAGGGCAAGCCGATGGAGAAGGCCACCGTCACGCTCGACAACAATGGTTGCGAGTTCGCCCCACACGTGGCGATTGGGTACAAGGGCGCCAGCATCGCGGCCAAGAACAGTGACCCGGTGCTGCACAACACCCACCTCTTCCTGTCCCAGGGCAACAAGGACCTCGTCAACATCGCGCTGCCGACGCAGGGGCAGATCGTCGAAAAGCCGCTCAAGAAAGGCGGCGTCGTCTCGGTCAAGTGCGACGCCCACGAGTGGATGCAGGCCTATGTCTTTGTCGCCAACAACCCGTACGCGGCGGTGTCGGGCAAGGACGGCAGCTTCAAGCTGGATGGCGTCCCTGCCGGCGAGCACATGGTCAAGGTCTGGCACGAGAAGTTCGGCGAGAAGGACGCAAAGGTGAAGGTGGAGGCGAGCGGCGCAGCCAAGATCGATTTCGCGTTCTAGAGGAGGCTCGTCCAAATGACCGGCGAAGGCTTCAGGAAGTCCGGCTTCTGGTCGCAGCTCGTGCTGCTCGGTCTCATTGACTGGGCCACCATCTACGCGTTCTCGCGCCAGCAGGTGGCCGCCTACCATTACGTCGGCTTCATCGCCATGAACGTCGTGCTGCTCGGCCTCACCGTGGTCGTGTGGCGGTGGCTGCGCCACCAGCGGAGCCTGCCGCCCCCGGGCTCGCGCCGCCGGTAGTCGATGTCAGACAAGGGCTTTCTCTACACGCTCTCCGGCCGCAGGCCGGACTCCGTCGGGATTGCCGAAAGCAGCCTTGACGCGATCGGCGCCGTCCCGAGGCCTGTGGTCTTGGGGCAGGACGGCGTCTTTCGTCCCTACGTCATCTCCTGGAACATCACCAAGCGCTGTAATCTCGCGTGCTCGCACTGCTACATCGACGCCGTCCGGCGGAAGATCGGCGAGGGCGAGCTCAGCACCGAGCAATGTCTCCGCATCGCGGACTCGATCGCCGAGGCCAACCCGGGCTGTCTGGTCATCCTCACCGGCGGCGAGCCGTTCATGCGCGAGGACATCTTCGAGGTCGCCGCGCGCTGCGCCTCCCGCGGGCTATTCACGGTCATGGGAACCAACGGCGTGATGCTCTCGCCCGAGCGAGTGGCACGCGCGCGCGACGCAGGCGTGCGCGGCTTCGGTATCAGCCTCGACTCCACGGCGCCGGGACCACACGACGAGTTCCGTGGCGTGCCCGGCGCATGGCAGCGGAGTATCGACGGCATCGCCGAGATCAAGCGCGCCGGCATGGACTTCCTGGTCCAGACCTCGCTCATGTCCTTCAACTTCGATCGGCTCGAGCAGGTCGCCGAGATGGTGATCGACCTCGGCTCGCCGATCTTGAACGTCTACTACCTCGTGTGCACCGGCCGCGGCCAGGGTCTGAGCCCACTCGAGCCCGAGGAGTACGAGCAATCGCTGCACGCGCTGGTCCGCCTGCAGGAGCAGTTTCGCGGCCGCCTGATGATCAACGCCAAGTGTGCACCGCACTACAAGCGGATCGTGCACCAGAATGACCCGACCTCGACCTTCCTCAAGACCTACGACGGGGGCTGCCCGGCCGCGACGCACTACGCCCGCATCACACCCGAGGGCAAGCTCACGCCGTGCCCCTACATGCCCACGGAGGCGGGGGACCTCACCGAGGCGGGCTTCGCCGAGATCTGGCGCGACAGCGCGGTGCTCAACGAGATGCGGGGCCACAAGCTCGGCGGCAAGTGCGGCAACTGCGAGTACACCAAGGTGTGCGGCGGCTGTCGCGCACGTGCGCTGGCGCTCAAAGGCGATTACATGGACGAGGACCCCTGGTGCGGTTACGAGCCCAAAGGGACCGAGGTCATCGAGTTGCCCCAGACCGAGGCCTACGGCAAGGAGCAGCCGACCGAGCTGTCGTGGACGCCGGAGGCGCGCGCGCGGCTCGAGCGCGTGCCGAGGTTCGCCCGCGGCATGGTGACTCGTCGCGTGGAGGCCTACTGCAAGGCCCGAGGCATTGCGGTGGTGACCGCGGAGCTCATGCAGTCGCTGCGTGACAAGGTCGCGGCGGGGACCTTCACGTTCCTCGGCAAGCGACCCCCGCCGTCGTGAAGGGCGAGGTCCCGGCCGCGCAGGTCCCGCCGGAGGCGGCAACGGCCCGGGCTGGCAAGCGACTGATCCACGTCGGCATCGTGGCCTTCCTGCTGACGTGCGCGCTGCTCTTCGCCTTCTCTGGGCTGCTCGCGCCCGGCGGTGGCTCCAGCGAGCCTCGGTTCGCCATCGACGAGACGGCCAGGGCCTCGGCCGATGGCACGTTCCAGGTGACCCTCGACGCGTCCGACCGCAAGCACTGGGTGCACTTCGATCTCGCCGGCGGCAGGATCACCACCGTCGCCCCCGAACCTCAGGCGCAGGTCATGGCCGATCTGGTGGTGTGGCGGCACGTGCTGGGTGCTCCCCACGGCGCGATCAAGCTCGGCAAGGTCCCCCTGGCGAGCGCCCGGCTGCCCGCCTCGCCGTCCTGGGAACGTGATGCGCTGAAAAGCGGTAAGCTGCAGAATGCCGCGCTCGCTCATTGGTACGGCTATTCGTATACGACCCATGTCCTTCGCAGCGCCGGCGAGACCTACGCCGTGCGGCTGACTGGCGGCGGCATCGCCTACCTGAACGTCGTCAGCTACTATTGCAAGCCCGAGGGCGCCGGCTGCATGACCATCCGGTATCGGCTGGAGCTCGAGGGGAGCTGAACAAAGACCTGTCTAGTCGTTCGCGAACGGCAGCTTTGCGCCGTTCCTCCGACGCAGCAGCACCACGAGGCCGCACAGGAGGCCGAAGGTCACCACGAACGCGACCGGTGGCACCAGGTAGGCACGCGTGGGCACGGGCTCTTTCAGGTAGAGCCAGTACCATGCCGTGAGCGCGCGCCTCGTCCCCACCTCGCCGCGGTCGCCGTCCCAGACGTGAAACGCGATCGGTACGAAAGCGCCCGGGGCGAACTGCGCGTCGATCTTCTCGTCTGCCGTGGTGAGGGCGCGGCGCATCACCACGGTGTACCGGCCTTCCGCGTGTGAGGTCGTCGCCTTGACATCCTGGCTCGCGGGGTCCTGATAGCTCAGGCTGCCGGAGCCCTTGCCATTGAGCTCGGTTGCCCGCTCCTTGTCCGCCCGAAACCACCACAGGTTGACCGCAAGCTTCTTGTCGCCGAACAGGATGTAGGGTCTGACCTTGGGGTCGGTCTGGATCCCGGCGGGAAACTGCACCGCCATCTGGTCCGGATGATCCGTGCCGCTGTAGATCGTAGCGTCACGGTCCGCGTACTTCTTGCTGACGTTTGAGCCCTTCGAATTGCTGCGATCGTCCCACTGCACGCGCAGCGCGATCTCCCGCTCGGTGTAGAGCGCCTGCACCATCACGAACTCGACCGAGCGCCAGTACAGGCGCGGCGACTCGATCACGTTCGAGAACGTGGCAAACCTGGCCACAGGCGCGAGCTGCCACGCCTTGTCGTCGTCCGTCGCCGGGAGCTTGTCGGTTCGCACGGCGACGATCTTGTCGTCCCGCTTGTCCTTCGGTTTCGGCGCCAGGCTCAGCACATAGTTGACGAGGTGCCAGCGCTCCGCGGGCTTGATCGAGTCGGCGTAGGCCGGCATCGGCGTGCCGTTGACACCGGTGCTGATGGTCCGGTAGATCGCAAGAGGCGTCGATCCGCCGCGGTAGCTCTCGAGGTTCGTGAGGTTCGCCGGTAGGATCTGGTTCTTCCAGGAGTCCTTGAGCGTCGGCCACGATTCACCGTCGCCCCTGCCCTTCTGACCGTGGCACTGCCAGCACTTGTTGGCCTTCCACAGCTCCGCGCCCTTCTTCAGGGACGCCTCGTCGGCAGCGGGCGGCACGGGATTGCCGGCCAGCTCCGGGAGCGTCTTGGTCTTCGAGGAGTCCTTGAAGTCGTCGGTCAGACTCTTGATGAAGGCGACCAGATCCCAGCGCTCCTGCTCGGGCAGCACCTTGAAGGGAGGCATCGCAGTGCCCGGCAGTCCGCGCGTGATGATGTCGAAGAGATCCTGCTCGGTCGGCAGCTCTCCCGAGGACGTGCTGCGGAATTTGTAAATCGCGTTGTCACGCAACACGCGTGGCCGCGGGAGCATGAACGTGGCGGCGGGCCCATCGGCATCGCCTTTTTCGCCGTGGCACTGCGAGCACCGCTTCGCATACACCTTGGCACCCTCTACCGCTGTGCCCTTGGCCCAGGCGTCTCCGCCCAGGCCCCACACGACGATGCACAGAACCGCAGCTGTCTTCACTTCGCGGGTGGTCATTAGTGCCCCCCGGCTGGCTCGTGGCCACGTGGCTTGAAGCCGGTGTGGTCGTACAGGAACAGGATCACCGACCACATGTCATCCGGGCTGAGGAAGCTCTCCCAGACCGGCATCACCGAATCCCACGGCGTCGCCGCCGCCGGCAGGCCGGGTCCGCCCTTCGCGATGCGCCAGAAGAAGAAGGTCTCCGTGAACAGGGGCAGCACGGAGGCATCCTGGAAATCCGCCGGTGGGGGCCGCATTGCGTTCGCGTAGTGGCCGTCCGCGGCCAGGTGATCACCATGACAATAGAAGCAGTTCTGGTAGTAGACCACCTTGCCACGCGCCACCCTGCTCGCGAATTCGGGCGGGTTCGTGGTCTGGAGGGCGCGAAAGGGGTTGTCGTCCTTGATGATGTCGACCGTCACGGGCTCGTTTGCCCCTTGGGTGCTGACTGCGATCGTGCCCGGCGGGGCCGGATGCACGCTCCGGATGAGGGGTGGCGCGACGTCGCTCGGCAACGCAGCGACATAGCTCTGCCACGCGACCAAGCCCGGGATCACCAGCAAGAGGACGCCCAGGAGCGGCTGCCGGTGTCGCTCGACCATCACCGCGCGGATCGGCGCGAAGAAGGCGCTGCGACCGCTCTCGCTGCTCGTGATGTAGAGCAGGACGGCGATCACGGCCATGCCACCGAACAGCTTGACGATGCTGCCGGGCAGCGGCGGATCGAAGCCCTTGGCGAGGTAGAGCAGGGTCACCGCGAGGGCGGCAGCGGTGGACCAGAACATGCCGATCCCGCCGCGCATCCGGAACAGGATGGTGAGCACCGCCAGGTAGGCGATGAGCGCCCAGAACGTGAACATCAACGCCCCCACGCCCCGTTCATTGCTTGGCCAGCCAGTCGACCAGCGTCTGGAAGTCGACCGGTTTCATTCGCTCGTAGAAGCCGTTGCCATCGAGGGTCTTCTTCATGAGGCCCTTCTCGTAGGGAGGATCCCCGGCGGTGACGGTGGCGCCGGGATTGAGCAGCTTGTCGTAGATGCCGCTCTTGCCGATGCGCTTGCCCACACCCTGGAGGCTCGGCCCGAGCTTCCGGGTGGGGTCCGCGATCGAGTGACAGGTCGAGCAACCGAACTCCGCGAAGGACTCCGCGGGCGCCCCCACGGGTTTGACCTCGACTGCCGCAGCGCCCGGGCCGCCGCCCTCTTCTGCCTGCAGGCACCCGAAGCGCTCGAGCACTTGCGTGTCGGTGCCCTTGATCGTCGCGGTGCCCCCGAGGTTCTGCAGGAACGCAGCGACGGCCAGGATCTGGCCGCCCGAAAGCGCCTTGCCCTGCGGCGGCATGATGTTGCCGAAGCCCTTGACCAGATAGTCACCCGGCTTGCAGAGCGATTCGACCAGGTAATCGACATCCGCATACGGCTTGCCGCCGGCCGAGCGCTCGGCGGCCCGCTCGCGGGCCCGGCTGCCGACGCTGGCAAGGTCCGGACCGCGGCCGGACTCACCGAGCTTGTGGCACTGTGCGCAGTTGGCCTCGAACACGCCAGCCCCCGCTTCGATCAGCGCCTCGGGGCCGATGTTGGTGCCGGCCTTCACCTCGGGTGGAGGCCGGTTTTCCAGCTGCGGCACCATGTGTCCGACCCCTGTGTAAAGGAGTGAGACCGCCAGGGTGAACACTGCAATCGATAAGGTCTCTCTCACCGGTGGGTCGATCCGTCAGTGTGGGTGGGGCAGCAAAGGGGCCGGAGGCAGCGCCGAAAGCCCGCAAGCGCAACCACGCGCGGCACGCTATCTTGGCGCCTTGATTCTTGTCAAGCGACTCCTTGCGTCTTGCGCTTGCAAGCCTTGACACAGACCCGGGAGCGTGCGATTCGATGGGCACTCGCCATGTATCGAACGATCTATGTCCCCGTCGACAATTCGGACTACTCGAACGCCTCCATCGACCTCGCGCTCACGCTCGGAAAGGCGTTTCGCTCGAGCCTGGTCGGAAGCCACGTCTATGCGGCCAAGCTGCACGACGTGCGCTTCAAGCAGATGGAGTTCACGCTGCCCGACGAGTACAAGGAGGAGACCGAGCTCGAGAAGCAGCGCAAGATCCACGATGCGCTCATCGCCCGCGGTCTGCACCTCATCTCGGACAGCTACCTCGACCTGATGGACGCCCGGGCCAAGGAGGCAGCGCTCTCGTTCGAGCGCAAGCACTTCGACGGCAAGAACTTCGAGGCCATTGTCCGGGACGTCAACGAGTCCGGCTATGACCTCGTCATCCTGGGTGCGCTCGGACAGGGCGCCGTCAAGGACAGCCTCGTTGGCTCCGTGGTCGAGCGCCTCTTGCGCCGCACCGAGGTCGACACCCTCGTCGTCCGGGACCTGGCGCAGGTGCCCACCGCGAGCGTGCCCGCGGCGATTGACGGCAGGATCATCGTGTGCCTCGACGGGTCGCAGCACAGCTGGGCCGCGCTCGTCACCGCCTGCCGGCTGGCGACCCAATTCGAAAAGACCGTAGAGCTGCTCGCGGTCGCATCGACCGCCAGCCCGGAGGACGAGGGCGCCCGGGAGGATCTGGCGCTCCTGCGCGCACATCTCCAGGTGGCCGAGCGCTATGCGAGGGCCCAGGGCGTCAAGACGTCTTGCCAGCTGCTCGAAAGGCCCGGCTTGCCCCGCGAGACGATCGCAGCGTATGTGCAGGTCACTCCGCCGTGGCTGCTCGTCGCCGGCCGTTGCGGCAGCGATGCCAACGGCACCGCACCGATCGGGTCCACCACCGAGCACCTCCTGCGCCACGCGCCCTGCAACCTGCTCGTGAGCGGCAAGCGCGTCGAGCCCGCCGGCCTGTAGACAGGCGCCGCGGAAGAGCGGCCCGGCCTACCGCGCCGCCCCGAGCGCGGTCAGGAGCCCCACGTCGCGCAGCAATCGATCGATTACACGATCGTCCTCGGTGATGTAGTAGCCGCGGATCTGCAGGCGCTGGTCGACCAGGACGAGGCGACCGTGCTCCGGCTCGTCGATCGGCGCTCGGTCCCCGGTGAGAAAGGACCACAGCCGCGGGCTGGCCCGGTGTTTTTTCGCATACTCGGCCAGCACCTCCGGGCTGTCGTGCTCCGGGCCGCGGCTGAAAGACACGAGGCGGAACGACGCGCCCAGGTTGCGCGCGCGGTGCTGCACCTTGCTCATCCGCTCGGTCACCGCCGGGCAAAGGGTCGGGCAGCGTGTGGAGATGACGTTCCCGATCCACACCTTGCCGCGCAGCTCGTCGCTGCCGTAGTCCCGTCCCGTCTGATCGCGTAGCTTGAACTCCGCCAGCGTGCCGAGGACGGGCAGTCTGGGAGGCAGCGTCTGCCGCACCGCGCGGACGATGGGCCAGCCAAGCAGGATCGCGATCGCGACCGCCCAAAAGGCCGGCTTGCTCACGAGCCGCGCTGGGTCCCGCCGAAGGCGTCCCAGGCCCTGACGCAGGCGAGCCAACCACAAGAAGTCGGAGAGAGGCATCGCGCCGACCCTACTCGTCCGAGAAGGCACTTGCCAGCGATCAAGACCGCATGATAAACGAACCACCGTTCTCTGTTCTCGGAGCGCGTCTCGCTTCGAGGGGGTGTCTCAGCGAACATCGCAGCTTGTTTTGTTCTGCCGCCTCCGGCGGCATGAGGCCGGAGCCTCCAACGGACGACCGATGAGCGAATCCTCCGCCAGCGCCCACCAAGGACATGGTTCCCACGGCTCCCACGGCCACGGGGACGGGCATCATCACCGAGACGCCATTCCCTTCCAGGAGTGGCCCCCTGACGATCAGTACGGCCGGGCGTCGCTCGGCAAGATCGGGATGTGGTGGTTCCTGCTGTCAGACGCCCTCATGTTCGCGGGGCTCCTGCTCGGCTACGGCATCTTGCGCGGGGGGGCCACCGTCTGGAGGCACCCGCACCAGCCTGATTACGGCATCAACTTCACCGCCGGCCTGACGTTTCTGCTCATCTGCTCGAGCATCACGATGGTGCTCGCCTACGCAGCCGCGGTGGAGGGAAACCGCAAGGCGCTGGTGCGCTTCCTCGCGCTGACCGCGCTCGGCGGCATCCTCTTTCTGTGCGGGCAATACCAGGAATACTTCGGCATCTGGCACCCCGGCCTCACCAAGCGCGGCCTCGTGTTCGGCGACTCGGCCTATGCCAATTGCTTCTACGTGGTCACCAGCTTCCATGGCTTCCACGTCTTCTCCGGGGTTTGCTTGCTGCTCGTGATGACCGTTCGCGCGGCCATGGGCAAATACGACAACGGCAACTACAACCACATCGAGATCGTCGGCCTGTTCTGGCACTTCGTCGATCTCATCTGGATCCTCGTCTTCACGCTCATCTACCTGATACCGACGGGTTAGGTCATGGCGCACATCAATCGTAAGGAATACTGGATCATCTTCGCCTGGCTCACGGTGCTCACCGTGCTCGAGGTGGGGCTCGTCTACATCCCCGGCATCGGCAAGGTGCCGATGGTGATCGGCCTCTTCTCCATGGCGCTCACCAAGGCGGCGCTGGTCGGCCTGTTCTTCATGCACCTTCGCCACGAGACCCGGATCCTCAAGCTGAATATCGCGATCCCCATGGCCATCCCCATGTTCTACGCGCTCGTCCTGGTCACCGAGGCCCTGTGGAGGAAGCTGCCATGAGGCCGCTGCTCACAACCCTTGCCGCCTCCTCCAGCTTGCTCTGGGCGAGCTCGGCGAGCGCGTGCCCCGCCTGCGCCGGTCGCGACGATGGGGGTGCCGTGCTCCTCGTCGCGTACGCCGCGATGGTGATGGCGCCCTTTGTCGCCGCCTACATCGTGGTCCGTGTCATCAAGCGCATGACCACAGCGGAGGCGGCATGACCGCCATGATCCGCCCGCGACCGCGCTCACGCGCCATGTCGTGGGTCTGTGCCACAGCCGCCGCGCTGGCGGTCCAGCTCCTGCCCATCATCGCCCGAGCTGGCAGCGTGTCCGGCGAGCCGACGGTCCCTCCGCTGGCTGGGGGCAATGGATGGAGCCTGCCACCCGATGTCTCGGTCGACGGCTGGCGCATCGACTCGCTCCTCCGATCGACCATGTTCTTCGTGGTCGTCATGTTCGCCATCATGGTGACGTGGATGGTCCTCGCCTGCGTCAAGCACGGCCGGCACCACAAGGCCGAATACGATCATGGCGACGGCAAGAAGCAGATCACGTTCGCCCTCGGCCTCTCTGCCGCCATCTTCTTCGTGGTCGACGGGAACCTCTTCGTCAACTCCACCTGGGATACGCACGTCGCTTTCTGGGACTTCGCCAGAGCGGAGAGCCAGCCCAATCGCGTGCGCGTCCAGATCAATGCCCGCCAATGGGCGTGGGACGTGCGCTACGCGGGCCCCGACGGCACGTTCAACACCGAGGACGACATCGTCACGCTGAATGACCTGCGGATCCCGGTCGATGCGCCGGTGATCATCCAGCTGACCTCGACCGACGTGTTGCACTCGATCTACCTGCCCCATCTGCGGGCCAAGATCGACGCGGTACCAGGAACGGTGAACCGGCTGTGGTTCCAGGCCCAGAAGACTGGGCGCTTCGAGATCGCCTGCGCCCAGCACTGTGGCATGGCCCATTACAAGATGGCCGGCGTGCTCACGGTGATGCCGGCGGACGAATTCGCGGCCTGGGCGGCTCGGGCCTCGGCCAATTCCGTCCAGGCCTATGATCCCAAGGACAAGGACGCCCACTGGGGCTGGCCTTGGCGGACAGAGAAATAGCGACCATGGATCTCCAAGCGATTCACGCAGTCCCGTCCTCGTTCATCCGTCGGTGGATCTTCTCCACCGACCACAAGGTGATCGCCAAGCAGTTCCTCTTCACCGGCCTGTTCTTCATCCTTTACGGCGGCATGCTGGCCATGCTGATCCGGTGGCAATGGGCGCATCCTGGCCAGGAGGTGCCGCTCGTCGGCCAGCTCCTGTTCTCTCGCTCTGGCGGGATCATCGGACCGGCCGCGTACAACACGATCTTCACCACGCATGGCCTCATCATGATCTTCTGGGCGATCACGCCCATCATGATCGGCGCCTTCGGCAACCTCACCATCCCTCTCATGATCGGCGCCCGGGACATGGCGTTCCCGGTGCTGAACATGCTCTCGTACTGGACGTTCTTCGTGTCCGGCGTGATGGTCCTCGCGTCCTTCGGCGTCGAGCTCGGGTCGGCCGGAGCCGGCTGGACCACGTACCCGCCGCTGTCCACCAACGTCGGCATGCCCGGGATGGGCCAGACGCTGATGGTGATGGCCATCTTCACCACCGGCTCGGCGACCATCATGGGCGGCGTCAACTACATCACCACCGTCATCCGCCTGCGCGCGCCCGGCATGACGTACATGCGCATGCCGCTCACCATCTGGGCCCAATGGCTCACGGCGATCCTGAATGTGCTGTTCGTTCCCGTGCTCGCCGCCGGCGCGATCCTGCTGACCCTCGACCGCGGCTTCGGCACGGACTTCTTCGTGGCCGGGGCGCTCGGCAAGGGTGATCCGATCCTGTTCCAGCACCTGTTCTGGATCTTCGGTCACCCCGAGGTCTACATCCTCATCCTGCCGGCCTGGGGCATCGTGAGCGACATGCTCAGCTTCTTCGCGCGCAAGCCGGCGTACTGGTACAAGGGCACGGTCTACGCCATGACGGCGGTGACCATCCTCTCCGCGGTGGTCTATGGCCACCACATGTTCACGACCGGGATGAACCCGCTGCTCGGCCAGAGCTTCATGCTGCTGACGCTCATCATCAGCGTCCCGGCGGAGGTGCTGTTTCTGAACTGGCTGCACACCATCTGGAAGGGCTCCATCCGGTTGACCTCGCCCATGGTCTGCTCACTTGGCATGGTCTTCGTCTTCGGCATGGGGGGCCTCACGGGCATCTTCCTCGGCACGATCTCGACGGATATCTACCTTCACGACACGATGTTCGTGGTCGGCCATTTTCACCTGACGATGGCCGCCGCCTCGTTCCTCGCCAGCTTCGCCGCGATCTACTTCTGGTTCCCGAAGATGTTCGGACGACAGATGAATGAGGGTCTCGCCAAGGCGCATGGCTGGCTGTCGATCATCCTCATCTCGCTGGTGTTCACCGGGCAGATGGTCGCGGGCTGGGCCGGCCATCAGCGGCGCCTCTTCGACCCCTACCAGTACAAGTTCCTCGAGCACCTGTTGCCGCTCAACCGGGGTACGAGCCACCTCGCATTCATGCTCGGCGCGGTGCAGCTACTGTTCGTCTACAACTTCATCAGCAGCATCCTCCGAGGCAAGAAGGCCGAGGCCAATCCGTGGCAGGTGGGCACCCTCGAGTGGGAGCTGCCCTCGCCACCACCCAACTACAATTACGACCCGATCCCCGTTGTGGTGCGTGGTCCACACGAGTACGCGAACGCAGACGCGATCCGGCTCCTCGGACGCGACTGGCTCAGCCAGACCGAGACGCTCAAGGAGGCAGAGGTCGCGACGGCCGGCGCGCCAGCGTTGGCGGCGGGGTCCGAGCCATGAGCAGGCTCCGGACGTTGGTCGCCTCGGCGTCGTTGATCCAGATGGCATTCGCCCTCGGATGCTCTTCGCGGCCCGCCACCTGCAAGAAGGACAGCGAGTGTCCGGGCGAAGAGCGCTGCATCGAGCAGGTCTGCGACGGCCACTTCACCGCGGCCGTGGCCATGCCGGGCAAGAAGTCCAAGGTCCCCCCGGAGTGGCTCAATGCCGGCAAGGAAGCGTACATGCTCTATTGCCGCCCCTGCCACGGTGGCAAGGGCCGCGGCGACGGCCCCGCCTCCGCGGCGCTGCGTCCGCCCCCGCGGGACCTCGCGATCGCCACGTACAAGTTCGCCGGTGTGGTCGATGGCCTGCCCCACGATGAGGACTTCGCGCGCATCCTCACGGGCGGGCTCTCGGGCACCGCGATGCTGACCTGGGATATCCCCAAGGACGATCTGTACGCGGTCACCCAGTACATCAAGACCTTCGCGCCGCCGGGAGAGGGCTGGAAGGACAAGGATGCGCAGCTCGGCCAGCGCGTGATCCCGCCGGCGGATCCGTGGAAGGACGAGCAGCAGGCCATCGAGCGCGGCAAGGCCATCTACCACACGATGGCCACCTGCAACTCCTGTCACCCCGCGTACGCGACGCGGCAGGAGATCTACCAGATGTCCGTGGCGATGAAGGCCGAGGGCCTGCGCAAGGACGAGATCGTGGCCTTCCGCAAGGACATGTACCTGCCCGAAGCCAAGGAGAGCTCGGCATACGAGGCGCGGGGCGTCAAGATGCGGATCCTGCCGCCCGACTTCCTGCACAATTCCGTGCGCTCCCTGAGCCCGCGGCGCCCCCACACCCGGACCGAGGACCTCTATCGCATCATCGGCGCGGGGATCCCGGGCACGGCCATGCCGGCGTGGAAGGGCGCGATGCCGGACAAGGACATCTGGGCGATGGCCCACTTCGTCCGGTCCCTCGTCGACATGAAGGACACCCCTGCCGCGGCTGCCCTGCACGCCAAGCTTGGCGCCGACACGGGCCCGTTTTCGCCGAGCGCTGCTGCACCTGCGCCCGCGCCTGTGGCCCCTGCGCCACCGGGACAGGCGCCATCGCCACCACCTGGCGCCAAGGCCCACTGACAGCCGGTCGAGAGCAGCCGCTGGCGCTGGCGAGCACCCGCGTGCTCGAGGCTGACCTGTCCCCGGCGGAGCTCGCCCTCTTGCGGAGGATGATCGCCAGGAAGCGCTGGTCGCTTTTCTTCTGCGCGGTCAGCCTGGCGATCGCGCTTGGCCTCCTCGGCTACCACCTGTCCAATAGGACGCTCCACGGGCCGCCGCTCGTCATCGTTCTGCTCCTCACCATCGGAGCCAAGAACCACCTGCGAACGTTCCGCCTGACGAGGCTGCTCGACAAGCTGAGCCGCCCGCGCGGGGGCACCGGTCCGTCGCCAACGTAGATCCGCGGCGAGACGCCGCCCGGGATGCCCTTTCCAAGCTCGGTGACATACTGATCAGGGCCGGTGATCGGCGGAAGGAGGAGGTCCATGCATTCTCTAACCTCCATCGTCAGGACGGGCGAAGGGGAGTTGCCGTCGGGGCTCGAGCTACTGGGGGCTCCGCTCGTGAGCAGCTCCGGGGTCTCGACGGCCGCAGACGCGAAGGAGATCGGCCGCGTCGAAGGAGTGGTCCTCGACGAGGAGCAACAGGTCGTGCTCTTCGTCGCCAGGATCTGTGAGGGTGGCGTGGCGACCGACCGACGGGGGCTCGTGCCCCTGTCCGCCGTCAGCGAGTCCGCCGAGGGTGCCGCCGGGGCGCCGCTGCCCATCGCCTGGACGCGCGAGGAGCTCCGGGCGCATCCGGTGGTCATGCAGCGCGAGGACCTCCCCGACAGCCCGGTCAACAGCGGCGAGCCGGCCCGAACGCGGTGGACCCTCGCGACCCCACCCGAGTGCGAGATCAACCCCCACCATGCCTACGGTCAGGCGCTCTTGTGGGGGCTCGCATCGGCGGGGGCCATCGGGCTCGGGTTGGTCGCGGTCGGAGGCGCCGCCTGGGTCGCCGTGTGGGCCGCGCTCTTCTTCGGGGCGGGCGCCGGGATCGCCGGCTACATGAACGGCGCCGCGCGCGACGCGGTGGTCCATGCGAGGGAGGTTCCGCGGCCCGCTCGGGTGTCACCGCGCATCGCGGCGTTCGAGAAGGCGCTGCGAGGGATGCCCCTCGATCCACACCTGCTCCACGTCAGTGCCGTGGAGCTGCACCTCGAGCGCGCGAGCGGACAGGCGGACCCCGCGGCAGTCACCGAGCAGGAACGTGCTGCTGGCGGGAGCTGGGATGAAATCGGACGCCTGCTGCGCAGCGACCAGGGGAAGCAACGTCTGGCGTTCGACGTGCTGCGCATCTACCTGGGGGTGGGCCTGTTCGTGCGCGGCGTGCTGTTCGTCGGCAGCCCGGAGCTGCTCGACCAGATGCTCCGGTCGCACCAGTTCGTCTTGCCGGTGCTGCTGCAGCACTACATCGTCCTGGCCCACCTCGCTGGAGGCCTGCTGCTGGCGCTCGGGCTGCTCACGCGCCTCGCCGCGGTATTCCAGCTTCCGGCGCTGCTCGGTGCGCTCCTGCTCGTGCACCTGCACGACGGGCTGTTCGCCGCAGGGCAGGCACTCGAGCTGTCGGCCCTGGTGTTCGTCATGCTCGTGGCCTTCGCGGTTGCCGGCGCCGGTCCCTTGTCGCTTGACGCCCACCTGGCCCGGCCCGCCCGTCGCTCGCCTGTTGCCGGCAGACGCGCCGCTCCCGAAGGTCGCCGCTGACCGGATGCCTCGAGGCGTTGGCGCGCTTGAGGTCCCGGGGGAGCACACCCGCCACGCGAGGTGCACCTCACCCATCGCGCCCCGTCCGAGGAGACCGAGGAGGCGGTAGTCGTCGCGCTCCCCGGGTGCATCCCGCGGGCTCCGGCTCAAGCATGCCGCACAGTTCCCACAGCCGGCGGCGCGCGGCAAGGTCCCCCTTCCCCTGCGCCGGAAGGCGTGTGCGGTAGCCAGCTCGTCAGGCAATCCTTGCGCAGCGGCCTCCAGGCTGCGCCAATCCCTCACCAAGTCATCAGAAGCACGAGACCTCTCCTGGCGGCAGCAACGGGCGTCAGGCGGCATGGATCATGCTCCACGCCGGCTCACGAATGATGACTCAGCGGAATTGGCTTTCGGTGGCGGCACTTGGCGTGGTGCTCGGCCTTGCGGCCGCGGGCTGCGGGGATGGCGTGGGCAACGGCGCG
>JAHFDS010000051.1:0-25458 GCA_023248855.1 Myxococcales bacterium
GAGCCAGAGCACCACCCCCGACGTCATGTCCGCCGACGAGGTCGCGGCCTTCCTGCGACTCGATCGCAAGACCGTCTACAGCGCCGCGGCCACCGGCGAGATCCCGTGCCGCCGCCTCGGACGTCGACTGCTCTTCTTCCGCCGTGCGCTCGAGTCCTGGCTGGAAACGCCGGCCAACAGCGCGTCCACAAGGACCGAGCCATGAGCCGGCCACGTCTCAGCGGCGCAGGCGCGCGCAGAAAGGGCCACCAGTGGGAGCGCGACGTGGTGCACCTCTTCGCCGCCATCTTCGGTGCGGGCGTCCGCCGCGGCCTGCAGTACCGCGACGGAGCCGACGCGCCGGACGTGGTGGGCGTGCCGGGCTGGTGGATCGAGTGCAAGAAGGGCCGCCGGCCGAACCCCTGCGCCGCGCTGCGCCAGGCCATCGCGGCTGCCGCGAAGAGTGGCCTGCGCCCCGTGGCCATCTGCCGCGAGGACAACGAGGAGCCCACCGCCATGCTTCGCCTCGACGACTTCTTGGAGCTCCTGCGCCGTGCCGAAGTCGCCGAGCCGGCCACTCGTCCTGGTGTCCAGCATCAAGTCACCCTGGATCCTGATCACCGGGACGATGCGACCACCCCGCCGGCGGAGTCCCGATGGGACCCAGAAGTACCAGCAGACCACCCCGGGGCGGAGACCGCGCCTTGAGTGCCCCTATCCAGCGCGGCGTACCCGTTTCTCCGTTCCTGACGACGAGCCAGGCGGCCGCCTACTGCGGCTTCAAGACGTCCGGCGCGATCCGCAAAGCGTTCATGGAGGGCAGGATCGTGCCCGTCGGCCGGCGCGGCGGAACGGGCACGCTCATGTGGAGCCTCGATGCGCTCCACGACTTCCTGATGGGACGGCCGCCTGCTACCGTCACGGTTGGACGGTCAGGTGCGCCCATGCACGGAGGACCGGATGGACCAGACATGGGTGCAACGATGGAAGTACTGGATCGCCCAGGCGCCGGTGAAGCCCGGCGTCTGGAGGATGAAAGGAGGTGGCCACTACGTGAGAGGAAGAGCAGTGGACCCGCGCACGGGGCGGATGCGGGAGGTCAGCATGCCGCTCCCCGACGCCGACGCCGGCGAGGCCTACCGCCGGCTGCAGGCGGAGCTCGATCGCGTCCGCGAGGGGCACATGGAGAGGGTGACGGCGAGAGTCCGCTTCAGCGAATTCGCCGCCTCGCTCATGGAGAAGAAGGTGCTGCGGGGTGATCTCGCATCGGCGAAGACGCGAGTGACCTGGGCCGTCGTTCTCGAGCAGCACTTGCTGCCCGCGTTCGGCGACATGTTCCTCGATGCCATCGGACGCGCGGACATCGAGGACTGGCAGATGACAATCGCAAAGCGCGTCCGCAGAGCCGAGTATTCCCCGGTGACGGGAAACGGATGGCTCGCAATCCTTCGCGTCATCCTCAATGCCGCCGTCATCGAGCACGACCTGCCACGAAATCCAATGCTCGGCATTCGCCCCTTCGACACCTCGACGCACAACCCCTACACTGACGAGGAGCCGAACTCCCTGACTCCAGCGGAGGTTCCGACTTTCCTGGCGGAGATGCGTCGCCAGGTCCCGCAGCACTTCGCGATGACCGCGCTTGGGTTCGCCACCGGCTTGCGCCCGTCATCGCTACGCCCCCTGCGTCGCGCCGGCGCGACGCCCGACGTCCTCTGGGACGACGGCATCCTGCTCGTGCGTCGCTCCCACACCGTAGGCGACGAGGTGATGGACTCGACCAAGACCAAGCGCCGCCAGCGCCTCTCGCTCCCGACGGAGCTCATCGACATCCTGCGCTGGCACGCCGAGCAACTCCCGCCCGGACCGATGCACGACTCCGAGCTGCTGTTCCCCTCCGACCTCGGAGGCTTCCGCAGCTCGACCGTGCTCGACAAGCCGTTCAAGGCGGTCGGAAAGGCGATCGGCCTCCGCAAGAAGTTCACGCCACGCGGCATGCGGCGCACGTTCCAGGACCTCTGCCGCGCCGCACACGTCGCCGACCTCGTCGCGCGCGCGGTCTCCGGCCACGCCACCGACACCATGCAGCAGCACTACTCGACCGTGACCGGCGACGAGATGCGACAGAACCTCGCCCGCGTGATCTCGCTGGCCGGTTTCCGCGACGCGATGGCGCGCGCGGAGCCAGCGGAATCGCAGGCGTCCGAGACCGAGGTGGTGGGAAAAGTGGTGGGAAGCCCCGCCGACGCCCTTCGCGGGGCTTGACAGAAAGGACCAAACACCTAGGATCACACGACTTGCGGGTTTAGCTCAGTTGGTAGAGCGTCAGCTTCCCAAGCTGAATGTCGCCGGTTCGACCCCGGTAACCCGCTCCGAGAAACCGTAGTAGCCAAGGCCGGTTAGGGAGTCCACCCCTACCGGCCTTTCTCTTGATTGCCTGTTTCGGAGCCCTGATGCCTGTCCGGATGCCTGCTCGGGTCCACCGGCTGGGTTGCACTCCGGACCAGCCGGAGCATCCCCTCGACCGCGACCTTCTTTTCGCCAGCGTCGACGTGGGAGTAGTGCTCGGTCATGGCCGCGGTGACGTGGCCCGTAATCGCCCGCGTGACCTCGCCGGTGGCGATCCGCCGAAGCAGGTCGTTCGCGGTGCGGCGCAGCCCGTGCGAGGAGAAGCCGCGTGAAACGCCCACCTCCTTCAGGCAGTCGGCGAAGGCCTTGCGCATGCACACCGAGCTGTGATGCGGTCGGCCGACCCTCGACGGAAAGACCCAGCCGCTCTCGAGGTGGCGGTGTTGACTGCGCAGGAGGTGCTGTCGCCAGTCGCGCAGCACCAAGCGGAGCTCCTCGGTGAGTGGCACGGTGACCGGCCGGTCGGTCTTGGTCGTGGAGACGATCGTCCTCCACTGTGCCCGGCGGATGCGAATGATGCCCCGCTCTTCGTCGATGTCCTCCCAGCGCAGCGCCGACACCTCGCCGAAGCGGCGCGCGGTGGCGAACTGCGTGAAGACCATCGCGTACCAGTGGGGCCACCGCGCCTGGAGCGCGGCCAGGAAGTGACCGAGCTCGGTGGCGGTGAGCAGGTTGACGGGATCGTCGCTCTCCTGCTCGCCTCGCCGGCGTGCCGGCACGGCGCGGATACGCCGTGTCGGGTCGCGCGGCAGGTTGTGTTGCGCGACCGCATCTGCCATCACGGTCTTGAGCAAGCGCAGGCAGCCGTTTGCGGTTGCCCCCGCGTAGGCCGCCGCCCTCGCGGCGAACCACCGGTGCACGTCCTCGGGCGCCATCGCGTCGAGGTAGTAGTCGCCGAGCTCGGGCAGGATGTGACGATCGAGATCGTCAGCGTACCTTGCGCGGGTCGACGGCTTGAGGGTGGGCAGCCTCGAACTCAGCCACGAGCGCGCGTAGTCCTTGAGCTGGACGCGCTCGTGGAGCGGAGCGCCCTGCTCCACTTCTGCGAATAGCTCTGCCTGCTTCATCGTGGCCTCGCGGACGTTCGCACACGCCACCTTTCGTCGGATGTCCAGCGACTGGCCCGTCTTCGGGTCCCTCCGCTGGACTCGGATCAGATACAGGCCCTTGCGAAGCTCCGTGACTCCGCGAGGGCCGTCCATCTTGTTGCTGGTGCGCATCTACCATCTCCTTTTCTTCGCGCACCAGACGACACCCGTGCTCGAAGGTAGCACGCGCGCGATCGGCGACGAAGGCGTCGAGATCCTCGATCCGGAACATCCAGGTGCCGCGGGGACCGCGGCCACGGGGCTCGAGCCAACCCCGGCGAACCGCCATGCGGATGCCTCCCGCGGAGCGGTACTGCAGGTACGCGGCCGCCTGCTCGGTTGTCAGGTATGGAGACGACCGATCTGGAAAAATGTGAGAGCCAGCCGGAGCGCCCTCTCCGGCCGGGACTCCTGGGGCCCCCTCCAATGTGCCGGCAGACCTGCCCCCCGGTGGGGCCTGGTGGCTCACGGTGCACCGCCGTCGCGAGCCGCGGCAAGGAAGGGCCCGATCGCGGCGAGGTCGCGCGTGCCGGCCATCCGAGGCAGGCTGCGCAGGAACTCGGCTCCGTAGCGCTTCTCGAGCAGGCGGCGATCGAGCAAGACCACCACGCCGACGTCGGTGCGGCTGCGGATGAGGCGGCCCACGCCTTGCCGGAGCTTCAAGATCGCCTGCGGCACGAGGAAGTTGTAGAAGGCGTCGGGGTCGCGCGCGGAGATCGCGTCGATGAGCGGATCGGTCGGGTTCGGGAAGGGCAGCTTGTCGACGACGACGGCAGTCAGCGCCTCACCGGGGACGTCCACACCGGTCCAGAAGCTGTCGGTGCCGAGCAAGACCGAGTGCACGTCGTCGCGGAAGATCCGGGCGAGCTCGCTGCGCGGCAGGTCGCCCTGCCGGAGCACGCGGTAGCCGCAACCCGCGATGCGCTCGGCGGCCGCGTTGAGGTTCCGGTACGAGGTGAAGAGGCCCAGCGTGCGGCCCTGGCAGAGCGCGATCACCTGTCCGAGCACATCCCCGACGGCGTCGGCGAAGCCCGGCTCACGCGGGTCAGGCAGTCCCTCCGGGATGACGAGTAGCGCCTGTTCGGTGAGCTCGAAGGGGCTCGGCGCGACCAGCTCGGCCGTGCCCTCCGGGATGCCGAGCTCGCGTCGCAGGAACGCGAAGCCCCCACCGGTCGTCAGCGTCGCCGAGGTGAGCACTGTCGGCGTGCGAGAGAACAGCTCGTGGCGGAGCAGCGCGGCGACGTCGATGACCTTTGCGCGCAGGCGCGCGTGGCCCTTCGCGTCGGCCTCGATCCAGTACACGGTGTTGGGGTCCGACAGCGCACAGGCGGAGCGGAGGCGCTCCGCGGCCTGCTCTGCCTGGTGCAGGACGTTGCCGGCGAGCGCCCGCTCGTCGCCGGACCGCCGGCTGTCCTCGTGCCGCCGTTTGGCCAGCGCCGAGAGCTCGTCGAGCCGCTCGCCGAGCGCGCCCGGGTCCGCGAAGTCGGGCGTCTTGAGCCGGCATTGGTACAGGGGCGTACGGCTGAAACCCCCCACGTGGGCAAAGAAGCGTGCCCCCTCCTCGCGCAGAGCGTCGGCGAGCTTGCGCTGCTCGAACCGAGCAGCCTGGCTGGCCAGGCGCAGGATCGTGAGCTCGGAGATCGAGAACCCGAAGAACTCGCGCGCGATGTCCGCGGCCTCGTGGGCCTCATCGAGCACGAGCAGGTCGAACTTCGGCAACACGAGATCGCGTCCCGTCGCGCGGCGCACTGCCAGGTGCGCGAACAGCACGTGGTAGTTGGTGACCAGGATGCCGGCCTTCTCGGCGGTCGCGTAGGCCCGCTCCGAGAAGCACGCGTCGCGAAGCTTGCAGTGCATGCCCTTGCAGTCGTCCGAGCCCACCGAGACCCGCGACCAGAGCTGTGGCGCCGGGACAAACGCGAGCTCGGAGACGTCGCCGGTCTCGGTCACCTCGGCCCAGCGCTGGATCTCGCGCAGCTGATGCTCGCGTCCCTCGCCGGGCGGTGAGAAGAGCTCGCCGCTCGTAAGCGACTCGGCGTGCCGGTCCACGCAGAGGTAGTTGCCTCGCCCCTTCCAGAGCGCGAACGTGACTGGCCAGGGAAGGACCTTCTGCAGGAACGGCAGGTCCTTGCCCACGAGCTGCTCCTGCAGCGCGATGTTCGCGGTCACGAGGACGACCCGCTTCTTGGCGTGGTGCGCGCGGTACGCGGCGGGCACGCAGTAGGCAAGGCTCTTTCCCGTCCCGCAGGGGCCTTCGCCGAGGGCGTGCTGCCCGGTTCGCATCGCTCCCTCCACCATGTGCGCGAGCATGAGCTGTCCCGACCGGGCTTCGTAGCCGGGCAGTGCCTTCGCCAGGTAGCCGCCAGGACCGAAGACCTCCTGGAGGTAGTCGCTCACGCGGCACCTCGCTCTTCGCCCTCGTCCTCAGCGCTGTCACCCTCAGCGGGCTCCTCGAGCTCCAGCTCCGTGGGAACCACCGAGACGGTGGCGTCCAGCAGCGCCTCGGTCGGCAGGCCCTCACGCTTGTCGCGCCAGTTGACCTCGGACCAGGAGACGTCGGCCACCAGCGGGACCAGCAGCTCGGCCGCGATCGACGGGCTCTCCATCACGCGCTTGAGCTCGGGCACGAGCTCGAGCTCGCCCGTGGGCACGTAGAACACCAGCTCGTCGTGCACGTTGAGCACCATGCGCGTCCTGGCACCGCGCTCGCGGAGGAGCGCCCCCATGGTCACCATGGTCTCCTTGAACATGTCGGCGGCGGTGCCCTGGATGAGCGTGTTGACCGAGCAGCGCTCGGCCTTCCAGTAGGCCGGCGTGCCGCGCATCGAGCGATCCGCGAGGATGGGCAGCCAGCGCGTGCGACCGTAGAGGTTCTGCACCTGGCCGGAGCGGTGCGCCTCGGCGATCACCTCGCGTTTCCACGCGGCGAGGCGCGCGTAGACGCGATCGAAGCGGGCCAGGTGCGCCTTGCAGGCTGCCATGCTCTCGCCGGACATCGCCGCGAGCCGCCCGGCACCGGCCCCGTAGCAGATCGCGAAGTTGAGGTTCTTGGCGATCTTGCGCCGGCGCTTCGCCTCGTCGGGGTCGCTGCTCTCGCCGAAGACCTCGACGGCGGTGCGGGTGTGGATGTCCTGGCCGCGCTGGAACGCGTCGACGAGCACGGGGTCCTGGCTGTAGTGGGCGACGATGCGCAGCTCGATCTGGCTTAGATCGATGCACACGATCAGGTGGCCCGCGGGCGGCACGAAGGCGGCGCGCATGGCAACCGGGATGTTCTGCAGGTTCACGGCCTCGCTCGACAGGCGGCCGGTGCGCGTGCCATGCGATTTGAAGTTGCAATGGACGTGGTCCCGCTCATCGAGCTTCGCGAGCAACGAGTCGATGTAGGTGCTCTTGAGCTTGGCCACCTTGCGGTACTCCGCGACGGCCTTCGCAAGCGGGTGTTTCCCAGCGAGCGCCTCGAGCGTGTCCTTGGTCAGCGAAGGATGGCCACCCGCTCCGGCCGGCAGGTGAAGGCCGGCCGCCTGGAACACGCGCACGAGCTGCGGGTTCGAGTCGATCTCGAAGTCGTCGCGTCCGGCCGCGGCATGGACGGCCTGGCGCGCGGCGCGCGTCTTCTCCTCGTACTCGATCGCGGCACGCTCCAGGAACGCGCGATCGATGCGCGCGCCCCCGTACTCCATGTCGGCGAGGATGGGGATCAGCGCGCGCTCGGTCTGGTAGAGCTTCGCTCCCGCTTCGTCCACGATACCGTGCAGGAGCGGCGCGAGCGCGAGCGTGAACCGCGTGTCGCTCGCGGCGTAGGGCGTCATCAGCGGGATGGGCACCTGATCGTAGGTGATGTCGTTCTTCTTGCACCTGAGGCGGCCAGCCTCTCGGGCGCGCCAGGCATCGAGCGCGCGCGCGTCCGCCGCCGCCCTCACATCGAGGTGGCGACTGGCGAGCTCCTTGAGCCCGAGCGGCGGCCGCTCGCGCGTGTAGCGCTCCTTGCGAATGTCCCCCGCGCTCGGCGCATCCACGCGCGGCAGCTGGTAGAGATCCACGAGGCTCGCCAGCATCAGGGTGTCGTGCGGCAGCCCGGCGAGCACGAAGCCATCGCGACGCAGCACGTTGAGGTCGAACTTCGCGTTGTGGAAGAGCTTGACGATCTCCTCGTTGCGGAAGAAGCGCTCGAGCGGCGCGCGGACCTCATCGATCGTGAGCTGGTCCTCGGCGCCCTGATGGCGAAGCGGCAGGTAGTAGTGCTCGCCCTCGGGCGGGCTTTCGGCGAGGCGGAAGCTGAACGAGAGCCCGATCGCCTCGTTGAGCGATGCGGTGAGCGAATGGTACTTGCGGCTCCTGCCGTCCAGGGGCAGGTCCTGTCGGCGGGGGCGCGTCTCGGTGTCGACGGCGACGAGCTCGGCGCGGCTCATGCGCTCCATCAGCTGCGCAAATGCAGCAGGCGAGTTGACGCAGTGGCAGGACACCGTGCTCGTGTCGGTGGGAGCAGGCGCGCTCGCCTCCGGCTTCGGCGAAGCCGCGATCTCGAGCGGCTCCGGTCCCTCGCTGCCACCGGCCCCCGGTCCGCCACCCGCCGGAGGGCCAGGATCGTCTTCCGGCTCGAGGGCAGCGAGGCGGACGGCGAGCACGCGGCGACGCTCTCCGCCGAGCACGCGCTTGACCGCGTAGCGGCCGCCCTCGCGCGCAGCCAGTGCGCCGATCTGGGCGAGGCGCTCCCAGAGCGTTGGCATCTGGAGTGGCATCGCCTCGCCGGCCGCCTTCAGTGCGGTGACCGCCACGCGAAACACGGCCTCGGGCAGGAAGTAGGCGATGTGCTCCGCATCGTCACGCCAGCCGATGGCCTCGCAGCCGGCCTCTTGATCGAGCGGGTCGGCAGGCGCCGCGAGGCTCACCTTGCCCTGCGCGAGGAGGGTCGCGACCACGTCGAGGAAGCGGCGAGCGGGGTCGCCCTCGTGCGCGGCCTGGGAGTGCTCGTTGCCCACGAGGAGCAGGGCATCCTCCCCGCGCCCGAGGAAGTCGCGCGCGCTTTCGCGTCCGAAGACGCCGACGTCACGCGCGAATGCGGCGAACAGCTCGAGGCCGACCATCAGGTGGGACTGGCCGGTAGGCAAGCGCTTGTGAACGCCCACGGCCATGAAGCGGTCACGCCAGTACACTTGGCGCACCTTGAGCTTCTCGTGGAGGCCGGTGTAGCGCTCGCGCAGCCACGCGATGTAGCCGGCCATCGCGTGGGTGAGGCGCTCCTTCTTGGCCTGCAGCTCCGTCACGAGCGGGACGTTCACCACGCCATCGAGGAGGTGGACCGGCAGCAGGCGCGCGTTGGTGGAGAAGCCGGTGGGCTTGTCCTCCGCGGTGACCATCGCCAGCGCGCGCGGCGGGCGGCCGGGCTGCGCCGTGGAGTCCGCGCGCATGCGCCCGCGCGACGCGTTGTTCCCGATCGCGTGCAGGATCTGGCCGGCCTTCTTGTGCTGCTCGTCGTAGCAGTCGGCGCCGCGCGGCACGAAGTCGTCGATGAGCATGAGCACGTCCTTGGCCAGGTACAGGCGGTACTCGAGAGTGGCCGCGGTGTCGCTCCAGCAGGCCGGCGAGTGCAGGTAGTCGAAGTCGCCGAAGTGGCCGAGGAACACCGTCGCGACCGAGCTCTTCATGGCGCCGCTCCTGCCATGGATCCAGAGCGTGGTGTCCGTGTGCAGGATACTCATGGTCGGCGCGCGGTAGACGGCGCCGAAGATCGGGAACGTGACCTCGGGGGGCGCGAGCTCGAGGCAGCGCAGGGACTGGCGGACCGCGCTGGCGAGATCCTCGACCTCGGTGGGCAGGCGATAGCGCGCGAGCGTGTCGGCGAGCTCGACGGTGATGCCAGTGCCCCCGATCGCACCCCCGCCGTGCAGGAATACGAGCTCCTCGCCGATGAGGCGCCAGCCCGTGTGCCCGTACACCTCGAGCACGGTCGGGCAGGAGTGCTTCTGGATGGCAGCGCGCAGGCGGTGCGGGATGGAGCCCTCCGCGCGCACCAACGCGCGCGAGCCCCACGCCTCGAGCACCCACACGCCCTCCGCGAAGTCCTCGGCGAGCAGCACCGTCTCACCCAAGGGCGTGCCATCGGCCAGCCGACCACGGACCACGAACTCGCGGCGCGCTTCGACGCCGTCGTCGCGCACCACCTCGCGGACGATGTTCGCGGTGAAGTTGCAGAGCGGGCGGACGATGGGCTCGCCATCGCGGCCCGCGGAGACCTCACAGAGGCAGCCGTCGATGATCTCGTACTCGTCGCCGATCGAGCCGGGCGGCTTGGCGCCCTTGCGATCCTCGGTCGCCTTGCGGTGCTGCTCCGCGATGTGGGCGCTGGTCTCCTTGAGCGCCAGATCGAGCCCCCGGATGGGGATCTTGTGCTTGCGCATCACGCCTTCGACCGCGCTGCGCGCGGCCGCGCCGCGCTCGAGGATCGAGATCAGGAACGGCAGGTCGGCGAGCAGCTGCGCCGCGTGCTCGTGGGCCGTACCCTCTTCGAGCGGGGCGCTGTGCTCGAGGTGAGCACGCGCGTGCTCGGCGGGATCCGCCGGCAGCGCCTCCTCGAGGACCTTGGCGAGCGCGTTCTTGCCGAGGGCCGCCAGGAAGTCATCTGGCCCCCAATCGGCTCCATCGGCCGCGCGTGGCAGGGCGGCCACCTTGACCTGCCCGCCGGCGCGCGCAGCCGCCAGCGCCAGGCGCGCCTCGTCGCGGGCGACGTTGACGTTGGTCTGACGGTTGGAGTCGAACAGGACGACCACCGCCTTGCCGATGGGCGGGACGAGCCGCCACGACTCGTGGAGCTCGCGTGCGCCGGCCTTGGCAGCGAGCGTCGTGCCGGTGCCTCCGAGGCCGACGGCTGCGATGCCGGCGCTCAGGAGCGCCAGCGCCTTGATCGGGCTCTCCACGATCACGAGCGGCTCGATCGTGGGAAGCCCTTCGGGCACGTAGAGCGGGACCGGACGGCCCGCGGGCACGACGTAGCGCATGCCGCCCGCGCACCCGGGATCGTCGAGGCGCACGCGCACGTACGGCGGCGCGATCTGCGGGTAGGGGATCGCGAGGCCGCCGCACGCGAATGGACGGGAGCGGCCGACCAGGCGCGCGGCCTCGGCGCCATCCACGCCATGCAGGCCCGCACGCGCGGCGAGGGCGAGATCGACGCCGCGCGCGATGAGGTAGCGCTCGTGCTCCGGCGTGAAGGGCGAAGGCGCGGTCTCGGCGAGGGTCGGGACCACGGCCGAAGGCGCGGCCTCGAGGACCGCCTCGTCTGTGCACCCAGGGGGCGAAGTGGCAGCGTCCTCCGGCGCGTCGCTGGCTGATTCCGCGGCTGAAATCGAGTCCGACGGTTGCTTCGGCAGCGAGTCGGCATTACGTTCTTCTTGCTCATCCATCGGGGATTCTCCCGGTCTCTCCGTCTCGGACTTTCTCGGCTTCTTCGTTCCAGCGAAGGGCCGAGCCCTGTGCCCGCGGTCCCGAGCGGCCTTCGTGCAGTCCTCGAGCAGCGAGCTGCACCTGTGGCCAGCTAGCCTTTCGGTGGACCGCAGGACAGGCGGGGCCGGGCGAAGTGCGCCCGCCGAGGGGCGCGTGAAATCCGCGCGCGCGCGCGCAGAGAAGCGCCACCGTCGTCATGGATGAGGAGCGCCCCCGGCGCCGGGGCGGCACCGAGGAGGCGCGTTTCAGGAGGGAGGAGGTCGGCCGGCTGCGCGCGCTGCGCTGCCGGCCCGGGTTCGTCGGCTGAGGATGCCGGCCCGGCGGCCTTGGCCTTCGCGCGATCGCGGGTCCGGACGACGCGGCGAGTGGCGCGGAGTCGGTGGGGAGCGCGAACGCGGATCGGCCGGTGAAGCGCAGCCTTGAGCGAGCGGTGCCGGCTGAGCTGCTTCGCCAGGCGGCGGTACCGAATCTCGCGGGCCGCATGGAGGAGCCCGCGGGCCCGATCGGCCGCATGGGAATCGCGGCGCAAGAGGTGCGCCAGGTCCTCCGGGGCGCTCTCGCCGACGGCGCGCGCTCCGTAGGCGAGCGTCAGCGCGGTGGTGAGCTCGTCGGCCTTCTCGCTGTCGTTCTTGCCAGCGAGCCCCCAGTCGTCGCGTGCCAGCTCCGCGAGGGCGGGGCCCATGCCGAGCTCGGAGAAGCGCTGCGACTCGCAGATCGCGTGCTGCTCCTCTTCGGCGAGCGCGAGGAAGGCGCTCGCGAGCCGGACGAGGTGACTGGGCTCGGGTGCCGGCGCAGCGCTCACGGCGTGCCCTCGGACGTGGTGCCGGCCGGCGGCGGTTGCCGCTGGCTGAACAGCGCGGGCACCGCGGAGCGCAGGATGCGCCAGGCGCGTCCGAGCTTGCGCGCCGGCAGCGTCCCGCGCCTGCACAGCAGGATGACGGTCGCCTTGGGGAGCTGAAGGGCCACTGCGGCTTCGTCCGGGGTCATGGTGGCGGGGAGGTTCATGCCGTTGCTCCTTGCTGTGCGCTCGCGCGGTCCGAAGTCACGATCGCCGATTTCGTGCGGTCGCCCTGATGAACGTTCGGTGGTTGCTGCGGAGATGATCGAGCTGCTCATGACGGGCGATTCCCAACCTAACCACCGCTCGGGTCGTGGCAATCCCGCGCAAGCAAGTCTGGCTCCAACAATCGGTACCGGGCAGCGTTCTCTCCGTCGGTGACTTGCGCGAACAGGAAAAATAGAAACCCAAGACGATCTGTTGTCCATTGGTCCGCCTGGTGCCGTCCCGTACCGCTGGGTGCACAGGATTGTCCTGGTGATCCAGGACCAAGAGTCCTGAGACCCGGCGAAGGCCGAACGCGAACCTCGTCCGAGCGAAGGCTCGATGGGAACCCAAACCGTGCCGGCTGACCGGGGACCCATTCGCGCCCCGGCGCGAGGTCCCCGCGCCCCCGCTCGCGCCCCGCGCCGGATGGGGCGCAGATTCCAATGTGATTCTCTGGTGTAATCTCATCGCGCCCCGCGCGCCCCACGTTTCCGGGGGGGAGAGGTACACCACTATGCAGATCTCCCGCGCTGTGTCCTTGTTCGGCTGAGACAGTGTGCGCGGCAAAGACCGAACGCGAGAGCCTCCCCGGGGTGGGGCGCCCGGGGCGTAGAAGAGAAGAGAAGAAGATAAGGATCTGATCTTCCTTCTTCTTCTCTTCAGGAGGGTGGCCTTCGCGCCCCACTCGAGCCGTCTTGCGCCCCGCGGGAGCCGTCTCGCGCCCCACTCGAGCCGTCATGATGCGCTGCCCCGCCCCGCCGACTTCGGGTGGATCGCACGCCGTGGTGGCGGGTCCGCGCTGCCGGATAGGAGCGTGAAGCGATCGGTTTGTCCTTGTGACCTGGGCGCGCGGCACTCCATGATGGCCCCGTGCCCCGGCGCGAGATCAGCGACGCCCGCCAGCGCCTCGCCATGAACGCGCGGCGGATCCGGCAGGGGCTCGGCTGGACGCAAGAGGCGGTCGCCGCGAGCACGGGCTACTCGCTCCAGGCCATCCAGCGCCTCGAGCGCGCCGCCGTGGCGGTCACGATCGACTTCGTCGCACGACTCGCCGCTGCCTACCGTGTGGACGTCGCGTCCTTCTTCGTTCCGGCCGGTCCGTGGGAGGCTCCACGGGCAGGCCGCCCGCCGAGCAAGCGCGAGGTGCCGATCCGATACCCCGCCAAGATGAAGCGGCCGTCGCGACCGGCGCGCGCTTCCAGGCCGAGGCCCCGCGCTCCAGCCAGGACGAAGAAGGGGCCAGGTCGGCGCAAGGGCGTGCCACGGAATCGCCAACGCTGACAGCCCGGTCGTCCGGGATCCCCACTCGCGGCGGGTCATGCGGCCTTCCACTCTCCCACGATGCGGTCCGCGGCCGCCTCGACCGGCGCCGGCCAGTGACGCTCGGGTTCGGCGGTCAGCGCCGAGCGGACCTCGCCCTCGAGCGAGTCTTCGGCATCGTCCAGTCTCGGCGCCAGCGCCCGCACGGCCGCCTCGACCTGCTCCTCCAGGCGCGCCTCCGTGAGCACCTTCGCGGTGAGGATCGTGTCGACCTTGTCGCGCACCTGGTCGGCGAGCGTCTCGGCGAGGACCTCGGGCGGGGGCACGAGCTTGCCGGTCCTGCGCTCGCCGAGCTTGCGGTCGAGCCAGGCGATGAACTGGGGCGTGGTCATCGCGTTGAGCTCCACGCGGTGCTCCTGCAGCCACTCGACCCAGCGCGCGGGCACGTACTCGGCGACGGGCACGCGGCCCTTGCGCTCGAACGATTCGACCTGGAGGCCCATCGCGAGCGCCTCCTCGGGCTCGAGGCCGAGGTTGATGATCTTCACGCGGCGTCCCGGGCGCGCCCGGGTTCCCTGCTGCAGCGCCTCGTAGATCTGGGTGCCGGGTCCGTCGGCGTCGTGGATCGCGAAGAACGTGATCTCCTCTCCGCTCTCGCCAATCAGGTCGATGACGTCGCGCGCCGCGCGCGAGGCGTAGCCCTTGGACGTCAGGAGCGCGCAGTCGTGGCGCTCGGGCCACTTCACCTCGCGCAGGAGCGGGAAGAAGCCCTCTTTCTCGCAGTACAGGATCTTGTTGAAGGTCCACTCGGGCCGCTCGTACCGCTCGACCGCGAGCGTGCCGAGCGGGATCTCCTCGCCGGTGTGCGGGTGGTAGAGCGTGCCGCGGGCGTCCCGGTACATGCCCGGGATGTCCTCGCCCTTGGCGCCCTCGTGGTCGGTGACGACCTGGGCGAAATAGTCGTAGCTCGGCTCCTTGCCGAGCGCCTCGAGCAGCGCGGGCCGCACTGCGTAGAAGAGCTGGCGCAGGCTGAAGCGGTGCTCGCCGTCGCCGCCGGCCTTCGCGATGGCGGCCGGCAACGCGGCCAGGATGAGGTCCTTCTGCGAGTGCTTCGGCTCCGTCCCCGACGGGAGCAAACGCCTGGCCCTGCGGATCGCCTTGCCGAGCGTCTCCTCGATCTGGCTCACGATCGGCGCCAGATCGGGCGCCTTGCCATCGTTGGTGATCGGCATGAACGGCGTCTGGATGTTGAGGCAAATGGCCAGGGGCCGTCGCCCGATGTGGAGCTTGTCGCGAAGACCGCAGCCGAACAGGACGAGGTCGGTCTTCTGGTGGTAGGCCTCGATCTCGGCGGTGATCGGGGTGCGGTTGACGTGCATGACGAGGCAGCTGCCCTCGTCGGGGCGCGCCCACGCCTCGACGATGACGGGGAGCTCGGCTCGCATGCGGCCGTGCACCGGCTCGCGGACCATCACCGCGCACGTCCGGGCGTAGGCGCCGAGGACCTCCATCGGCCCGACCTCGCCGAGGCGCGCGGCCTTCACCGGGCGCGTGATCGAGCGCACCCGTAGCAGCACGCGCTCGGCCTCGTCCCGCGCCAGCGAGGACGCGAGGCGTTCCTTCCGCGGCTCGGCGATCTCGCCCGCCTTGCGGCCGGAGCAGCCCTCGAGCTCGGTGACCAGATCGCGCACCGTGCGGCTGCCGGCGGCACGGCAGAGCTCGTGGAAGGCGTCGGAGTCGTACCAGTACGCCGAGGACCGGCGCCGGTACGACGTCCCGACGGAGAGCAGCTGCGCACGTCCCGCCCAGGTAAGGAGGTCCTCGTCGGCAGGCACGGCCGGCCCGAGCCGGCACTCGACGCGCGTGCCGCCGCCCTCGTAGGGGCCGACGCGCTCTGCTGTCGTCGTGCCGTCCTCCTTGGGCCGCAGACGCAACGAACGGCCGCGCGTCGAGACGATCAGGTGGCCCGCGGACGCGTACACGGCACCCGCGACCACGCGCAGGCCATTGCCGAGCGCCCCGCGTGTGGGCAAGCGCAGGAGCTTCGACGAGACCAGCGGTCGCCCGACCGAGAACAGGTGCGCGATCTCCTCGTCGGTGCCCGGGATGCCGGCGCGGTGGTCTTCCACGAAGAACCCGACCCCGTCCCCGTCGAGCCGACCGAACGCGCACTCGCCGCTGCCGTCGAGGGCGTTGTCGACGAGCTCCTTGAGCACGAGCCGGGCGATCCGCTCGCGCGCCACGCCGGCCTTCTGGCCCAGGGTCTCGAGGGAGCAGAACAGCTTCCAGTCTTCACGGACGAACATGAACCGACCTCCTCGCTAGCAGGCTAGGAAGCGCGCCGGATTGGCCGCTTTTTCAACTCACCCCTCATCGGACCCAGCGATGGCGGGCACTTGCTCACAGGTCAGTGGCCCGCCCTGCGCCTCGAGGGCCTGCACGGCGGCGAGCGGGATGCGATAGATGCGGCCGAACCGGATCGCGGTCAGGCGTCCGGCTCGGATGGCGCCGAGGATGGTCTTGACGTGGACGTCCCACCGCGCGGCGAGCGCGTCGGCGGTGAGCATGGTGCTGGTGGTCCGATGTGGTCCCTGCATGGCGGTCTCCTTTCCGCGAAGGCCCTTGCTCCTAATCGAGGAGCGAGCGCGCCGGTCAATTCGTGCCGGGCGCTCTCCCCTACTCGTGGCGATGGCGCGCGGGCCAAAGGTCGAGCGGCCGTCCCTGCTTTCGGGCACTTGGGCGTGAGCCGACCGGGAGGGCGGCCCGGCTCCCACCAGTCTCGGGTAGGGAGCGTGGGGGCCATGCGCGGGTGCGAGGCCCCGCCCTCGTTTCCGCGAGCTGGCCGCGAGCCGAAGGCCTCGCCGCACGAAACCAGTGGCCCCCGTCGGGCGCGCCGGCCGGGTTCCGCGCCGCGTGTGCTTCCTGACCTTCGCGGAGCTACGACCGCTCGACGAGTACCCGAGTGAGAAGGTCGCCGAGAGGACGACCCACTCGGGGCAACTGCGCGCCGCCCGTCAGCGAAGGAGATCGGGCGCCGTCGGCGCGCTCGCCGCCCGGGCCGGCCAGTCAGGATCCGGCACAGGCTCCTCGGCGGCGGTGTGCAGGATCTCCAGGTGCGCGTCCCAGGTATCGCCGACCTTCTCGGCCAGCGCGATGCGGGCGATGAGCTTCCGGGCGCGTGGCGAGAGCGTCTCCTCCAGGCTCCTCGGCTGGTCCTCGGCCGGCAGATCCTCCACCGCGCGGTTGAGCACGCCGATCTTCTCGAGCACGCGGCCGCGATCGGTCGCGATCCGCCGGATGGACTCGAACCAGCGATTGGCCGCGTCCAGCTTGCCCTGGTCGAGCGAGGTCTGCAGGTGCTCGCGCGCCTCGCGCTCGATGCGGTCGTAGTTGTCGAGCACGCCCTGCAGCGCCTGCTTGCGCTGGAGGTAGTCGAGGTTGTTCGGGTCGGCCGCGATGGCCTTGGCGTCGGCCTCGACGAGCTCGAGCCGGAGCTTGAGCGCGCTCGCGATCTCCGCGGGGCTCATGCCGTCGGCGCGCAGCTGGGCGACCCGCCTGCGGCGAGTGGTGACCTCGGACTTGGTGCTCATGCGATCCCTCCTGGTGGGCTGCGAGCAACGTAAGTACGAACGCATCATGGGGCGATCGGTTTCCACTCGAGCGTGTCGACGGCGCGGGTGGCGGCCTGGCGGCAGCAAGCGCGCTCGGTCGAAGGGCGACCGGCGGTCAGCGCTCGTTCGCGACCAGATGGCGCGCCTCACCTCAGGCCGAAGACGACGCGCGCGGTGGACGACGGCGATCACGATCGAGACGTCGCGGCCGAGGGCCCGAGCGTCGCCAGTTCCAGCGCGAGCGGGCGGTGTCGGCACGCTTCGCGACGTACTGGCACTCAACCTACCCGCGTCCGGTCGAGAGGCGCGAGGCGACGTCCTCCCAAGAACGTGCAAGAGACGCCACCGCCGGAAGGGGACGCCCCGGCCGCCGTCGCGCCTGCCATCCCGTGATTCCCTCGGCCGCATGGTGATCTGCGCGACTCGCGACCAGATAGCGGTGCGTCTCAGCGCGCTTCTTCCGGGCGGCCGCCGTCGCGCCGACCGCGAAGGTGCTCCGTCCGCCCGCGGAGCCGCACACCCTGACGCCGCAGCAGGCGGCCGATCGTGCTCGGATGATGACGGTAGCGGCGCGCGACGACCGCCAGCGTCTCGCCAGCGAGGTAGGCGCGCTTGATCTGGGACCGGCGCCAGCGCGTGAGCGGCATTGGCACCCCCGGCCCGGCGCACCGTGGCGGTGACGCCCGTGGCTGTCGTCGCGCAGCCCGCTCCGAACGGAGGCGCGCCTTCATCTGGTTGTAGGCCTCGGGCATGTGCCTGCCCATCCATGCCCGAAGGGTGCGGGGTCGGACGCAAAGGCGCGCCGCGAGCTCGGCCACCGAGAGCTGTCCTTCGAGCTGTGCGATCAGGCTCCGCCGAGCCTGGATGGCCAGCACCTGCTTCCAGGTGGCCGCGCGCTTGAACCGCAGCTTGCGCCTGGCGAGACGCTGGTAGACGGCACGCTCGCGGATGCCGAGCGCAATCGCCATGAGCTCGGCCGGCACCCCGGCGTGAAACATGGCGACCGTCTGGGCGAGCTCGTCGGCCGGGATGAGCCGCGGCATGCTACCGCCGCTCCTGGGCGCGCCGGAGCGTGCCGATGGTCTCCGCCCAGGCGCGCTCGCACGCGGCGATGGCCGCGTGAAACAGCGCCTCCGTCGCGGGCTTGCCCTGGACGAACGCCAGGCCCGTCCCACGGACCTCCCTGTCGAGGCGTTCGAGCTCGTTCATGCGGCGCCAGTCGCGCTCAAGGCAGCGCCATCCCGCAGGCGTGAGGGCTCCGAAGCTGGCGACGCGCGCTCGCATGGCCTCGTACGCTCGCTGCGCGACCTGCCGGCGCAACTCGACCGCACCCGGCTCCTGGCTCTCCAGCCGAGCCTTGTCGCGGACAGTCGCTCGCCTCGCGTTGATCGCGCAGGTCCTCATCGCGTAGACCGCCCCGCCGCGCCGCACCACGCATGGTCCCGTCTGTCGCTTGGTCCCCTGAGCCTGACGGACGCGCGCGACGAGTTGGTGGCTCACGCCGCACCGGCGCGCGACCTCACGATCGCTCAGCTGGCGGTGCAAAGGCTCGGTCAGGAACCGCTCGACCCACGCCGCCTTGTCGGACCGCTTGCGCCAGCCAGCTCGCATGGGGACAAGGTGATCACGCGCGTGCGGGGAGGCCACTC
Source organism: Myxococcales bacterium (assembly GCA_023248855.1). GTDB lineage: Bacteria > Myxococcota_A > Polyangia > JAHFDS01 > JAHFDS01 > JAHFDS01. The sequence goes on from JAHFDS010000051.1 coordinate 18,485, forward strand.
CATCTTCGACGCGCGGGAACGCCAATCGGATCCCGGCGCTGACAGTCAGGCCGCCTGGGCCTGCTCGAGCAGGGAGATCATCTCCTCGGTCGACAGGCGCGCGACCGGGTCACCCTCCTCGAGCAGGCCCGAGACCAGCGCGCGCTTGTCGCGCTGCATCTCGAGGATCGCGTCTTCCACCGTGCCGCGCGCCACGAGCTTGTAGACCGTGACCGGCTTGTCCTGGCCGATGCGGTGCGCGCGGTCGGTGGCCTGGTCCTCGACGGCAGGGTTCCACCAGGGGTCGAGGTGGAGCACGTAGTCGGCCGCGGTGAGGTTGATGCCGGTGCCGCCAGCCTTGAGCGAGATCAGGAACAGCTCGCCCTGCCCGACCTGGAAGGCGTCGACACGGCGCTGGCGCTCAAGCTGCGGCGTCTGGCCATCGAGGTACTGGTACACGACGCCGCGCGCGTCGAGCGCCTCGCGCACGAGCGCCAGGTGGCTCGTGAACTGCGAGAACACCAGCGCGCGATGGCCATTTTCCCGCAGGTCGTCGAGGAGGCGCAGCACGCGCTGGAGCTTCGAGGACGAGACGTTGCTCCGGGCGTCGTAGAGCCGCGGATGGCAGGCCAGCCGGCGCAGGCGGGTCAGCCCCGCCAGGGCCTCGAAGCGCGGATCGCGGCTCCCCTCGGCGAGGGCGGCCTCGGTGTTGCGAAGGCGCGCGACGATGGCCAGGCGCGCGTCCTCGTACAGCCGGCGCTCCTCCTCGGACAGCTCGACCGCGAGCTCGACCTCGGTCCGCGGCGGCAGCTCGGGCGCGACCTGGGCCTTGGTGCGGCGCAGGACGAATGGCCGCAGGAGCCGGCCGAGGAGCGCCTTGGCCTCGGCATTGCCGCGCTCGATGGGCTGCGCGAAGCGGTCGCGAAACCCCTCCCAGCTCCCGAACAGGCCCGGCGAGATCACGCGAAACAGGCTCCACAGCTCGCCGAGGTGGTTCTCGATCGGCGTGCCCGAGAGCGCCACCCGAAAGGGCGCCCGGATCTGCCGCGCGGCCTTCGCGCGCTGCGTCTCCGCGTTCTTGACCGCCTGCGCCTCGTCGAGCACCAGGGTCGCAAAGGGCACGTCCGCGAGCGCCTCGGCGTCGCGCACGAGCACGCCGTAGCTCGCGACGATCACGCTGCTCGGGCCGAGGCGGCCGAGGCGGTCGGTGCGGCCTTCCCCGGCGTGGAGCGCGACGTGTAGTGACGGTGCAAAGCGCGCCGCCTCACGCAGCCAGCCCGCGCACACGGAGGTGGGCGCCACGACCAGCGCCGGCCCCTCGGCCGCGCGCGCGAGCAGCATCGTGAGCGCCTGCACGGTCTTGCCGAGGCCCATGTCATCGGCGAGGCAAGCGCCCACGCCCCACGCAGCCAGGCGCATCATCCACTGGTAGCCGTCGGCCTGGTACGGCCGGAGCGTCGCCGAAAGGCCCTCGGGCAACGCGGGCTCGAGCGCCATCGCATGCCGGGCACGCGCGCGCAGCTCGGACCAGCTCCGCGACGCGTCGAAGTGTGCGCCGTCGTCCGCGAGGTCCTCCACCGCGAGCGCCGACAGCGGGCCGAGCGCGAGCTTGCCGTGGTCCTCTCGGGTCAACGCCGACAGCGCGGACAGCCGCTCGCGCAGCCGCCCCTCGAGCGCGAGGAAGCGCCGCCCCTCGAGGCGCAGGTAGCGCTGGCCACGCCGGACCGCGTCCAGCACCACCGCCAGGCCGAGTCGCTCGCCGTCGATCTCGAGCGCGCCCTCGAGCCCGAACCAGTCCTTGCGGTCGCGGACCCGCATGGAGAGGTCCGTGCTCCGCGCGGGCCGCGATAGCTCGAGCCGCTCGCCCTCCCACTCGAGGCGCGCGGCGCCTGCTTCCGATAGCCTGCGCAGGGCCGCCATGCAATCGAGCGCACGCTCGAGATCGGCCACCTCCAGCGCCCACTCATTGCCCGCGCCGGCGAGCTCCCCGAGCTCGCGCCGCACCGCCTCGGCCTGGGAGCGCTCACCGGCGAGGTCCCGCACCGCGAGCGCACGCTGGCTCGCGCGCAGCCCCGAGACGCGCTCCGGGCCTTCGCCGGGAGCAAATGCGGTGCCCTCCGGGTGTGGCCGCACGCAAATGGAGATCGCCAATGCGTCCCCCGGCAGCGCGCGCAGCCGCACGACCGGGCACGCGTCGGCGTCAACGCGTGCACCGAGAAGCCGCTCGGGGAGTGCGACCTCGACCACGTGCTCGAGCGCGGGCAATCGCTCGAGCAGCGCAGGCAGGGCTTCTTCGGGCAGGTGCTCACCGCCGCTCGACGCGAACGCGCGCACAAGGCTCCGCACCCGCGGGTTCGCCTCCGCGAGCCAGCAGGTCCCGTGCTCCCGGTCGAGCGCCGCGACAAAGTCGCCGTCGCTCGCGAGATGCTCCGCGCCAATCGGGTGGCCCGCGATCGCAGCGCACAGGTGGACGCCCCCGTCTTCCTCGTTGACCCGCAGCCCCAGCCGGCCCTGCCGAATTTCGATTGGCCGATCGAGCGCACCCTCGACGAACACGCGCGGATGACCGATCAGCGCGACCAGGGCCTCCGCCACGCGATCGTGTCCGCGCGTGTGGTGGTAGCCGGAGAGGGCCTCGAGCGCGCGCCGCTCCTCGTGCGAAGGGTCGAGGTGGCTCCACGCCTGGACGCGCGAGCCGGCGGTCCAGCCGCCACCTTTTCTTGGCTTGTGCAGGTACGGCACCAGCGCGCGCGGTGCTGCGCCGCCGTCCAGGCGAAACGAGAGCTGCCGCGTGCTCGCCGGAGCCGGCGCGAGCGCCTGATCCAGCCTGTGTAGCAGGCGCTCCCAGGGCGGCTGCGCGAGCACCGCGCGCAGCGCCTCCCGCACCTCCGGCTCGCCGGCGTGGGCCACGAACAGCACCCGCTCCACCAGCGCCACCGCGTGCACGCACGCGCGCGGGCAGCCGCAGTCCACCACGAGCGCGCCCTCGCGCCAGTGCCCGAGCTCGAGACGCGTCAAGCCGGCCGTTGGCGGCAGAAGGCCCGGCGCCGCGGTCGCCACCACTCGGCAGCGCACCTCGGGCGGCTCGCTGCGGATCTCGAAGGAGCCCGCCGCGCCCTTGGCGTCGGTGATCGCCGGCGATGGCACCGTCTCCAGCAGGGTCGCACGCAGCGGACGCAGGCGCGCCGCGAACGCGGCCAGGACCGGGTCCTCGATCGGTGCGAGCGCAGCCAGCCGGCGCGTGGTGTCGGCCGCGCGCTCCCGCTGCTCGCGCACCGCTTGCACGAGGCGACGCCGTCCCGCCTCGGCGAGCGCCGGCAGGTGAGATCCCAGCGCGCGCCGGAGCCCGGGCTCGCGCTCGGCGAACAGAAGCCGCCCGAGGGTGAGCGAACGGATCGCCCACATGGGCATTGAGCTACGCATCGCTCCCCAGTCGATGGCGACCCCGAACGCATCGCTCAGCCCATTCGCCCGGCACCACGCCGTGACCGCTTGCCGGTCCTGCCAGTCGGGCTCCGCCACCTCGACCTCGCGTACCGGCGCCTGCGGCGCGCTTGGCGAGCCGGCGGCGATCACAGCATGGTCCTCGTTCTCTTCGTCGAGGTCCTCGTCCTCCTCTTCTTCTTCTTCGAGGTCCTCGTCCTCCTCGCCGGCCGGCCCGTCGTGGACGTAATGCCCGATGGCCCTGGCCAGTGCCTGCAGGTCCGGCTTGCCGAGCCAGCGCTGCAGCTCGCGCGGCTCGAGCTCGAGTAGATCCCCGAGCGTGATCCCCGGCATCGCCCCTCCGAGCCGCGCGAGGGCGCTCGCGACCCGCACCGACACGGACAGGCACGTCACCGCCCCGCCGAGCGGCATGGCCAGGAGCTCCTCGAGGCCTGCATCCTCGAGCCAGCCCACGAGAGGCAGCAGGTGACCCCGGATCCGGGGCAGCGGCGGCAAGTCGAAATCCTCGTTGATCACGGCGCGCCGAGCGTAGCGCGCGTGCCTGACAGCGCCCGCGCATCCTCGGGGTTCGAGAGCTCAGGCGGAGGGGGTCCGGCTCTGGCGTTCCAGCCAGGCCCGGCACCGGGACGCGAGCTCGTGGAGCCTTCCGTCATCCCAGATTGCGTCCGGGACGACGTGCGCGAGGGTCAATGGGCGCGACGGTGCTGCGAAGACCGAGCAATAGCAGGCCAGGGCCGTCATCTTGCGGCACCATGCGCCACCCTCGGTGGGCTCGAGCCGCAGGTGCGCCTCGGCCAGCCGGGCCAGGCTCTGGAGCTCGCGCGCCCGGAAGGGTGCCGGCTGGTGGGCGACACGCAGCGCGCCCTGGGCGTCTTGCTTGTCGAGCAGCTCATCGGTCGCGCGCACGAGGCCACCCAGCTGATGGGGCGTCGGCTGGCTCGGGTCCCAATGGCGCGGCTTGAGACGCCTGGACATGGGGGTGGCGAGCGCAATGCAGACGTCGAGCCCACACCTGAAATGATCGGGCCGCTTCATTCCCCGCTCCCAGGTCCACCGTGCTTCTTCGGCGTCGCCGAGGTGAAGGTGCGCCAGACCCGACAGGTGGTGGACATGGGCCGCGCTCGCGGCAGCGAGTGGTGCCGGGTCCACAGGGTCGAGCAGGCGTCGAACCTCCTCCCACTGGCCTTCCGTGGCCTCCCGGGCGGCGCGCAAGAGACTCAGCTCTGCGTGCCTCGGATGCCGCTGCAGGGCGAACCCCTCGAGCTCCCTGCGGGCTGCGCGAATGTGGGCAGCATGTTTGCGATCACCACGCGAGATCCGGGCCAGGGCGAGCAGCAGATCGTAGAGGAACTCCGGCGATCCGGCATTCGCATCGCGATGCCGGTTCGCGGCGGCCAGGAGCTTCGAGATCGTGATGTCCTTCTGCCACGGGATCAGGATGGCCTTCTGCGTGGGGATGCGGCCCTTGGGCAACGACTCGCAGGGAAACGGTGCCTCGACGATTGGCATGCGACGGTCCGCCGGCTCCTTCGGGCCGCGGAGGCGTAGCGGCGCCGAGCCGAGCCGCTGGACCTCGAAGCCCCGATCGGTCTCGCACAGAGCGACCACCCGTCGGCCCGCCCCATCCTGCGCCAAGAGGGTATTGGCCGGAGCAATCACCCGGGACTCCTCCTCGATGGAGTCGCCGACCAGTGCGAAAGCCATCAGCTGGCCATCGCCCTTGCTCGCATTGGCGAGCAAGAACGTCCGCGCGTCGTCGCGCGCCGTCGCCAGGCTGTGGGTGAGCGACGTGCCGACGTCCTTGATGACACAGTCCTCGGCCGTCCGGCCTCCGGGAACGACGTGTCGCATGGCGAGCGGCCGAGGTCCCTCCCCCTCCGCACGCTTCGGCCCTCGCGTCAGAAAGACGACGCCGTTTCCACCCGGATGTGCGGCGACAGCCGAGTACGTATCCGTCTTGAGGCGAACGCCAGTGCCCCGGGCGCCGTACAGGCTGGCGCTCTGGCTGCGATCCAGCATGCCGACGAGGGGCTCGGCGCCGCCGAGCACAGGATGGAGCACGCCACCATGATCGAGCTCGCGCTGGATCCGCCACGGGCCCAAGCGCACCTGCCTGATGCGTCTGGATTCCTCGATCCACAGGCTGCCGGAGTCAGGCAGGAGCGCCACGCCGTCGATCGTCTGGAGCGGTAGCCCCAGCGTTCGCCACGGCCGCCAGCGCAGGACCTCCCAGCGCGCCCGCGACAGCTCCACGCCGCCCCCGGTCTGGCCGAAGATCCAGAGCGAGTCGCCATCGACCACGGCGGTGATTCGCTGACCCAGGTCCTCCGGCGCACAAAGCACGACGAGCTGACGGACCTTCCTCCGCGGCAGGTCGATCACCCGTACGAAGATCCAGCGGTCATGGGCCGTGCACAGGAGGAGATCTTCGCCATCCGGCGTCAACCAGACGGGCACCTCAGCGCGCGCGTCGAGCTGTCCGGCCAGGTCGGACCAGTCGTGGTAGCCGAACGCCTGATCGACGGCGACCACGCGCAAGTGCCAATGGCGCTGGATCTCCGCAATGACGGCCGCGTGCTGCGCTTGCCAGCGCGTGTGCGCTTCGTCGCCTTGGTCGAGAAAGGAGGCCAGCTCGTCGCGCGCTTCGAGCAGCTCGCCGGCTGCCAGGAGCGCGTCGATCCGCGCCGTACGCTCCTCCAGCGTTCTGCCGGCGCGCACCCGCTCCGCGAGCGCCTGAGCCTCCGCGCGGCGATCCATCGGCAGCGCCTGCCGATCGAGCTGCTGGAGGAGGTCCCTCGCCGCCTCGAGATTTCCGGTCGCAGCGACGGCCTGCGCCGCCTCGAGCGACCGCAGGGCCTGCCGCGCCTGCTCCTCCGCGCCCATTCGCCGCGCCCGCGAGAGCATCTCCTGGGCCCGGGGCACCGAGCCGAGCGCCTTCTCATGGGGTTGCAGGATCTCGAGCGCCTGCTCGAAGTCATTGCGATCGAGGGCCCCCTCGGCTTCCGGCAGGCTCAGGACAGCCTCGATGGCCGCCCGCGCCCGGTCGCCCGACCGAGGCGCGCGGGCTTGCTCGAGCCATGCCAGCTCCACCCGATCGGTTCTGCCCCGCACGACCTCCCGCACCGTGTCGGGCAGGGCCAGGGTACTCGCCAAGGGCGTGCGCTCGGTCGTCCTCCGCGAGGAGCTTGACCACGTTCTCGGCGAGGGCGCCTTCCCGCGCCTGGGTCACGGCAGCGTCCGCGGCCTCGATGCGTGTGTCCAGCCCCTCGGCCCCGAGCTCTTGCGCCTTTCTCAGCTGCTCGGCTTCGCGTGCCCGGTCGCCCCTCTTTCCCGCCTCCTCCGCGCCCTCGAGCAGCCGCTGTAGCGCCTCGCGGCGCTGCCGATCGCGAACCTCACGCAGGATGCGTCGGGCCACCTCGCTGTCGGGCCAGCGAGCCACCAGGCTACGCGCCTGCTCCACAGCAGCGTCGAGGTCACCACGCGCGTAGACCACGGCGAGCTCGCGCTCGAGCGGCTCTCTCGCCTGAGCACGCAGCCGCGCGAGATCGTCG
>JAHFDS010000051.1:25468-29593 GCA_023248855.1 Myxococcales bacterium
ATCAGCTCCGGGTGCGCGGGCTGGCGTGCGCGCACCTCCCCGAGGAACTGCTCAGCCGGCTCGACCTCGCCCGTTCGAATCGCGTCGGCGGCCAGCGCGGCGAACACATCCGTCACGCGCTCCCCGTCGACGCCGGCCACGAGCTCGGTGGCGCGCTGGCGCTCCGAGCTGCGCGCGGCCGCCAGCGCCAGCAGCACACGGACCGCAGGCTCTGCCAGCGCCTCTTCGGCCAGCGCGCCCTCGATCGCGAGGGCATCCTCGTCGGCGGCCAGGTGGTCGACCAGGAGCTCCAGGAGCGCGAGCGCGGCTGCCACGCCACCGCCCGATTGCCCCAGCGCAGCCGTGAAGTGCTCCCTGGCCGCGTCATAGTCGTAGACATCGAGCGCGTCGCGGCCCAGCTGCAGGCGCTCTCTTGCCGCGTCGCCCTCCCCATCCTCGCGGGGGGAGGGCGCGCTTCGCTGGCGACTCGAGGTAGACGCCCGCGCCGACACCGCCTCGCCCGCGCCGTCCGCGTCACCGAGGTCGAGCCGCAGCTGAACCCATGCGCGCGCGTCCTCGTCGAGCGACGCGATTGTGGCGTGGCACCCGTCGAGCCGTTGATACCGGTGCCGGATGCCGACCACGCCCTCCTGGTCGGCGACGGGCTCGAGCGCGAGCTCTTCCGCGAAGTGCCGCACGAGCACACTCTGCAGGCGAGACTTCAGCGCGTAGCGCCGGGCGTTCTCCTCCTGGCCGAGCTCGCGCCCCGTCGGGTTCAGCGCATGAATGAGCTCGAGCAATCTTCGGGGCTCTGGAGCGACGCGGCCGGCCAGGACGTCCGTCGCATCCGCCTCGGCCCCTCGTCCCGTTCTGCTCGGTTTTCGGGCCATTGAACCGCTGATTCTGGCACCGGCGAGCCGGGCTGAGCAAGGAGCGGGTCCGCGACTCGGATCTGGCAGACCGAGCGCTGGCCAACGAGCCCGGCGGGCGCACCTGAGTCGTAGGGAAGAACCACCAGGTGAGTGGGGGTGCCTCGTCGTGATCGGGCGCACCCTCACGCGTCGCTGCCGCGCGGCCAGCACGAGCGTCACAACAGCTCGCCGGAGCCCTCCTCAAGCACATCGCCAGTCAGCGGTAGACCGATTTCATGTATGGCTCATTGCTTCGTATTCAATCCGATCGCGCAGGCGCGACGGAGGATCCGGTGATCATGGGCTCGGTTCTCGCAGTCCAAGACCGATTGGCACGACGACGGGGCTCGCCGTCATGTCTCGTGCCAGGGACGGAGAACGAAAGGTGTCGAGAGGTCGAGCGACATGCCGGATGGGACTCGCCCGTCACTCGTGGTGCCCCACGCGGGACCTTCTGGGCAACAGCCTTGCAAGGCGCTTCCGAAAGATGGTAGGGGACCACCTTCTGCAGGACGACGAAACCCAGCCGGGCGGGGCACGCTCTGTCTGTTCCATGGAACAGGGGGGTGGAACGCCTGCGTGGACCACCGCGCCGGGAACGCTCGCATAGCTCCGTGAAATCGCAAGACGCGCATTCCTGGCCGACGCATTGCACGCGCCCAGCGGCCAAATGCCACGCAACCGCCACCACAGCCGGACGATAACCATGACAATGAGCGCTCGGTCCTTCCTTCTCGCATTCAGTTGTTCGGCTGTGCTGGCCTCGTGCGGAGCAGAGGAGCCCCATCGTGGCCACGCAGCAGCAGCGCCGCCCGCTGGAGCGCTCACCCACCTGAGCGCTGGTCAGGGGGCTCCTGCGTCGGCGGGAGCGACGATTGGCGGCCACGGTGGCCAGTCGACCTACGCGCGCGAGAAGGTGCTGGCCGTCTCGATCGACGTGCCCGCGCGGGATGGCTTCGTGACGGATGCGCCCTTGACGCCCGTCCTCCGGGTCGAGGGCCACGTCGGCGCGCCGGTGATCACGCTCGACGGGGAGCCCTACGTACCCGGCACGCGCGTCGCTGTCGAGGGGCGCCACGAGCTGCGCGTATCCGCCACCAATCGCGCGGGCAGGACCCTGTCGGCGACGCGGCAGTTCACGATCGACCTCTCGGATCCGAGGGTCGAGCTGGCCCCGGATTTCCGTGACGGCATCACGAGCCAGTCGCCCCTGCACCTCGTCGGCGCTGTGCGCGATCTCACCGCTTGCCGCCTCTTCGTGGGCGACACGCAGGTCGATCTGCTGGACGGCGGCGGGTTCTCGACCGACCTGCCGCTCGTCGAGGGAGCCAACACCGTCCGCCTGGCTGTCCTCGATGCGGCAGCCCGCCGGACGGAGATCACGACCCGGGTGGTGCTCGACACGCATGCGCCGACGATGGACCGCCTCACGATTGGCGGCGTCGAGGTCGGCGAGCAGCGGACCATTGCGCTCGATTCGCTGACGCCATCGATCTCGGTGGCGTACACGGACACCGCCTCCGGCGTGCTCCCGAGCGCGGTCTCCGTGGAGGCGGGTGGCGCCACGGTGCTGCTCGAGGGCCGCCCGACCCAGGCGACCGGGACGCTCCAGCTCCCGGGAGGCTCCTCGGTCGTGCGGGTGCGGGTCCCGGATCGCGCGGGCAACGTCAGCGAGCGGGTCTTCACCGTGGTCACCGAGACGGTGGCCGCCGTGGCCGAGGACGAGTCGTCCATTGTCGGCGCTGCGATCGAGGTGCCTGCGAGCGGGCTGCCGGCGGACACGGCGCTCCTGCCGCCAACGCCCTTCGAGGCCCCGCGCCCTGCCGAGGTCCGCGTCGGCCAGGCGGCGTTGCCCGGCTTCGCCCAGGCGGGGCCGCTCGTGCGCTTCGGCCCTGATGGCCTCCTCGCCAGCCGCGGCGCGGCCCTCACACTGCCCTACTGGCCCGAGGCGCTCGGCACCGCCGGCCATTACGTGCCCCCCGAATCCTTCCGGGTCGCCGAGCTCGTCAACGCTGCCGGCGTGGCGGCGGGCGATGCGCCGGCGTTTGCGCTGGTGGAGTCGCGCGCGCTCATCGACCCTGCGGTCGGCACCGTGGGAGTGACGGCCAGCCACCTCGGCGTCTTCGCCGTGGTCGCGCCGCTCGAGGTCCCACGGGGCCTCGACCCGCGCGTGTACGTGCTCAATGAGGGCACGCGCGCCGCCGGGGACCAGACCATCAGCGTCATTGATCTCGAGACCAAGCGGCGCCTGCCGGCCGACATTCCGCTGCCCGCCAATGCGGGCGGTGAGAGCCTGCCCTTTGGCCGCTTCGAGGCCCTGTACACGGCGCCTGGCGGAGCAACCATTTTTGCCGTGGCGCAAAGCCAGCAGACGCGCGTGCGCGGGAGCCAGGTCGTTCGCTACGCGTCGAGCACGCTCGTGCAGATCGATCCGAGCAGCAACACGCTCCTGCGCCGGTTCACGTTCGAGCAGCCCGACGCCACGCAGCCGTCTTCGCCCATCATCCGCCACGTCGCCTTCGCGGAGGATGGCTCGGCCGCCTACGTCCTCCTGGGAGATCTGACCGAGCAGACGACGCACGCATCCGGCATCTACAAGGTCGATCTGCTCGCGCCCGCGGTGCCGGGCACGGGCGAGAACGTGGCCCTGACGTTCCCCTTTGCGCCCGTGCTCGAGGGCTCGAAGCTCGCCATCTTGACCCGCCCGACCGCGCAGGTGGGCCAGGGGCGCCCGGAGCTTCCCGGGACGACGGCTTTTGTCACGACCCCAAAGAGCGGCGGATTTCCGGGCGTGTCGGCCGCGTATTACGCGGGCAATGGCCAAGCCGACCGGCGGGGCCGCGCGCTGGTGCTCCGATCTCTCGAGACCTACCAGGCGGCCGTGGCGGGATTGACGGCCTCTGCCACCTGCGACCTCGCCCGCATCGATTCGCGCGGGATCCTCACCAATGCAGCCGAGCTGCGCGCGCTTCGCGCCGCGGGTCAGCTCATCGAGCGCTCGAGGACCCGCTGCGGCGGCGTCCAGCCGGGCCTACTGGCGCAGACGCTCCTGCAATGGCTCGACCGCGCGGGCGCCGCCACGGCCTCGCGCGATGCCCTGGGCGATAACCTGTTTGCGCTGTTCGTCGGCGCGGGCCAGGTGGGCCTGGTCCGCCTCGACCAGCCTGCCGTCCTCGGCACCCGGCCCACGCGCGCGCCGGCCGGAGGAGATCCGAACGGGTCCTTCGCGCTCGAC
>JAHFDS010000397.1 GCA_023248855.1 Myxococcales bacterium
TGCCGTCCTGGCCCGCTTCACCGTCGAGCCGCTCGGCGTGCAGGCCCGCGAGCACCGCACCGTCGTGCAGGGGACGCTCGAGGAAGCGTTCCTGGGCGCGCCTTCGGACGGCGGCGCCCGCGAATGGATCGCGCTCTTAGCACCCAGGGTCGAGCTCGACGGGCGCGCCGAAGGCGCCGACGTCGAATCGATCCGCACCGCGCTGGCCGCCGGCGCCCTGGTCGAGCGCGATCGGCGGGGTCGCGTCGTCGGCATCGCGCTGTCGGCGCAGGCGAGCCCCGCCGGCGCTGCGCTGCTGGAGCGGCTCGCGAGCCAGCTCGCCTACACGCTGCCTGGCGCGGCCGAGGCCTGGGACGCCGAGGAGGCCGGCCCGGCCGCGAGCGCCAAGGTCCGCTACCAGGCCTTGCGCGACGGCGTCCGGACCACGCTCTCGCGCACGCTCCTCGGCCCCGTGTCGCCGGCGGTCGACGTGCGCGGACCGGTGCGCCAGGCCATGCTCGAGCATCGCTTCTCCGGCCAGGCGCGCCTGGTGCTCGAGGGCCCGTCCGCCGCGCCGATCCACATCGAGGTCAGCGAGCGGCGCGACATGGTGGCGGCCGCACAAAAGGCGCGCGTGTCCCGCAGCGACACGCGCTTCGAGCTGCATCGTACGGGGCAGCGCAGGCAGGCAAGGCGCGCACCGGACTTCGGTGGCACCCGCCCGCTCTTTCCGGCCCCGGACCTCGATCGCGACAGGCTCGACGCTGCCCGGCGCACGCTCGACGACGCGCCGGCGGGTGCGCTCGGCGTGCAGCTCCTTGCCGACCTCGGCCACTCGGCCGACGTACCGGCGGGCCTCGAGTCACGCCTGCGCGCCGCGCTGCTCGTGCATCCGACCCTGTGCGAAAAGGTGCTCGCCTACGCGACCGCCGAGCCCTCCGACCCGCGTGCGAGCCTGGTCCTGCGCGCGCTCGTCGCCGCGGGCCACGGCTCCGCCCAGGCGCTGCTGCGAAAGGCCGTCGATGCCTTCCGGACGCGCCCCGAGGACGCCCAGAGCCGGGTGGCCTTGCTCGGCATGCTCGACCACCCCGACGACGAGACCCTTTCATTTCTGCACGCGCTCTCGGCGGAGCGGCAGCTCGGCAACACCGCCGAGCTTGCCCTCGGCAACCTCGCCTCCGCCCTGCAGGCGCGCGAACCGGTCCGCGCCGCGCGCATCGTCGCGCCGTTCCTCCGCGAGCTCGGCGGAAAGCCGGCGCCAGAGCGCGCCGCGCAGCTGCTCGCCGTGCTCGGCAACGCAGGCGCGCCCGAGCTCGCGAAGCTGGCTCCTGCGTTCCTGGACGCGAGCGAGATCGCCACGCGCCGCGCGGCGACGTATGCCTTGCGCTTCATCCCCGGCGCCGAAGTGGACGGGCACCTGCGCGGCGTCCTGTCGAAGGACGACGCTGGAGGCGCGCTGGTCGAGGCCCTGATGGCGATGAACCTGCGCGCGCCGAGCCAGGCGACGGCAGACATCCTCACGCGCCGAGCCGCCGATCCGCTGCCTGACCACGTGCACAAGATCATCCTCGACGAGCTCCGCAGCGCGAAGGCGGCCCTCGCGGCCACCGAGTAGGTACACCCCGCGGTCAGCGCACCGTACAGTTGGTACAGGCGGGCGCGCGCGATTCCGGCAGGTTCGGTGCGGAGACGGCCGGCACGGCGAGGTCTCGGGAGTTTCCCGGGTGCCGAGGCAGCGCGAACCGCCTCCGGCACCAGGCGCCGGAGGTCACTGACGGGGCGCGGGACGGGCGCCGCTCGCGAGCTCACCGGTCTCGGTGCGGTGGACGATGAGCACCTTGTCGCTCCGCACCTGTTGGTTCTTGCGCGCGATGACGCGCACCCAGTTCGAGCCCGGGGAGAGCGGCACGCTGGCCTCGAAGGACATCTTGTTCGGTGTCCCGCTCGAGCGATTCGACTGGTAAAAGACCTTGCGGTCCTGCTTGGTCGCGCGGTTCGAGACCAGCACGAACACGTCCGTGACCAGCGAATCGTCGGTCACCGTGCCTCGGAGCGGCAGCGTGGTGCCCGAGGTCTCGAGCAGCGCCCCGTCGATCCGCAGGTCCGGCGGCGAGACCTGCCAGACCGGCGCGTACACGCCGCGCTTCGATACGTCGGCCGACTTGAGGGTCCGCGCCACGGCGCTCGTCGCCACGAACGCAGGACGTCCCGGCTCCGCCTCGATGCGGTAGAAGCCGCCGAGCTTGCCGGTCACCTTGAATGCGGCGCCCTTCCTGGCGTTGCCGACCACGGGGGCATCGTTCGACGCGCCAGAGCGCAGGACGGCGTCGCCCCCGATCTCCACCGCGCCGCCGTGCGCCGGGGCCGGCGCCGGGCCTGCCGCCACGATCGGCAGCTTGAGTGCCTCGTTCACCCACTTGCCGAGCGTGGTGTCGAAGACCGCGAGCTCGAGGTTGACCACCTCCTCCTCGAACTCGGGCTTGACCTCGAGGTCGAACTCGACCTTGCGGCTCTCGCCGGGCTTGAGGTTGTCGAGGTGGTACCGGCCCTTGTAGACGAACACGTTCTGGCCGCTCGTGTTCTTGAGCGTGGTCTGCGTCTTGTAGGAACGGCCTTCGCCGACGTTCTTGACCACCACCACGAGGCGGGCGTGCTCCCCCTTCTGCAGCAGGCCATCGCCGTTGCCGCGTACGTCGTCCACGAGCTCCCAAGAGTACGCGAACGCCGGGCGCAGAAGGCCCACCGACTCGACCCGCGCGAGCGCCGCCGGGCCCTCGAGCGTCACCTTGCCGCGCGAATCCGAGACCTCCATTATCACCACGTCGAGCCGTGAGAGCGCCGAGCGCGGCACGCGGGCGACCACGTCGTAGGTCCTCGACTCGCCCGGCTTGATGCGGCCGAACACGAGCTCGCGCTCGTCGAAGAGACAGTCGTCGCCGCAGCGCAGCTTGCCGCGCACACGCACCGCCGCCGCGGTCCCATCGTTCGTCACCGTCGCGTGGAAGGTCACCTTCTCCGACGCCGCGGCGCGCGTCTTGCCCGCCTCGGGGGCGCCCTTGTCGGGCAGCGCCTCGAGCCTGGCCTTGAGTCGGGCGCCGGGGCCCGCGCCCTCCTGCGACCAATCGATGCCGAGCTTGCCGAGGGCCGCGGCGATCTTCTGCTCCTCTTCGCCGCGGTGCTTGTCGAGGAACGACTTGGCCTGTGCCAGCATCTCGCGGCGCGACAGGGCGTTCGGCATCGCGGCCACGAGGTCCCGCCCGAGCCGGACCTCGAAGTCCTCGACGAACCGATCCTCCGGCTGCACGGGCGCGGGCGGCGGCTCGTCGTCGTCGTCGTCTCCCGGCGGCAACACCTCGTCGTCGTCCTCGTCGACCTTGGCAGGCTTTTCGCCCGCGGGCGGCTGGTAGAGGTAGCGCACGGTGTCGGTGGGCTTTTCGACCGTGGCTTGCTTGGGCACCGCGCCGCCGGCTTTGTTGGGGTTCGTCAGGTGACTCTCGAGGTCGGCCTCGCGGTGCCGCGGCGCGCGCGCCTCGAAGATCACCGCCTCCTTGTCGATCTTGACGGCCTGCGTGGCGATGTCCGGGACGATGCCGACGGACTGGATCGAGATGTCGCCCGGCGTGAGGTACTGCGCGATCGTCAGCTTGAGCTGTGAGCTGTCGTCGTTGTCGTAGAGCACCTGCACGGAGCCCTTGCCGAACGTGGTCTGGCCGATGACCACCGCGCGATCGAGGTTCTTGAGCGCCCCCGCGACGATCTCGGAGGCCGACGCGGAGCCGCTGTTGACGAGCACCACGAGCGGGATGCGCGGCTCGCCGCCCGCCTGCGCGTGCTTTTCGTCGCGCTGCTTGCCGGCAAAGCCCACCGTCGTGACGATGGTGCCGCGCTCGATGAACAGGTCCGAGAGCTTGATCGCCTGATCGAGCAGGCCGCCTGGGTTGCCGCGCAGGTCGAGCACGAGGCCGCGCAGGCCCTGCTTCTGCAAGGTCGACAGCGCCGTCCGCACGTCACCCTCGGTCTTCTGCGAGAAGTGCGAGACGCGGATGTAGCCGACGCCGCCCTTGAGCATCCGCGGCGCGGGATCGAGCGCAGGCAGGCGGATCTGGTCGCGCATGACGACCACCTTGCGCGGCTGCTTGTCGCCGTCGCGCTCGACGTAGATCGTGACCGGCGTCGACGGATCGCCACGCAGGCGCTTGACCGCCTCGGACAGGAGCATGTTGACGGTCGACTCGTCGTTGATGCGCACGATGCGGTCGCCCGGCTTGAGCCCCGCCTTGGCCGCCGGCGTCTGGTTGTGGATGAGCCGGATGACCGTCAGCATGTCCTTGCGCATGCCGATCTCGATGCCGAGCCCCCCGAACTGGCCGGAGGTCTCGATCTTCATCTGGCGCGCCATCTCGGGGTCGAGCAGCACGCTGTGCGGATCGAGCGTCGAGAGCATGCCGTTGACGGCCACGTATTCGACGTCCTTGACCTCGGTCTGCGGGTGCAGGTTGGTCTGCACGAAGCGGAAGACCTCCTTGAGCTTGGAGGCCAGCGCCCACGGCGAGTCCACGGTCGCGATGTCGAAGGTGTGGCTCGTGCGATCGACGCGCACCGTGACGGTGCGCTCGTCGGCGGACGGCTCGACCAGCACCTCGGCGACGTTCTTCTGCACGTGGTCGAGCGCGGCCAGCAACATCTTCTTGGGGGAGATGCGCGTCGGATCTACGTAGTTGTCGCGGATCTTCGTGAGCGTCGCCTGCAGCACCTGGAGCGAGGCCAGGTTCGCCCGCTCGCCGCGCGGGCGGCCCGAAGCTGCCACCGGATCGCTGGTCGCGAGCGCGAGCCCGCGGGTGTCCTCACGCCGGTAGAGGGTCACGAGCAGCGCCGCGCCGAGCGAGGTCACCACGATGAAGGGGCGCACCACGCTGCGGTAGCGCGAGAAGAAGTCGGCAGGAGAGGGCATCGACGGGAGAACCTTTCGGAGCGCGGCTTCATTTCCGGTTCCGCCTGCGGCGGAGGGAGTCCCGCGATCGGAAGAATGATAGCGCCGATTCGGCGCGCTGGTCACCCGCCCGGCCGGAGGTCGATCATGGGATTCCAGCGGGTTATCGGCGCGCTGGGAGGCGGATCACCCGGAGGAGGTGCCGGGCGCGCTGGCTGTGTTGGTGGGAAGCGGCCTGTGATACGAATCGCGCACATGCTGCACGCCGCCCTCCTGTCCAGCCTCCTTCTTTCCCCGGCCGTCGTCGATCCGCGCGTGGCCGCGGTCCTCGAGCACAACGCCGCGCGCCTCGCACGCTTCAAGGTGGATCCGAACTTCCTCCGCCGCTCCGACGCGCACCACGCGGCGGCCGGCGTGCGCGCGCAGAAGCTCGGACCGGCGGGACCGATCGATCCCGCCGTGCTCGCGGCGACCTCGCTCCACGGAGAGATCATCGTCATGGAGGCCGACGACCAGCTGGTGTCGACCGACGGTTCGGGTGGCTACTCGATCCGCACCGACGGCGCGCGCCAGGACACGCTCATCATCTCGCAGCGCGCGATCCAGATGTTCGGCGACAACTTCGACTTCGTGACCATCTTCACGATGTTCCCCGACGCGGGCACGCCGGGCGCGCTCGCCTACGAGATCTCGGCGGCGAACGACGTCTCCGGCATCGGCAACCCCGTGTTCTCCGACTCCATGCACTGGGGCTCGCCGAGCGGCCGGCTGCGCGCGTTCGTCAACATGATGTACGTCTACCAGTGGGACAGCCCCACCGACCCGCGGGCGTTCCTGTACCCGGTGTGGGGCCAGGAGACGGCGCATGCGTGGCTGTCGTTCTTGCGCTACCGCCGCCCGGACGGCTCGATCAGCTCGGACATGCTCGGGCGCGACGGATCGCACTGGAGCGCGCTCCTCGACGCCGAAGGCTCGGTGATGGACGGCATGGACTGGGCCGCCAACGCCGACGGTACCTACACCATGCGCGACTCGATGTTCACTTTCTCGCCGCTCGACCAGTACGCGATGGGCCTGCGCCGGGCCGACGAGGTTCCGCCCTGGTTCCTCCTGCAGGGGGCGACCAGCATGCGCACCGGCAACGCGTTCACGCCGACGACACGCGTGGCCAACGGGGCGATCGCGCGTGTCACCGGACGCGAGGACATCACCATCGAGCAGGTCATCGGCGCCGAGGGACAGCGCCAGCCGAGCGCGAACAACTCGCCGAGCGACTTCCGCATGGCCATCGTGCTCGTGACCTCGCCCGGCCAGACCGCGGCGGACTCGACGGTGACCACGGCGGTGAGCGTGCTCGAGAACGCCCGGCCGATCTGGGAGCAGCAGTTTCGCACCTTCACGGGCGGCCGCGGCAGCGTGTGCACGCAGGTGACCGCAGCTTGCAACGCCCCGACCGCGCGCGTCGGCCGCACCACGGTCACCGAGGTGGGGGACGGCGACGGGGTCCTCGAGCCGGCCGAGAAGGCCAAGATCGCGCTCGCGCTCGCGAACTCCGGGGTCGGCGCGGCCACGGGCGTCACCGCGACGCTCGAGGTCCCCGCGGGGCTCACGGTCGAGCCGGCGACGATCGACGTGGGCTCGATCGCCGAGGGGCAGACGAAGACGGCCGAGTTCACCGTAACGCTCGGCGCGGGCGTGTGCGGGCAGAAGCTGGCGCTGACGGCCAAGTCGAAGCTCGGCATGCGCGAGTTCACGAGCGGCATCGAGCTCCTGCCGGGCGTGCAGGCCCTGCGGTCGAACGACCTCGAAGGACCGGCGGATGGCTTTCGCACCAATCCCACGATGATGGACACCGCCACGATGGGCGCCTGGGAGCTCGGTACGCCTGCGATGGTCGGCACGGACCACGCGATCCTCCAGCCGGGCGCCTGCCATTCCGGGTCGAAGTGCTGGGTCACCGGCGCCGCGGCCGGCATGACGTACACGATGAACACCGTCAAGGGTGGCGCCACCACGCTCGAGACCGCGCGCATGGACCTGTCCGGCGTGTTCCAGCCCGCCCTGTCGTTCTGGCACTATTTCACGAGCTACGACGACGGCGGCGCGACGCCTGGCAGCGCCAACACGCTCGTGGTGCAGGCGTCGCTCGACGACCAGACCTGGATGACGCTCGAGACCATCCGCTCGAACACCAACGGCTGGCTGCAACGCTCCGTGGCGCTCACGCCGCTCCTGCCGATGTCGGCCATGCCCGCGCCCGCTGCGATGGGCACCCAGGTGCGCTTTCGCTTCGTGGCCACGAACGGCGCGCGCGCGGGCACCATCGGCGCGCGCTTGAACGTGGTCGAGGCGGGCGTGGACGACCTCGCCATCGTCGGAGCGTCGGATGG
>JAHFDS010000398.1 GCA_023248855.1 Myxococcales bacterium
CCCAGCCGCCGGCGCCACACGCGCCGCGGGTCGCGCGCGAGCGCCGCGAGCAAGGCCTCCATCGACGGGTAGCGCCGCGTCGGCTCGACCTCGAGGGCCCGCATCAGTACGCCCTGCAGCCAGCGCGGCACCGGTCCGCGCGGGGGTGGCCGCACGCGCCCAGCCTCGACCTCCGCGCGCACCGACGCCACCGTGGTCCCCGCGAAGGGCCGCTCGCCGAAGAGGCCCTCCCACAGCGCCACCGCGAACGCGAACTGGTCCGCCGCCGGCCCCGCAGCGAGCCCGGCGTGCTGCTCGGGCGCCATGTACGCAGGCGTCCCGAGGATGGCGCCCGCCTCCGTCAGGGGCGAGGCGAGCAGGCTCGGCGAGGGCGGTGGCGACGGCGTGCGCTCATCCGAGTTGTCGGTCCGCGCCAGGCCGAAATCGACCACGCGGACGCGGCTCTCCGGGCCGAGCAGCACGTTCTCGGGCTTGAAGTCGCGGTGCACGAGGCCCGCGGCGTGCGCAGCGCAAAGGCCCCGACCGGCCTTGCCGAACACGTGCAAGACCTCGCGCCAGGGCGGCCGCGTGGTGAGCCACGCCGCGAGGGTGCCGCCGGGCACGAGCTCGGTCGCGACGAACACGCGCTCTCCGATCTGACCGACGTCGTGGACGGCGAGCACGTTCTCGTGCTGCAGCCGCGCCAGGGCCTGCGCCTCGCGCTGCATGCGCGCCGGGCCGTCGGTCCCCCCGCGACGCGGGTGCAAGAGCTTGACCGCGACGCGCCGGTCGAGCTCCGGATCCCACGCCGCGTACACGACGCCCATGCCGCCCGCACCGAGGCGCCCGAGCACGATGTAGCGCCCGAGCCGTGCGCCGGTCGGCAGGGCGCCGTCCTCGCCCGGCTGCCCGCTGCCGACATCGGTGACCGTGTCGAGCTCCTCGAGCCCCCTTGGCCTGGATTCCGGCGGCGCCACCAGGCGCATCATCGCCGGCCTCGCCGCTTCACGAGGCGAAATCGCCCGCGGCAGCCATCCCCGATGATTCTGCTAGAGTCGAGGCGTGGATCCGAAGTTCCTGCGCGCGGAGGAGATGGGTATCCGCCTGGAGATCGTGTCGGGCCTGCCGATCTGGGAGGCCTCTCCGGTCTACCGCCACCAGAAAGCCGTCGATCGCATCCGTGCCACCATCACGCCAACGGCACCCCAGGATCGGTCTGCCTGTGCGTGTGTTCACGTCGCGGACGTCTACGTCAGCTTCCCGGACGGCTCCCTCAAGCGGCCCGACATCTCGATCTTCTGTCGCGAGCCCGAGGAGCAAGACGAGCCGATCCGACTGCTCCCCGAGGCCGTCATCGAGGTCGTGAGCAAGGGCTACGAGGCCAAGGATCTGGAGATCGGGCCGAGGTTCTACGCCTCGCAAGGGATCAAGGACGTGATCGTCTTCGACCCGGCAACACTGGTCGTGCTGCACGTGCGGCCAACCGGGACGGCGCGAAGGGTGTCTCCCGCGACGATCGAGCTCGCCTGTGGCTGCACGTGCACGGTGTAGCCTCCTCGCTCGACGCGGTCCTCGTGCCTCCTTCCGCCCAGGAATTCGGCTCGCTCACCGAGTTCCGTGCCGCGCTCGACGCTCGCCTTGGAAAGGACGCGCCGCCGCTTTCGCGCGCGCTCGTGGGTGGGGCGCTCGCCGATCGGCTCGGCTACGCCTTCGCGGCCGGTTACCAGGCGGCCCTGATCCGCCTCGCCCCCGACCTCGCCGGCGTTCGCGCGAGCCTGTGTGCCAGCGAGGCGGGCGGCGCCCACCCGCGCGCGATCCAGACCGCCCTCGAACGCCGGCCCGACGGCCTGCGCGTTTGCGGCCAGAAGCGTTTCTCCACGCTGGCGGACGCGGCAGACGTGCTCCTCGTCATCGCCTCCGAAGGGCGCTCCCCGGACGGACGGAACCGCCTCCGGCTGGTGCGCGTCGGTGCACGCGCGCCCGGCGTCACCATCGAGCCCCTGCCGGCGCTGCCCTTCGCACCCGAGATCTCGCACGGCATCGTCACCCTCGACGTCGCCGTGCGCGAGGCGGATGTGGTCGCGGGCGACGCCTACACCACGGTGCTCAAGCCGTTTCGCACCCTCGAGGACGTCGCCGTCCTCACCGCGCTCCTGGCCCACCTCGGCGCGAGCGCGCGCCGCGAGCGCTGGCCCGAGCCGCTCGTGGAGCGCATCCTCGCTGCGCTCCTCTGCGCGTCGGCGCTCTGGCAGCAGGATCCCGGCGCGGCTGCCACGCACCTCGCCCTCGCCGGCCTGCTGGCGCTCGCACGCGAGCTCGCCGAGGCCGCCCGCGCGCACCTGGCAGACCCCGAAAGGAGAGCGCGCTTCGACCGCGACGCGCCGCTTCTGGCCGTGGCCGGCAACGCCCGCGAGCAGCGCCGCCTCGCGGCGTGGCGACTCCTCGGGGCTCACGCCGCCGTGCCGATCCCGTAACACCCCCTGCGGCCCCGCCGTACAATCACGCGCCCGCAATCTCGCGGGAGGAGGTGGATCATGCTGGGTGAAAAACTCTACGACATCACTGGACAGGTCACCGGGACGCGCGTCCTTCCGGGTGCGGGCCCGAACGACGTGCAGCTGGAGGTCTCGTTCGCGGGCACGGGCAAGTTGCTCGGCACCTCGACCGTCGAGAGCGGCTCGTACACCGCGACCGTGAAGGCGCCCGGTGTCCTGCACGCGCAGGGACAGGGGCTGTCGCTCACCGCAGACGGAGAGGCAATCTGCTGGCACGGCTTCGGCATCGGCAACCCCACCGGCAAGGGGATGGCCGCCAGGTGGCGCGGCGCCATCCACTATTCGACCCAATCCCAGAAGTACGCGCGCTTGAACGCCACCGCCGTGGTATTCGAGTGGGAAGTCGACGCCGATGGCAAGTGCGCTGGCACGACCTGGGAGTGGAAGTAGCCGCGACTCCTATAACGCGTTGCGTTAATTCCTTTCCGGGCGAATACTCCGCCCGTGATCATCATCCTCAAGCCTGACACCCCCGAAGACGGCCCCGAGGTCCGCGAGGTCCTGCGGCAGGTCGGCCGCTTCCCGAGCCTGTCGGCGCGCACCTGCGCGATCGAGGGCAGCTCGCGCGCGGTCGTCGAGATCTACCTCATCGGCCCGACTGCCCAGGTGCCCGAGCAGACCTTCGCCGAGCTGCCCGGGGTCGAGCGCGTCGTGCGGGTCTCGCAGAAGTACCGCCTGCTCGGCAGCCACGCCGCGGACCTCGAGTCGATGGGCTTCGAGCACAACGGTGTCCGCTTCGATCAGGAGACGCTGCACGTGTTCGCGGGCCTGTGCGCCGTGGACACGCCGGCCCACGTGGACCAGACGATGGCGGCGCTCGGCAAGGCCGGCCTGCGCACGACACGCATGGGCGCCTTCAAGCCGCGCACGAGCCCCTACGAGTTCCAGGGCCTGGGCGCCACGTGCCTGCCCTGGGTGTTCGACTCGGCCGGCAAGCATGGCCTGCGCGTGATCGCGATGGAGATCACGCACGAGGACCAGCTCGACGAGATCCGCGCGGCGCTCGCCAAGACCGGCGCGCCGGTCGGCGTCATGCTGCAGATCGGCACGCGCAACGCGCAGAACTTCGAGCTGCTCAAGCTGGTAGGCCAGCAGCGCGACTTCCCGGTGCTGTTCAAGCGCGGCATGGGCATCACGCTCGAGGAGTCGCTCAACGCCTGCGAGTACATCGCCTCCGAGGGCAACCGCAACATCGTGTTCTGCCTGCGCGGGGTCAAGACGCACCTCGGCGACCCGCACCGCAACTTCGTCGACTTCTCGCACGTGCCGGTGGTCAGGCGCCTGACGCGCATGCCGGTCTGCGTGGACCCATCGCACTCGGTGGGCCGGCGCGACCGCGGGCCAGAGGGCCTGCTCGACATCTTCCACGCCACGGCCCAGGGCGTGATCGCCGGCTGCAACATGATCCTCGTCGACATCCACCCGGCGCCCGCCGCCGCGCTCTGCGATGGTCCGCAGGCGCTCCTCATGGAGGAGCTGCCCCGCTTCCTCGAGGACGTCGCGATCGTGCGCGAGGCCTACGAAAGGCGCGTCACCGCCGTCCGCCGGAATCGCTGAAGACGGGCCGGGCGCTCGCCCTATACTTCCTCCGCTCGCATGCGCGAAGCCTGGATCCTCCTGCGCGGCCTCACCCGCGAGGTCGCGCACTGGGGCGACTTCGCGCCGGCGCTCGCGGCCGCGCTGCCGGGCGTGGAGATCGTGACCGTCGACCTGCCCGGCGCGGGCCGATCGCCGACGGCGTGGCCGGCGACGATCCGGGACGCGATGGAGCTCGTGCGCGCCCAGGCCAACGCACGCACGAGGGACAGCCGCCGCTTCGTCTTCGGCGTCTCGCTCGGCGGGATGATCACGATGGAGTGGGCGGCGCAGCATCCCGAGGAGCTGGCCGGCGTCGTCGTGGGCGCGTCGAGCGCGCGGGATGTCGCCCCGTTCTGGCGGCGCATGCGCCCGCGCGCCCTGGCCCGGCTCGCCCTCGGCGCGATCCGGGGGGACGTCGCCCTGCGCGAGGCGGCGGTGGTCCGTGTGGTGTCGAACCGGCAAGACCTGTGGCCCGAGACGACCCGGCGCTGGGTCGAGATCCAGCGCGCGCGACCGCTCGCGGCCGCGACCGCGCGCGGCCAGATCGCCGCGGGGGCGCGCTACCGGGCGCCCGAGCGGCTCGCCGTCCCGTCGCTGTTCCTAGTCGGCCTGGGCGATCGCCTGGTGCACCCCGATTGCTCGCGCGCGCTCGCCGCCCGCTTCGGCGCCCCCCTGTCCGCGCACCCGAGCGCAGGCCACGACCTGACGACGGACGCGGGCCCGTGGGTGATCGACGAGCTGGTGCGATTCCGCACGAGCCTCGGCTCGGCACTGGCCTAACGTTAGCTCAGAGCGACGAGAGCCGCGCCAGCACCTCCGTGGCCTCGCGGATCGCGCGCCGCGCCGACAGCAGCGAGCCCTCCACGAGGTGCTTTCGCGCGGCCTCGAGCTGCTTGCCCATCGTCTCCGCATCCTTGGCCTGCTTGCCCGCCGCGACCGTCTGCATGGGCTTCCACACGCCTTCGGCCGCCTTGAGGGACAAGAGCGCCGTGGCGACGCTCTTGCGCTTGGTCTCCCGGGCGGCCGCGCGCAGATGGACGCCGAGGCGCAGCACTCCCGCGTGGAACTCGCCGATGTACGGCTCCGTGAGCGCCGAGATGGCATGGCTCATGACGTCCGCACGCACCGCGGCGTCGTACAGCGAGGGCACGGCGAGCGCCTTGTCGATGCGCGTGACCTCGTCGGCGATCGAGACGAGGCGCTCGGGGGAGAACTGGCCCTTCAGATCCTCGAGCGCCTTTCTCACGTCGCCGAGGCGCCGGAGGGCCTCCCGCGCGCGGCCGGCGTCGGCCTCCTCGGCGATCCGCTCGGCCGAGAAGCTCAGGGTCTGCAAGCTCGCGGGCATGGGCTCTCCATCCGCCCGGACCCCGACGAGGCACCAGGCACAGAGCGCCCAAAGCGCGATACCCCAACGCCGCCTCGCCACGATCGCCGCGCCTCGATCTTGAAATCAGTTGCAGCGCGAGCGCATGAACGTGTGCTCGATCGGCACGCAGGTCTCGGGCTGATCGCAGTTGCCCATCGTGCGCGGGTTCTCGCGGTTCATCATGTTGAGCTGCGGCGCCAGCGGGGACGCGCTCATGAGCAGCGACAGCCAGAACGTCTCGCCTCCCAGCAGGTTCTGGTTGAAGTCGCACGTCTCGTCGGGGATCTCGCTCGAGCACGAGGGTTCCGACTGCACCGCCTCGATGCAGGCCGTACCGTCTGGCTTGGTGTAGGCCTCCACGCGATAGGGCTGGTAGCGACCCTTGCCCACGAGCAACGCCCCGGGAATCGGCGTGCCGCAGCTGTCCTTGGCCGTGACCTGGTAGCAGACGCGACGCTCGGGAGCCACGGTCGTGCCGTAGGCGAAGAAGCCCTTCTCGGTCAGAGGACCCGCGACGTAGAACTGGCTCACAGCGGTGCCCGGGTTGCCAGCCACGCCACCTCCCCCGGCAGCGCCCCCCGCGCCCGCGCCCCCCGCGCCTCCACCCGCGCTTCCGCCGCACCCGCCATCGCCACCGAGCCCGCTCGCCACGTAGCGCGTGGTGTCGAGCTTGCAATCGTACCGGAACATGTTGGCGCGGATGTCGCGGATCTGCGCACGCGTCGCCGGGACGTACCAGTTCCGCTTGTGCGAGCTCGGATCTACGTCCGGGTCATCATAGAGGAAGAGCCCCTGGAACTTGGCATCCGGCACACACTCCTTCTTGCTCGAGCACGGATAGAGGAACTGCAGGTAGGCCACGCTGTCGAGCAGCTGCCAGCGTCCGATCGCCTCCACGAGCTTGAACCACGCCATCTCGACGAACTCGGTGCCCGGTTTGACGTCGCCGATGTTGAGCAGCTCGGATCCCGAGACTCGGAACCTCTGGTAGATCGGCACCGGGGGATTCGCGGGGCGACCCGCCTGGTCGTAGGCATCGAGGTAGCCGAAGCCGAACAGGAACGCGATGCGCCCGCGCAGATCGCGCATCTCGCCGCCGAAGTAGTCCGAGCCCGAGGTGCCGACGATGGCGGCGCTCCAGCCGCGCGCGGCCGCCGGGAAGTCGACGATGTCGAAGTTCAGGGAGGCCGAGGTGCACTGCCGCGTCCCGCAAAGCAGCATGTTGAGCTCCTTGAGCGGCACGTTGAGCTCGAGCGGCGTCTTGGGCGGAGGCAGGTTGATCACGCGGAGGTTCGGCAGGTAGCTCTCCTTGGAGAACTTCACGACGAGGGGGTTGCGGCAGTCCGCCACGTTCGCGGTGATGGTGTACTTGCCTGTGTCGTCGGCCATCGCCGTCGCCTCGGGGTTGTCCCCGCAGCGAGCGGTAACGGTCACGTTGGTCCCCGGCGTCACCTTGCCCTGCACCGTGAGCTCGGTGAGCTCCGGCGCGGGCGCATCCGCCTTCTTTGCGTCGATCGGGCCGTCCGCCCGGGCCGCGTCGCGGCGGCCCATGCCCCCGGCGCCGCCGGTGCCCCCGTCCTTGGGCTTGGCGCCGCTGTCACCGCAGGCGGCGAGCAGAACGGCGGCGAGCAGGGTCACGTGGCGAAGAGGTGTGCTCATCAGGGGGCTCCCGCCGGCAGTATAACGCCCGCGCCCGCGCCCGCGGGGCCAGCCGCGCCCGGCGTGCGCCGCCGCACGTCCCCGAGGCGACGCTTCGCGGCAAGGCCCGAGGCGAGCTCGCGCAGCGTGCCCAGGCTCGG
>JAHFDS010000052.1 GCA_023248855.1 Myxococcales bacterium
GGCGAAGCTCGCGGTCACGCCGCCGGTCGTCGGATTCGTCAAGACAGATATGTAAGGGATGCGCGCTTCGCGCAGGCGTCCGAGCGCCGCCGAGGTCTTGGCCATCTGCATGAGCGAGAGGATGCCCTCCTGCATGCGCGCGCCGCCGGAGGCCGAGAAGATGATGGCCGGGACCCGGCGCTCGAGCGCCCGCTCGAGCTGCCGCGTGATCTTCTCGCCGACCACCGAGCCCATCGAGCCGCCCATGAACTCGAAAACGAAGGTCCCGATGGAGCACTCTCGTCCACCGATGCGCGCCAGCCCCTCGCGGTAGGCATCGCGCACCCGCGCGCTCTTGCGCGTGGCCTTGAGCCGGTCCACGTAACGCTTGGAGTCCTTGAACCCGAGCGGGTCGGTCGCCTCGACCCCCTCGTCGTGCTCCACGAGCGTGCCTGGATCCACCAGCATCTCGAGCCGCGACGCGGTCGGCATGGCCATGTGGTGGCTGCACTTCGGGCACACGTGCAGGTTCTCGGCGAGATCGCTGCCGAGGAGCACGTGATCGCACTTGTCGCACTTGGCCCAGACGCCCTTCGGCACGCCCTGTTTGCCGTCCGTGACGGGCTCGACCGCCCCGGGCGTCGTCACCCCCGGGACCACCGAATCCACCGAGGCCGCGGGCGCCGAGGCGGCGTCCGCACGCGCCAGCGCCTCGCGCTCGGCGTCACGATCTTGCTTGGTTCTGCGCCACCAGGCCATCGGGCCCGCCAGTATCGCGCCGGCCCGCCCGAAGTCAACCAGCCCCACGCCAGCCGCCTGTGGCGAGGCCCAGGGCCACGACGTCGACCACCGCCCACGGGGCGAAACAGATGAGCGGGATGCCGGACCACGCGCCGAGCGCGGTCCAGGTCGGCGCCGGCAGGAGCACCTCGGCGCGCACCCCCACCACCGCCAGGGTGACGAGCCATGGCAGGGCCGCCAGGGACGCGGTGCACAGCGTCGGCGCGTGTACGCGCGAGAGCAGGCCGCGCACCGACGAGCCGCGCCGCGCGCGCCGCGCCAGCGCCAAGTAGACCGGCCCGGCCACGAGGAACGCGCAGACCAGGATCCGCGCGAAGTAGCCGGAGGTGCGCGGGCTCGAGAGCGACACCCGCCCGCCGCACAGCCAGAAGACCCCGACGAAGGCCGCGAGGTAGGCCAGCGCGCACGCGAGCTCGCGGTGGCCGACGCCCAGGCGCGCGAGGATGAGGGCGAACGCCCCGAGCAAGAGCGGCAGCGCGAGCAGGCGCGCGGTCTGTTCGGCGCGGAGACGATCGGTGATGGGGGCGAGGCGGTCCCCGAGGAGCCGGTCGAGCACCTGGCGGTGGTCGCGGGATTCCACCACCAGACGGCGCGCGGCGCGCGTGGACAGCGAGAGCATGTCGGCGAGCGGCAGCCCGCGCGAGGTCACAGGGGGCGGAAGGCCGAGCAGCGCCGCCAGCGTCGGCGCCAGATCGACCAGGCGCGCTTCGCCGTAGTGCCCGGGGCGGATCCCCGCGCCGGCGGCGACCAGGGGCACCGCCATCACCTCCGGCTCGTCGCCGCCATGCCCGCCGGCATCGCAGTGGCCGTGGTCCGCGGTCACGAAAAGGACGTCGCGCTCGAGATCCAGACTGCTGGCCACGCGCGCGATGGCTGCGTCCGCCACGCGCGCGGCTTGGCGATAGGCGTCGCCGAAGCCGTGGTCGTGCCCCGCGACGTCGACCGCGTCGTGCACGATCACGGTGAGGTCCGAGGACAGGGCGAGCACCCGCGAGAGGTTCTCGTCGTAGTCGCTGTCGCCGAACCACGCGTGCGAGAACTGCTCCCCGAAGCCGGGCTGGAACCAGGGATCATTGGGGCCGAGCGTCGCGACGCGCAGACCGGCCTGCCTGGCACGGCCCACGATCGTGTCGAGGCGCCACTCCATCCAGCGAAAGCCATTGGTCCTGGCGCCGCTGAGATCGGGCTCCACGCCCGAGAGGGCCGCGTAGTACTGCGGGATCGAGACCGACGGGAAGCCGATGTGGAGCACGCGTGAGGCGCCACGCTGGCGCAGGCGATCGAGGGCCGCCAGGTCGTGCGCCGCGTCCGCACGGAGCCCGTCGACGATGAACAGCACGACGCGGCGGGCGACCCGGTCAGAGGCCGGCTGCAGCGGCATCGGAAGGGCCTCGAGTGGCGAGTGCGGCCGGTCGAGCGAGCGCCAGAAGCCGACGCCCTGGCAGGTCGCGAGCGCACCCACCCCGACGATCACCGCGAGGATCCCGATCGCGAGGACGTGAGCCCGCGAGCTCCAGCGCCTCGCGTCCGAAAGTGGGTTCTCGCGTGTCGACTGGATTTTCTAGCCTGCACCATCCCGGCCGCCGCGCAACCACGAAGGGCTGACCTGGGATTCGGAGTGGTCCAGGTGATAAGCTGAGAGTGTGGGAGTACCGAGCACGCCGCTGAGCCTGTCGCGCCCAGTGGAGCTCGAACCGGGCGCCGCGGTCGGCAGCTACACCGTCTCGCGCGTGGTCGGTCAGGGCGGCTGGGGCACGGTGTACCTTGCCCGACACGCGGCCATCGGCTCGAAGGTGGCCATCAAGGTGCTCGGCGCTCATCTCGCCACCGGCACCGACGCCTGCCGGCGCTTCCTCCAGGAGGCCAAGGCGTCGAGCGCGATCGACTCCGATCACATCGTCAAGGTGCTCGACTTCGGACAGCTCGGAAATGGGCTGCCCTACCTCGTCATGGAGTGGCTCGAGGGCAGGACCCTCAAGGACGTGCTCGAGGCCGAGCCCCAGCTCGACGTCCCGCGGACGCTCCACATCACGTGGCAGGTCGCGCGCGCGCTGTCCGCCACGCACCGCGCCGGCATCATTCACCGTGACTTGAAGCCCGAGAATGTCTTCCTCCTGGCCAGGGACCACGACACCGAGTACGTCAAGGTGCTCGATTTCGGCATCGCCAAGCTGGAGACGATGGATGGCGGCGTGGCCCACACCATGCTCGACTCCGGCAGCGAAAAGCTCGGAAGCCCGGAGAGCGCCGTGGCCCACACGATCTCCGGTGCGCTGCTCGGCACGCCCTACTACATGAGCCCCGAGCAGTGCGCGGGCGGCCGCACGCTCGACGCCCGCACCGACATCTACTCGCTCGGGGTAATGCTCTACGAGATGCTGACCGGCCTCCGTCCGTTCACCGCGCCAGGCTTCGGGGAGATCCTGGTCAAGCACCTCACCGAAGCGCCGCGGCCGCCACGGTCCATCGCGCCGACCATCCCGCCTGCTTTCGAGGCGTTCATCTTGCGCATGCTGGCGAAGGATCCGCAGCAGAGGCCGGCATCGATGGACGAGGTCGCCCTCGCGCTCGAGCCGCCCGGCGCGTTCCCCGAGGAGCGAGCCCCGGATACCGCGGACGCGCCCGTGGCGCCGGCAGTGGCTCGGCAGGGGCGGCCGCGCTGGCTCCTGCCGGCCCTCGCGGCGCTGGGGCTGTCCGCGCTGGGGATCCTGCTCGCGCTCGTGCTGGGGGCTCCACCCAGAGC
The DNA here is from genome assembly GCA_023248855.1 of Myxococcales bacterium. GTDB lineage: Bacteria > Myxococcota_A > Polyangia > JAHFDS01 > JAHFDS01 > JAHFDS01. The sequence goes on from JAHFDS010000052.1 coordinate 3,524, forward strand.
GGCAGCGCCAGCGCTGGCGGTCAAGCCGCCGCCCGCGGCCAAGCCGCCGCTCACGGCCAAGCCGCCGCCCGCGACCCTGGCGCCACGCGTCGCTGCAGAATCTCCTCCAGCGGCCCCCAGGCTCGAACCGGAGAGCAAGCGGCTGGAAACGAAGAGACCCAAGAAGCCGGGCGCGACCCGGCGGCGTGGCAATGCCACGCTCATGCGACTCGACGAGCCACCCGAGATCTGACCATGCTGCCCCGCTGCCTGCTCCTGTGTGCCAGCGTGCTCCTGCTCCTGCCGCGTCCTGCGAGGGCCGACGACCGGGAGGCGGCCGCGCATCGCCGCCTCGCCGTCGAGCACGTCAAGGCCAAGCGCTACGCCGATGCGGCCGCGGAGCTCGAGAAGGAGTACGCGCTCACCAAGCAACCCATCGTGCTCTACAAGATTGCGGAGTGCCATCGTGCGCTGGGCGGTGAGCACAACGACGGCGCGGCGCTCGGCGAGGCGCTCCGCTACTACGAGAAGTACCTGGCGCGCGAGAGCAAGGGCCGCGAGGCCGAGCGCTCACGCGAGGCGATGAAGCGGATCGAGACGGAGCTGGCGAGGAGGGTCCCCGTACCGACGACGACGCCACCGCCGCCGGCGGGAGCCAAGCCGGCACCGCCCCTCGAAGTCACGCCGCCGAAGCCTGTGCCGATCGCCGTCCCTCTGCCGGCGCCGCCGGCCGACGGCGGGGTCGAGACGGCGCCGCTCTACAAGCGCTGGTGGGTCTGGGCGGTCGCGGGCGCCGTCGTCACGGGCACCGTCACTGCGGTCGTGCTGGGAACCCGTGGGGGTGGGGTTTCCCTGCCGGCCCACGACTTTTCGCAGATGGGTCCGTACTGATCATGTCGGCAGCCAGGGTCCGATGAAGCCTCGAACCGTGCGAACGTGGGCGATGGCGATGGCCGCAGTCGGGCTCTCGTGCAGGAGCACCGGCCCGGACGCGGCCCTCAGGGTGACCGTGACAGGGCCCGCCGGGACGATGACGAGCGCAGTCTCCGTGACCTTGCGGGTGGGCTCGCAGGGCACCAGGACCTACCGCTTCGACGACGGCGGCGTACCCTTCTCGTGGCCCAAGCGGCTGGCGATCACGTTCCGTCGGGGGCACACGGGCGCGGGGTGGATCCTGGTCACGGCCGACGGGGGTCTGGGCGCCTGTCAGGAGCTCACGGTGGCCGAGAGCGCCATCACGGAGGCTTCCGTGGTCCTCGCGACCGCACCGCCGTCGTGTCCGCTCTACACCGCCGACGGCGGCGTCTCCGGCAGCAGCGGCCACGATGGAGGCGGCGGAGGCACTGGCATGGCCGGGGCAGGCGGCACGGGGGCGTCCGGCGCGGGAATGCCTGGCGGCACCGGCGGAGCAGGCGCCGGTGGTGCGGGCGTGGGCGGGATGAGTGGAAGCGGCGGCGCGGGCGCGGGCTATGTCCTCATCCCGGCCGGGATGTTCACGATGGGAAGCCCGATGAACGAGCCTGGGCGCAGCAGCGACGAGACGCCGCACCCGGCCACCCTCACGCGCCCTTTCTACCTCAAGGCGACCGAGGTGACGCAGCGCGAATGGCTGGCGGTGATGGGCAACAACCCCGCGCGCTTCACCGGGTGCGGCGCGGATTGCCCGGTGGACACCGTGAGCGCGTGGGACGCGATGGCGTACTGCAACGCGCTCTCGCAGCTCGAGGGACGCGCGCCGTGCTACTCGACGAGCGGCTGCACCGGGACACCCGGCACGCCGGGCTACAGCTGCACCGACGTGACGTTCGCAGGGCTCGCTTGCGCGGGCTATCGCTTGCCGACCGAAGCGGAGTGGGAGTACGCGGCCCGCGCCGGCTCCACGAGCGCGTTCTACACCGGGCCGGTCACGAACCCGGCAGGCATGTGCGGCGACGACCCCAACCTCGACCTGGCGGGCTGGTACTGCTCCAACTCGAACAGCGTCACGCATCCGGTGCGGGGCAAGCAGCCAAACGCGTGGGGGCTCCACGACATGCTGGGCAACGTGTGGGAGTGGTGCTGGGACTGGTACGGCCCCTATCCGAGCACCGCGAGCGACTACACGGGTCCTGTCAGCGGCTCGGTCCGGGTGATCCGCGGTGGTGGCTTTGGCAGCGGCGTGGTCGAGGAGCGCGCCGCCCGTCGCAGCAGCGTCGCCCCGGGCAACCGCTACGAAGCCTTCGGCTTCCGCCCCTGCAGGTCGGCGCCCTGACGGTTGCAAGCGGGGCGCTGGACGCTGCGGCCCCGGTCACTCCTCGCCGTCGTCGTCGGCGGGGAGGTGGTCCCTGCGCAGGCTGTGTCGGCGCAGGAGGCGCGCCAGCGATTTCGGATGCACGTCAGCCTCGGTGGCGGCCGTGTTGAGGTCGCCAGCGTGGCGCTCGAGGAGGCGCACCAGGTACTCGCGCTCGAAGCGCCGCTTGGCCTCCTCGAGCGGCAAGCGGCCCGGCTCGGCGCGCCGCTCGACGCCGCCGATCCCGCGCAGCGCGCTCGCGAGGTCACCGCGCGCGACCACGTCGGGATCGCCGAGGATCACCGCGCGCTCGACCAGGTTGCGCAGCTCGCGCACGTTGCCCGGAAACGGCTGCGCTGCGAGCACCGCGAAGGTCTCCGCCGTGGGCTCGACCTCGACCGGAGCGCCGTGCGCCGCCGACAGGGCTCGCTGCAGGAAGTGGCGCACGAGCAGGGTCACGTCGTCGGGGCGCTCGCGCAGCGGCGGCACGTGCACCGGGCACACCGCGAGGCGGAAGTAGAGATCCTCGCGGAAGGTGCCATCGTTGACCATGCGCCGCACGTCACGGTGCGTGGCGGCGACGACGCGCGCACGGACCGGGCGGTCGCGCGTGGCCCCGAGGGGCTTGACGGTGCCCGCCTCGAGCACGCGCAGGAGCTTGGGTTGCAGGGCCAGCGGGAGCTCGCCGATTTCGTCGAGAAAGACCGTGCCATCCGCCGCGGCCTCGAACGCGCCCGTGCGCGGGTGGTCCGCGCCGGTGAACGCGCCTTTTTCGTGCCCGAACAGCTCGCTCTCGACCAGCGAGGGCGCGACGGCGCCGCAATCCACGACCACGAAGGGGCGGTCCTTGCGCGGACCTCCCTCGTGGAGCGCTCGCGCGACCAGCTCCTTGCCGGTTCCGGTCTCGCCCTCGATCAGCACTGGCGCGTCGACCTGGGCGAGGCGTCCGAGGGTCGCGAACAACGTGCGCATGAGCGCGCTTCTGCCGTAGAGCGGGCCGAAGCGATCGTGGACGCTCATCTCGAGCGTGCGCGGCGTGGTACCGAGCGCGAGCTTGAGCGTGGTGCGACCGAGGCGCAGCGCCGTTCCCTCGGCGAGGTAGGCGCGACTGATGCGCACGGTGCCGAGGAACGTGCCGTTCTTGCTGCCCGCGTCCACGACCACGAGGCCCTCGTCGTCGCGCTCGAGGGTGAGGTGGAAGCGCGAGACCGTCGGATCGTCGAGCACGACGTCGTTGCCGCGCGCCGAGCCGACGCGCACCGGCGGCACGAGCGGTCCGAAGCGCTTCTCGTGCTCGGGACCTTCGCCGAGCTCGAGGAACAGCTCGCGCACCTGCAGGGGCCGCGGCAGGGCCTGCAGACCGATCGCGATGGTCGGGCCCTTGCCGACGCTCATGCGTGAATCCTAGCCGATCGGGCCCAACCGAGTCGGCCGCGATTCACGTCTGCTGCGAGAGGGGATCAAGGGGCCGTCGAGATCGGCGGCATGATACGAGATATCATGGCCAGATCGGACCTCGCCGAGAAGCTCCAGGGCGCGCGATGAGCGAGGTCGGACGCGCGTTCTGGCTCGCGATCCCGGTGGCCGTGTGCGGGATCCTGCACATGGTCGTCGTCAGGGCGCGCCTGCTGTCGGTGCTGGCGCGGCCGATCGACGGCGGCGTCACGCTCGGGGGCCTCCCTGTCTTCGGCCCCAACAAGACCTGGCGCGGAGTGGTCGTGATGATCGCGGGATCGGCGCTGCTCGGCGCGCTGCAGGGCGCGCTCGGCGGCGACTGGGCCGCACGGACACGCGTCGCCGCAACCGGCTTCGCGGCCGCCGGGGGTGGGAGCGTCGTCCTCGGCTACGCGGTCGTCAACGCCGTGTTCGGCCTCGGCTACGTGCTCGGCGAGCTGCCGAACTCGTTTCTCAAGCGGCGCCTCGAGATCACCGCGGGCCGCACGGGCGCGGGCCTCGTCGGCGGCTTCTTCTTCCTGCTCGACCAGGCCGACAGCGTGATCGCCGCGTTCGTGCTCGGGGCGCTCGTCTATCCGATGTCCTGGCGCCTCGTGGGGGTGGGTGTCGGCTGCCTGACCGGCCTTCACCTCCTCCTCAACGCCGCGCTCTACGTCGCCAAGGTCCGCAAGAACCTGTGACCTAGGGCTTCACCAGCTCCACCGTTCCCGCGCCGCCGTCGACCACCACGCGCGCGCCGTCGGGGATGCGCTCGGTCGCGCCTGGCACCGCGAGCACCGCGGGAAGGCCGTACTCGCGGGAGATCACCGCCGCGTGCGCGAGCACGCCACCCGTCTCGGTCACGACCCCGCCGATGCGCGCGAAGACGGGCGTCCACCCCGGGTCCGTGAACGGCGTGACGAGGATGTCGCCCTTCTCCACGCGGTGCACGTCCTCGAGCCTCGAGACCACGCGCGCCCGGCCCTCGACCCGCCCGGGTGAGCAGCCCGTCCCCACGAGCACGTTGCCGCCCGCCACCGCCGCTCGCGCGCCGTGCCGGTACTGCGAGCCGATCTCGTTCGGGTTCTTGAAGTTGCGGAACGCCTGCACGGTGCGCCGCCCGCTCGCGATCTTCCGCCACGCGTCGCCGACCGCCAGCTTGCCCTCGAGGAGACGGAGCACGTCGTCCATCTCCAGGTACCAGAGGTCGTCGGCGGCCTCGAGCTTGCCTTCCATGCACAGGCGCCGCGCCGCCTCGAGCGACCACCGGCGAACGAGGTAGTACGCGTAGCTCGACTTGTCGCGCATCTCCTCGCGCCACCACGCGTAGCGGCGCACCAGATCCAGCATCCTGGAAAAGCCGCTTCGCGCGTAGGGGCGGAACCGCAGCGCACGCTCGGCCTTCTTGCGCTCGCGCAGGTACGCCTCGTGCTGGGCCTTCGCCGCAGCCGTCGGGTCGTGCGCAGCGTCGAAGCTGGCCACGCCCTCCCCGATGGTCTGGCGCACGAACCCGAGGTCCTCGTGCCACCTCGGCACGCGGATGTCGAGCTCCTTGCGCCCGTGGTGCCGCCAGCGTTCCGCGAAGCCGCCCACCTCCTCGTCGGTGGGTCCGCCGCCGCGTGCCACGACGCGCCCGCACAGCGCCTGCAGGTCCGCCAGCGGCCGCATGTGCGAGAGATCCTGCAAGCCGCCCACGAGCGCCAGGTAATCGAGCTCGCCCGCCGCCTTCTTCGCGCGCTCGAAGTGCACCTTGAAGTCGAGCTTCGAGTTCGACGTGTTGTAGATGGTCGTGAAGTACTGCGTCTCGGTCTCGAAGTAGAGCCCGCGGAGCAGCGACTGGTAGCTCGCGAGAAAGTCCGCGAATGGCAACGCGGCGAGCTCGGCGTCGTTCTTCTCGAACGGCGCCTTCTTGCGATCGAGCTCGGCGCAGAAGCGCCGGTCGACCTCGAGGACCTGCTTGTAGCTGCGCTTGAGCGCGAACAGCACCGGCAGCGCGCCCAGCACACCCCGGAAGGTGACGGGCGTCTGGCGACCGAGGCCCTCGTACGACGGTGCGATGCCGAGATCCGCGTCGAAGTTGCGCTCCACGAAGCCAGGCACCGACGCGAGCACCTCCTTGATGCCGCCCAGGTTCCAGTACGGTCGCGCGAAGAAGTAGCCCATCCACCGCCGGTCGTCCCGGGCGTCTAGCAGCTTGATGCCCTTGAGGTAGCGCGGCATGGAGTGCTCGACGCACATGCGGTAGAGCGACCACATGAACGGCGCGCACACGTCGCTCGAGACACCGCCGTCCTTGAAGTCAGCCGTCGTCCACTCGCCCGCGTCCGCCGCGAACGAGAGCTTCGTGATCGGCCGGGCTTGCAGGATCCACAGCTGGCCGCCCTGCAGCGCGAACTCCACGTCCATCGGCCGACCGTAGTGCACCTGGATGTCCGCGCCTGCGCGCGCGAGCTCGGCCAGCTGCGCGTCGTCGAGCGTCGGCGCGCTGCGCGCCTCGCCCTCGAGCGGCACCTCGCGCGTGCCGCCGCCCGGCAGCGCCTCGATGCGGACCGACTTGTCGGCCAGCTTGCGCTCCAGCACGTGGCCATCGGTGGGCCGGACAACGAACTGGTCGGCGTTGGTGCGCCCGGAGACCAGCGCCTCGCCCAGGCCGAACGCGGCCTCGACGAGCGTCTCGCCCTCGCGGCCCGTCAGCGGGTGCACCGTGAACATCACGCCCGCGACCTCCGCGGCGACGAGGCGCTGCACCGCGACGCCCATGGCGAGGCCGTCGAGCCCACCTCCACGCTCGGCCGCGTAGCCGAGGACACGCGGCGTCCACAGCGACGCCCAGCAGCGCTTGAGCGCCGCCTCGAGCGCGTCGTCGCCGACCACGCCGAGCACCGTCTCGTATTGTCCTGCGAAGCTCGCGCCCGCGAGGTCCTCCTTGGTGCCCGAGGAACGCACCGCGAGCGCCACCCCGTCCGCCCATAGCTTGCGGCGCGCCTCGAGCAAGGCCTGACGCACGTCGTCCGGCAGGGGCGTCGCCGCGAGGCGCTGGCGCAGCGCCGCGAGCCTGCCCTCGTCGAGCTCGCCCGCGCGCGCGCGCTCGAGCGCCTCCTTCGCCGCCTCCGAGAGCGCCGGCAGCGCAAGGAAGCGCGCGCTCGCTGCGGTGGTCACCGCCAGCCCTTCGGGGACGCGGGCGCCCGCGCGCAGGAGCTCGCCGAGCGACGCCGCCTTGCCGCCCACGAGCGGGCCGGAGTCGGCTGCGACGTCCTCGAAGGTCACCACGAGCGGCGTAGTCATGGGGCATGCGTAGTCGAGGCCCCGAGGGAGGTCAACGCTCACGACAGGTGCGGCAGCACGCCCTGCCAGAAGGTCGCGTAGAACATATGCGTGTATGCGCATGCGGGATAGCCGCGCAGCCAGTAGAGCGCGCCCAGCAGGAGGCCGCTCACGAGGAGCGTGGCGAAGGCCGTCGGGGGCACGTCCCCGCCGTGCGCCTGCAACAGGCTCCCCACGATCGCGTAGGCGGAGGCGGCGACGACGACCGAGATCGCCGCGGCCAGCCACCGTGGCAGCTCGAGCACGCGACCGAACAGCCAGCCGAGCAGCTCGAGCGCGAGCCAGCGACACACCGTCTCCTCGTTGACGGCCTCGCCGAGCGCCCCCACGAGCGGCACCGCGCCGCGGGGTTTGCCGAGGACGGGATGCAGGCCCGTGGCGCGGACGACCGACCACATGGCCAGGGACACGAGCGCCGCGTAGAACATCGACTCCACGACGAGCGGCGCGAAGTAGGCCGGATGGAAGCGACCGCGCCGCCGCAGCACCAGCACGACCAGGAAGAACGCCAGCACGAGGCACACCTGCACCGCCGCGAACGCGGTCTCGCCGATCGCATCCACCTGCGCGCGCAGGAGGAAGTCGCGCTCGGACGGCTCCGCCGCCCCCGCGAGGACGCCGAGCACGTAGGCGAGCGTGAGCGGCACCCCCATGAGCAACCCGGAGAGCGCTCCGCTCGTCTCGAGATGATAGCGGCGCAGACGCGCGCCGAGGGTCTCCCGGCGCGTGCCGGGGACCGGAGCGACCACGCCGCCGCGGTCGTCGTGCGCCTCGCGCAGCCGCGTCACGACGCGAGCGTACCGCACGCGCGCCACCTGCGACTCGCGCCCGAAACACGATACTGTTACGTCCAAGCCGTGAAGCCGTTCGCACCACACTTCCGATCATCCTTCCCCGAGCAGGAGACCAGCGGTTTCCGCACCTCCGCCTGGCGAAGCGGCGTGCCCGAGCGCAACGCGCCGCTCAAGGTGCTGCACCGTACCCTGCTCCACGCCTTCGCCGAGGCCGGCAAGCGCTCCGAGGACGTCGGCATCACCCTGTGGCCGGCCACGGACCGCGAGCCCGAGCAGCACCAGCCCTACCGCGCGCTCTTCCACGACGCCCGCAGCATCGCCGAGGGCCTGCGGCAAATGGGGGTCAAGCGCGGCGACCGCGTGCTCATCGTGCTGCCGACCAGCTTCGACTTCGTCACCGCCTTCTTCGGCACGCTCATGGTCGGAGCGATCGCGGTACCGGCCTATCCGCCCAGCGGGCTGCGCCTCGAGATGGCGATCGATCGCCTGTGCCACATCGGCAATCACAGCCGCGTGCGCGCCTGCCTCACGAACCGCACGATCCGGCCGTTCCTCGGCGAGCTCGTCGCCCGCGTGCCCACGCTGCGCGAGCTTGCGGTGTGTGAGGATCTCGCGGATCTGCCCCACCTCGACCCCAAGCTCATCCAGGTACGCAGCGCCGACTCGGCGTTCATCCAGTACACGTCGGGCTCGACGGGCAACCCCAAGGGCGTCGAGCTCTCCCACCGAGCGCTGGTCTCGAACATCCACGCGATTGGCCTCGCCATGCGGATCTCGCGCGGCGATGTCGGCGCTTCGTGGCTGCCGCTCTATCACGACATGGGCCTCATCGGCGTCCTGTTCTTTTGCATCTACTGGCGACTCCCGCTGGTGCTCATGGATCCGATGACGTTCCTGGCGCGACCGATCCGCTGGCTGCGCGCAATCCACGAGAAGAAGGTCACCCTCTCGCCCGCGCCGAGCTTCGCCTACGCGCTCTGCGTCAACCGGATCAAGGCGGCCGAGCGCGAGGGGCTCGACCTGTCGAGTTGGCGGCTCGCCCTCAACGGCGCAGAGCCCGTCAACTACCGCACGGTGCGCCTGTTCTGCGAGACCTACGCGCCATTCGGATTCCAGTCCCAGGCCATGCTCCCCGTCTACGGGCTCGCGGAGGCTAGCCTGGCCGTGACATTCCCCGAGCTCGGCCGGGAGCCGCACGTGGAGCTCTTCGATCGTCAGGCGCTGGCCAACGGCCGCGTCAAGGTGTCCACGGGCAAGACCTCGCTGGCGGTGGTCTCGGTCGGCAAGGCGTTGCCGGGCCACGACGTCGCGGTGGTCGACGAGCACGGCCTCGAGATCGAGGCAGGCAGAGTGGGCCACGTCGTCGTGCGCGGACCTTCCCTCATGAAGGGCTACTTCGAGGATCCGAAGGCCTCGGCCGCGGTGCTGGTAGACGGCTGGCTGTGGACCGGCGACCTCGGGTTCTTCCTCGACGACGAGCTGTTCATCACCGGCCGCGCGAAGGACATGATCATCCAGCGCGGACGCAACTACTACGCCGAGGACCTCGAACGTGCGGCCGAGCGTGTGCAAGGCGTCAGACCCGGCGGCGCCGTCGCCTTTGGCCTCCACGACGAGGACAGCGGGCGCGAGCTGTCGATCCTGGTCATCGAGTCGCGCATCGCGGAGGAGCCTCGACAGCAGGATCTCGTCAAGTCCGTCGCGGACACCGTGCTCGACATGTGTGGGATGCGCATCGACGAGGTCGTCATCGTGCCTCCGCGAACGGTGCCGAAGACCTCGAGCGGCAAGAAGCAACGGTCGCTATGCCGCGAGCTCTACCTCAAGGACCTGCTGCGCGGGCCGCCGAGCACGCGCCTGCAGGTCGCCGTCATCTACGCGCGCTCACGCGCCGGCTTCATGATCGGGGGTGCGCGCCGCCTATTTTCGCGCCGCGCGCCGGACTAGACGCGCGCCCGGCATGCCCGCTCGATCACGGACCCCGGTCTTCCTTCGGCACCTCGATCCCAAGCGACGGGCGGAAGCACGTGAGCAGGATCGGCGTCAGGAAGAGGTCCGCAAACACGGCGGCAAAAAGCGTCGCGCCGATCAGGAAGCCGAGGTGCGCGAGGCCGAGGAACCGCGAGCCGAGCAGCAGGAAGAAGCCCGCCGAGACGGTGGTCGACGTCACGAACATCGGCAGGCCCACCTCGCGCAGGCATGACATCGCGGCGATCTGGTGGACGTCGAGGCCGGGCTCGCCGCGCGCGCTCTCGACGGCGCGCCGCAGGTGCTGCTTGTAGCGCGCGAGGTACTGGATCGTGTCGTCGTCGGCGATGACCAGCGTGATCGAAAACAACACCACGGTCGCCGGCTTGATGTGGATGCCGAGCGCGCTCATGAGCGCCACCACGACGATCATCGGCGCCACATTGGGCAAGAGGCCGATGAGCCCGAGGCGCACCGAGCGCAGCACGACGCAGAACACTGCGAGCGTCACGAGCAGGGCACCGCCAAAGCTCGTCAGGAGACCCTCAAGCAGCATGTCGTTGACGTCTTTGAACAGCTTGAGCTGCCCGGTGGCAGCCAAGCGGATGCGCGGGCCGTCCTTGCGCGCGTCGAGGCGCGCCTGCTCCGCGGCGACCCAGGCCTCGATGTCGCGAAACATCTCGGCCGTGCGCGTGGAGCCGACGTCGCGCGAATGGCCCACGGCCACCAGCGCGCGTCGATCGAAGGACAGCAGGTCGCGCAACATGCGACCGTCGTCGAAGGTCGAGACCTCCTGCGCCACCAGCGCGCGCGAGCGCGGTAGGCCGTCCTCGCCGGGCCCAGGCGCCTGGCCGCTCATAAGCCGGTGCGTCTTGCGTACGGGATCGGCGAGCGAGTTGGCCTGCGCGATCTCTGGGAAGGATCGGAGCATCTGCGCAGCGCGATCAGCCACTCGAACCGCCTCTGGCTCGAACGCCGGGTTCTCGCCGATCCCCTCGACGTCCACCAGGATGACCACGGGCACGAGCCCTCCATGCGCGGCCTCGGCAAAGCGGAGGCTCTCGTAGAGCGGCGAGCCCGGCCGCAGGTCGTCGAACGCGAAGGCCAGGCGCGTGACGCGCGTGCCCGCGAGCGCGGACAGGGCGAAGAGCGCCACCGCGATCACGACCACGCGGCGCGGGCGCCGGGTCACCTGCCGCTCGATCCACCCGAGCAACTGCTGGAACTTGCGCAGGGCGAGTGGCACCCGCTCGACCTCGCCGGCGGATCGTTGCGCGGGTCTACGCACCAGCGACAGCCCGAGCGGCAAGACCAGCATGTTGGCGAGCCAGGTGAGCAGCATCGCGCCTGCGGCACACACGCCGAACTGGAACACCGCCACGATGTTCACGGTCAGCAGCGAGGCGAAGCCGCACGCCAGCACGATCTCGGTGAGCAGGCACGGGATCGCGGTCTCGGACATCGCCTCGACGAGCGCCTGGTGCGGGTCCTCGCCGGCGCGCAGGCGCGCGAGGAAATCGTTGACTATGTGGACCGTGTCCGAGATGGAGATGATCATTACGAAGATCGGCAGAAGCGAGCCGAGCATGGTGAGTGGGTAGCCCAGGATGCCCTGCCACCCGTACGACCACAGCAGCGATGCGACGATGGTCCCGAAGCCCGCGAGCACGGCGCCGACGCTGCGAAACGCAAGCGCGAGCAGCACCAGCACGACCACCAGCGCCGCCGGGATGAGGGTGCTCGAGTCGAGCGCGATCATGCGCGCGAACTGCGCGCGGATGGCCGGGATCCCCGAGAGCTCGATCCGCTGGCCCGGGCGGGCGTGGCGCGCGAGGAGCCCCTCGGCACCCAGCAGGAACCTCGCGCGTCCCTGATCGGTCTTCGCCACCTTGGGATCGACCAGGACCCGGATGGTGGCGGCGCTGCCGTCGGGCTTGACCACGTTCCACGCGAACGCGACGTCCGCGGCCGCCGAAGAGAAGCGGCGGCGGATCTCGTCCTGTGGCAGGTCCACGCGCGGAAACAGCGGCTCGACCTGGATGCCGTCGTCCTTGAGCGTGATGTCGTTCGAGGAGAGCAGGCCCTCGACGTCGACCACGTCGGGGAGCTTGCGCAGATCCGCCTCCAGCGCGGCGATGCGGGCCAAGCCCGCCGGCGTGAACAGATCCGGCGCGGAGATCACGACGACGGCGCGCGTGTCCTCGTAGGGGAACCGCTCCTTGAAGCGATCGTAGACCGTGCGGGCAGGATCGTGCACCGGAAACAGGTGCTCGACCGAGTAGTCTGGGCGCACCCGAGCACCGAACGTGCCGGTCACGCCCGTGAGCGCCAGCACCGCGGCGAGGAGGGTGGCGCGGCGGCGAAGCAGGCGAGCGAACAAGCGGTGAACCATTACCGCCGACACTACTTCTGCTCATGCGATGACGCTACCGTGTCGTGCGAGCGACACCGGTGCCCATGCGTACCAGCACCTCCACGCCGCGGTGGGAGTCGGCGAGCAGATCGGGGTCGACCTCCAGCCGCCCAGGCTCCGCGAGCAGGACGACCGTCGAGCCACCGAACCGGAAGCGCCCCTTCTCCTCACCCCGGCGCACCGGCCCGGGCGCGAACGTCTGGACGATGGTACCGACCAGCATCGCCCCCACCTCGATCATGGCGAGCGTGCCGAAGCGGTCCGTCTCGAGGAGCGTGATCTCGCGCTGGTTCCTGAAGCTCGCGGCGGCCGCGGCGAGCGCGATCGGATGCACCGACTCGAGAGGCCCGGCGACGCGGCGGGCCGGGCCTGCAAGGCCGTCGGCCGGGAAGTGGAAGCGGTGGTAGTCCGCGGGCGCGAGCCGGAACACCAGCGCCGCGCCCCGCTCGAACCGACGGGCCAGGAGCGCGTGGTCGAGCAGCTCGCCAAGCGTCACCCGGCTCGACTTGACCTCGAGCTCGCCCGCGCAGTCCGCGAGCGCCGTGACGCGCGCATCACAGGGCGACGACAGCCGCACCGGGTCGGTCTCGAGCGGCCTCGCGCCGGCCCTCAGGCGCCGCTCGAAGAAGTCTGCTAGGCTCGCGTAGGCAGCGAGCGGTCGCTCGGCCTCGCTGGCGTCGATGCCCAGCGAGGCGACGAACTCCGGGATCTCGCGGCGACTCGCGGGACGGCGCTTGAACCATCCGTAGATGTGGCTCGGCGCCCGCTTTCGGAGCAGGCGCCGCACGAGGCGTCCATGGGCGGTCCCGTAGAGCCGTTCCAGCGTATCACCGCCAAACACGCGCTCCTCGACGAGCTGCCCCGACGCGCGGTCGCGGAGCGGTATCGTGCGCGCGCTCACCCGGGCCACGCTACCATGCTCACGTGCCCGTCGAGCCCGTGGGACCCTCAGCGCTGGACGCCTTCATCGAGCTGCCGTTCTCGCTCCACGCCGACGATCCGGCGTGGGTGCCGCCGCTCCGCCAGTCCATCCGCACAGAGCTCGACGGCTCGAGCCCCTTCTTCCGCTACGGCCGCGCGCAGGCGTTCGTGACCTCCCTGGCGGGTCATCTGCGGGGTCGCATCGCGGCGCTGATGAACGACCGGCTCGTCGAGGCCGACGGTGCACCGATCGGCCAGGTGGGCTACTTCGAGTGCGTGGACGAGCCCGACGTGGCCCGGGACCTCTTCGCTGCCGCGTTCGACTGGCTGCGCGCCGCCGGCGCGCGGCGCGTCATCGGCCCCATGAACGGTGGCGTGCACCGGAGCCACCGCCTCCTCGTACGGGGCTTCGAGCGTTCCCCCTTCCTGCTCGAGCCGAGGAACCCTGAGCACTATCCGCGTCGCTTCGCCGAGGCGGGCTTCTCACCGATCGCGAGCTGGTGCTCGCTGGACACCACCCGGATCGATCACGCGCGCTTGCGGACGCGCTTCTCGCGCCTCGCGCGCGGCCGTTTCACGGTCGAGCTGCCCGATCCCACCGACGTGCCCGCGGTGCTCACACGCCTGTACCCGCTCCTCGATCGGGTCTGGGGCGATCACTTCGGCTACGCGAGGATCGAGCCGGAGGAGCTCGCCGGCGTGATGGGCCCGATCCTGCCGTTCATGCGGCGCGGCGAGCTCTGGTTCCTCCGCGACCCGTCGGGTGCCGACCTCGGCTACGCCATGTGCTACCCCGACCTCGCCCCCGAGGTGCGCGCCCTCGGCGGTGACGCCTCCGGCTGGGGCCGCTGGGCCCCGCGACTCGACGCGCGCCTCGTCCTGCACACCGTGGCGCTCGTGCCCGAGGTTCGCGGCACGCGTGGGACGTTCCAGATGGTCGCCCAGGGCATCCAGGCAGGCCTCGCGGACGGCATCGAGGAGCACGTATGGGCGCTGCTCGTGCAGCCGTCGATGCCGCAGCTGTTCCGCGACACCCGGGAGTATTCGCTCTACGGTCGCCCCCTCTGAATCTCTGGTCAGAAGCGGACACCCGCGGACGCGCAGCATGCGGCCACGAAGCCCGCCGTCGCGACGACGCCGAACGCCTCGGCGAAGGGCCGCAGGTTCGCGGTGGCCGATCCCGGCCGCAGCACGAAGCGCACGCTCGCACCCGCCAGCCCGAGCGTGACCGCGACGACGCCGGCCGGATAGATCCAAGACAGCTCGAGGCGCAACCAAAGCGCGATCGCCGCGGCCGCCCCGACCGCGGAGAACGCGACCGGCAGGAGCGCCGCGACGCGATGCCCGAGCAGCTTCGAGTATGTTTGGTAGTCGGTCTCGTCGGCAGGCGCGCGCACCTTGCGCGCCGTCTCCCACGCAGCCACGGGCATCCACTCGAGCAGCATGAGCGCGATCGCCCACGCATCGGGGGCGACCCCGAAGGCGCGCACGTGGACCGCCATGACCCAGGCCCCTACGACCACCGCGAGCGGATTGTGAGTGACGAAGGCCAGCAGGAGGTTCCGCGACACCGCGGGCCAGAAGAACCATTTGAACGAGAGCCAGGTCAGCGCGAAGGCGACGACGAACGCTGCGCCGGGCCACGGCCACCCGAGCGGAACGTGGAGCACAATCAACAGGACGGAGATGCCCCAGCGCAACGCGACGAGGTCCCCCACCTGTACGCGCCCCGTGACGATCGCGCGGTCGCGGTAGCGCGGATCGCCAGCCTGGCCGAGGCGCAGATCGGTTTCCACGTCCTTGAGCTCGTCGTACACCCGCAGGAGCAGCGCGAAGGAGACGAAGCCGACCGCGCCAGCGACCCCGATCCAGCCAATGCGCACCGGCGAGCGCCCGCCGAGGCACTGGAGCCCCACGTAGATCGTGCCGAAGAGCGCCACGCACATCGGCACCTGCGCGAGCGGCGGGAACATCTCCCAAAGGTAGACCGCCAAGCGTCCGAAGGGGGTAGCGCGGGCCGTCGGCGCCGACATTCGTGATACGGTACGGATTCGAGGCTTTCGGATCCACTGCGATGGTGGCCCAACTGCTCGTCGTCGACGCCACCGGCTCGGAGGTGCCCGGGCCGTCCGAGCTCGGCGGCAAGGCTGCGCATCTCGTCGCGCTCCGTCGCGCGGGGCTTTCGGTGCCGCACTGGATCTGCGTGCCGGCCTCCGCGACGACCGCACTCGTCGCCGCAGCCGCAGCCGGCGATGACCCCGACGCCCCCCCCGCAGTGCGAAGCGCTTGCATCGCCGCGCGCCTCCGCGAGCTCGGCCTGCCCGCGCCCCTGCAGGCCGCACTCGAGAGCGCGGTCCCGCACGCGTTCCCGGGCGAAACCCACCTCGCCGTGCGCTCGTCGATGGTCGGCGAGGACTCCGCGAAGGACTCCTTCGCGGGCCAGATGGACACCTTTTTGCACGTTCCCCTCGCCGGTGTCGCGGACGCGGTCCTGCGCTGTATCGCTTCGGCGTTCTCCGAGCGGGCGATCGTCTACCGGCGCCAGCGCGGTCACGCGGGCGTGCCACGCGCTGCCGTGATCGTGCAACGCATGGTGCCAAGCCGAGCCGCGGGCGTCGCTTTCACCGTGAATCCCACCACCCACGACGCCTCGCAGATCGTGATCGCCGCCGGGCTGGGCCTCGGCGAGGGCGTGGTGGGCGACCTCGTGGAGAGCGACACCCTGTTCGTCGATCGCGAGACCTGCGCCGTGGTGAACCGCACGATCGAGCCCAAGCGACAGCGCATCGTGTACGATCGATCCCGGGGCGCAGGCTCCTGCGCCGAGGACGTGCCCCCGGACGAGGGCGAGGAGCCCGCGATCGACGACGCCACCGCCACGTCGCTCGCGCGCCTGGCGCTGCGCGCCGAGGCCTTTTTCGGCTGTCCGCAGGACGTCGAGTGGGCGGTCGACGCGGCGGGCACGCTGGTCCTGTTGCAGGCGCGGCCGATCACGACACTCGACCCCGCGCACGAGACGGTGCTCGACAACGCGAACATCGTCGAGAGCTTCCCGGGCCTGTCGTCGCCACTGACGTTCACGCACGCACGCGCGCTCTACGCCCATGTGTTCCGCGCCGGCCTTTCGCTCCTGGGCGTCCCCGAGCCGGCGCTCGCAGGCGCCTCCGGCACGCTGTCGGATCTGGTCGCGCTCGTGGACGGGCGTATCTACTACAACATCGGGAACTGGTACCGCCTGTTCGAGCTGGTCCCCGGTCTCGAGCGGGCCCTGCCCGCCTGGGAGAAGGCACTCGGCCTGAAGAAGCGCTTCGTGCCGGCTCGGCCCGACCCGACGCTTGCCGACCGCTTCGGCGCGGCCCCCGCGCAATTGCTGTTCGCCACCGGGCTCGTGCGGCGTTTCGCCGAGCTCGACGGCCTCGTCGAGCGATGCCTCGACGCCTTCGGTCGCACAATCGACGAGCAGCGTGCGCTGGACCTCGATGCCATCGATCCGCACGACCTGCTCGAGCGCGTCGAGGCAGCGTACGCGGTCCTCGGAGAGCGCTACGGCGTCGCCATCGTCAATGACTTCTACGCGCAGCAGCTCTACGCCTTGACGACACGCCTGCTCGAGAAGTGGCTGCCGGGGGACGCTGCCCTGCTGCAACACGCGCTCTTCGCCGGCGAGGCGGGTATGGACAGCGTGGCGCCGGTGGAGTCGGCACTCGCCCTCGCCGCGGCCATCCGCGCGGACGCTGGCCTCTGCTCGCGCTTCGAGGCCCAGACCGACGATCGCGCCGCATTCGCCCTCCTCGAGGTGCACCCCACCGTGGGCGCTGTGGCTCGCGCGCACGTCGCGGCGTACGCCGAGCGTGTACTGGAGGAGCTCAAGCTCGAGACGCCCTCGCTCGAGGACGACCCTCGCTTCCTGGTGCAGACCCTGCGCAACTTCCTGCGTGGAGACGTCAGCCCGGCGTCGCTGGCGGAGCGCGAGGGGCACCTGCGCCAAGAGGCCGAGGCCACCCTCGGAGCGCGTCTGCGCCGGCGACCCGATCGCCTGCTCCCGCTGCGCCTGCTCCTCTCAGCGACGCGTCGCTCGGTGCGCTACCGCGAGAACCTGCGGCTGGCGCGGGCCCGCGCGCAGGGCCTGTTCCGCCGTCTCTTCCGCGCGATCGGCAGGCACTTCGTGCGCGCGGGCCTGATGACCGGCGCCGCCGACATCGTGTGGCTCACCCGCACCGAGATCGCGGACGTCGTGCGAGGTGCGGCCGTGACGCGCGATCTCGACGCGCTGGTCGCGCTCCGCAGGCGCGACTACGAGGCCTATGCGACCCGCACGCCCGCCTCCCGGATCACCACACGCGGCATCGTTTACGCTCGTCCGTTCGACCCGGCACCGGCCGCCTCCGCGCTCGCCTCGGGCGAGCTCCGGGGCATCGGCTGCAGCCCCGGCCGCGTGCAGGGCGTCGTCAAGGTCGTCCTCGATCCGCACGCCGATCTCGACGTGCGCGGCCAGGTGCTCGTGGCGCGCACCACCGATCCCGGCTGGGTGTTCCTCATGGTGGCGGCGGCCGGCCTCGTGGTCGAAAAGGGCAGCCTGCTCTCGCACACCGCGATCATCGGTCGCGAGCTCGGCATCCCCACCGTGGTCGGCGTCAAGGACGCCACGCGGCGCATTCCCACGGGGGCACGCGTCGAGATCGACGGCACCGCGGGCGTCATCCGGATCCTCGGTCCGGCGCTCTGTGCCGGGCCCATCCAGTGACGGAAGGCCGCCCTCGGCCTCAGCCGAGCCCCAGGACCTCGGCCACGTTCTTGACCTCGCGGTAGCCGTAGTCGTCCGAGCCGCGAAAGTACACCTTGCCCTCGTGCTCGAAGAACCCGGCGAGATCGCGGTACTTGATCGTCCCCACTGCCGCGAGCTTGCCACCTCGGGCATCGAGCACGTGGACCGCCTTCTCGCTGCCCACCACCAGAGCGGCACCACCGAGCGCCGCGGTCACGCTGCCGGCTTCCTCGACCGCGGCCCGAGCCACGGGCTCGCCGTCTCCGACGTTCGAATAGAGCAGCACCTCGTCGCCCGCGGCCACCGCAAACCCAGCGCCCGCGTAGGCCGCCCCGCGCACCCGCCCGAGCCCGCTGGCGAGGGTGCGTAGACTCCCCTCGGGCGTCGACTCGCGGACCTCTCCCTTGAGAAAGCCCCACAGCAGCGCGGCCCCGCCGTCGGCCCGCAGCACCGACATGGGGACCGACCCGAGGCCGGAACAGTCCACGAGCACGGGCTCCTTGCCCTGTCGCAGCCACGCCACCCGGGTAGCGCTCTTCACCCGATACCTGACGAGGTACACCCCGGCGCGCTCCTCGATGGCCGGGTAGGGCTCATCGGCGGGGATGGCCTGCTGGACGAAGGCCGGCGCGTCCTCCTTGCCGCCTCGCCCCATCCACGCCTCCTCGAGCTCGCCCGCCTCGATCTTGGGCCCCTTCGCCGCCCTTGCCTTCACCTTCGGCTTGGCGGCGGGTTTCCGGGCCTGCTTGCGGGCCGCCTCGAAGGACTGGTCCGCCTTGCCGGCAGGAAGGTCGGAGTCGCGCGACCGCCCGAAGAGCTCGTCGGAGAGGCAGTCGATGCCAGGGTACTCCGGCCCATCGCTCGGGGGACCCTCCTCGTCGTCGTCGGCCTCGCGCGCCCCGATGAAGATCGCCTCGTCCACCGGCCAGACGTCGTCGATCTTGGAGATGACGTCGAACACGGCGCCGAAGCAATCCCTCGAGCTCCCTGACTCGCCCATGGCCCGTTCCCCTACGTAGAACAAGGCCCACGGCCCCGACCAGAGCCAGGGCTCCGGCGAGGGCTCGGCGGCCCCCTCGGCGAGCTTCTGCTCGAAGAGCGCGGCGATCTTCAGCTTCGCCTCGGGCGTCGGGGGTTTCGCGAAGCGGAGCTCGTAGGCGTGGCCCAGGTTCGCCCCTTCGTACCAGTCGTCCGGGAAGAGCCCGTAGGTGCGGAAGGCGCCGCCCTCGCCCTCTCCCGCTTCTCCGTCGCCGTCCTCGCCGTCTTCGGCACCATCCCCCTCGACGTAACCCTTGCCGAGCTTCTCCTTGATGAGCTTCTGGAGCTCCTTGTCGGCGGCCGCCGCGCTGGCGAAGGTCTTGGTCTTCGTCTGGCCGTCGGTTCCGATCTTGCCAAATCGCACGGTGAGGCTCGCGCCCTCCGCCTGGCCTTCCCAGAACTTGCTCGAGCCGCCTTCGGTGCAGGTCAGTCGTGTCATCGCCATGCCGGTGATTTGATGACCAGTTCCGTTTCGCCGCAAGAGTCCGTCGCGGGCGCTGGACCGAGAAAGTGAAACATGTTCTAGTTGCCACATGCGCTTCTCGCTGGCCGAGACCATGTGCGATCCGAAGCAGTACCCTGCGCTCGCGAAGGCCGCCGAGGCCGCGGGATTCCACGCGTATACGCTGCCGGACAGCATCGCGTATCCCGAGGTGTCCGACAGCAAGTACCCGTACACCCCGGACGGGCACCGAGGGTTCCTGGAGGACAAGCCGTTCATCGATCCGTTCTCGCTGATCCCGGCGCTCGGCGCGGTGACGGAGAAGCTGCGCTTTCACACGTTCGTCGTGAAGCTCGCGATCCGGCACCCCGTGCTCGTGGCCAAGCAAGCCATGTCGGTGGCCGTGCTCACGGACAACCGCTTCTCGCTGGGGGTGGGCCTGAGCCCGTGGCCGGAGGATTTCCGCATCACCGGAGTCCCCTGGGAGGGGCGCGGCAAGCGGATGGACGAGATGATGCAGATCATCCGCGGCCTCTCGCGCGGGGGATACTTCGCCTTCGACGGAAAGCACTTCAGCGTCGAGGCCATCAAGATGTGCCCCGTCCCGTCCGCGCCGCTGCCGCTCCTCGTGGGCGGGCACTCGGACGCCGCGCTGGCGCGGGCCGCGCACCTCGGCGACGGGTGGATGCACGCGGGCGGCGACGGCGAGGAGATGAAGCAGCTCATCGAGAAGGTGCGGGAGCTCCGCCGGGACTCACCGCGCGCCGGCGAGCCCTTCGAGATCCACGTGATCTCGGCGGAGGCTTACTCGCTCGACGGCGTGCGACGCCTCGAGGATCTCGGCGTGACCGACGCGATCGTCGGCTTCCGCAAGGCGTACCTGGTGGATCGCATGCCGCTCGAGAAGAAGCTCGCGGCCATCGCGCAGTACGGCGAGTCGATCATCGCCAGGGGGTAGCGCGCCGGCTCGGGCACGGGCGCTTGTCATCGTGACGGACGCGCAAATAATGAAGGCATGCCCTGCGGTGGACGGAGAGTCTTGGACTTGATGACAATTCGTCCCGTCACCGTCTCGATGAATACGCCCCTTCATCAAGTGGCCACACTGCTGGCGCAGAACCACATTCGCCACCTGCCCGTGGTAGACGGCGCCGGGAGGGTGCGCGGCGTGCTGAGCCACCGCGACATGATGCATGCCCACTGGCATGCGGCGCCCTCGGCGCACGAACGTGTGGCGTCGACGATCATGACCCACCCGGTGCTGTCGGTTGGCCCAGACGGCTGCGCCCAGGCAGCGGCGCGACTCATGTTCGCCCAGAAAATCGGCTGCTTGCCAGTGCTGGATGGCGCGGGCCGCCCCGTCGGCATCCTGACCGAATCGGACTTCGTCCGGGCCTATTACGAACGGGCCACGTCACCGTGCAAGTGCACGGTGGCGACCTGAGCAGCGCTTGCCTACTGGCCAGTCGAGTGGCCTGACGGCACGCCACCCGGGCTCGAACCCCAGAGACAATCATCAGCCATTTAAGGCAGTTGAACGTCAGCGGGAGCCTCGCGGCTCGGCGCGATTCTTGCGTGCCCCGCCGTCCATGCAAAAGAGCCTCATCGCGTCGCTGCTCGTTCTCGTCTCCTGCGGCGCAGAGCCTGGTCCGGACCAGGGCCCGGGCGAGGAACCGCCGGTTGGCGAGGCCTCGCTTGCCGGCACGCGCGACCAGGGCACGCGCGACCAGGGCACGCGCGACCAGGGCACGGGCACGACGGGCACCGGAATCGTGGACGGCGCCCAGTACGGCAGCGGATGGCTCGGCGCCCAGCCGCTCGAGGACGTTCACATCGAGAAAGGCGAGATCGTCGCGGCGCAGACGATCCACCCCACCGGGACGGCCACGAGCCTGTCGGCGTGCCCGTGGAGCTCGACCACCACCGGCGTGGCGCGCAACTGCGGCTGGAGCGCGGCGGCGGTCGGAAGCTGCGCGCCGGGCGGCTTCACCGTCGTCGGGGCGGGCGGCTGTGGCTTCGGTTGGGGCAACGGCGATTCGATGCTGCGCATCTGCTCTGGCACGGCGCCGTGCGACTTTGCTTCGAGCACCCGCATTGCCACCAATGACAACGCCTGCAGCTCGCTCCTGCCGAAGGTGTCGTTCACCTGTCCGGCGAGCGGCCTCTACACCGTCATGATCGCCAGCGCGAGGCCGAATACGGCCTACGGCTACTCGCTCGGCGCGCCCTACGGACAGCTGCCGGCCAAGCAGGTCAGGCGCGGCACCGCGCTCCGGAACGCGACGTTCACGGGCACGACGCAGCTCCTCGATACCGGCGCGCCCGGCGAGAGCGTGACGCTCAAGATCACGTCGGTCACGCCCGCCGGCGGCGCGTACAACCTCCCGCCGGAGGGCTCCGCCCCTGACGGCACGACGTTCCGCTACGAGGTCAGCGTCGGCGTCACCGTCATCAACAAGACCTCCGCGGTCACCGACGGCACGACCTGGACGCCGCTCTGCGTCACGACGCTGCCGAAGTCGTACGACCCGACGCACGGCACCTATACGTACGCCATCCCCATGGAGAAGGTGTGGGACGGCACCGGCGCCCGCCGGGACGAGGTTTCCGATCGGTTCACGTTCGCGTGCATGTCCGGCGCGATCGCCAAGTGCTACGCGTGGGGCTACCGGCCCTGGGTCAGTGACGACTCGAAGAAGGTGCATCAGGCGTGCACGCGCATGGCGCGCGCCGACTACTGCGGCGACGGCAAGCCACACACGCAGGAGGCCACCACGATCAACATCGAGGACGACCTCGGCGTGCAGGCCCACGACCCGAGCGGCGCTGCGGGGGAAATGCCGTTCGAGGCCGGCTGGTCCGAAGCCGGTGCGGTGTGCCTGTCGAAGTACCGCTGGGATCACCTGCCGATCGACGCGAACACACCGCTGTGCCCG
Organism: Myxococcales bacterium; assembly: GCA_023248855.1. GTDB lineage: Bacteria > Myxococcota_A > Polyangia > JAHFDS01 > JAHFDS01 > JAHFDS01. The sequence continues at coordinate 25,807 of JAHFDS010000052.1, forward strand.
ACACCTGGACATCAGCGCCCATACAAGTGGGTCCCCGACATCACGAGCCCCCGCCGGGGCCGGTACGAGCCGGTCTATTGCAAGGACAAGCAAGCCGCCGTGGACTACGCCGGGATGAGCAACCTCTTCGTCAAGCTCTTCGACTGGTCTGCTGCCCATCCGTAGGGGAGCGGCCAGAGTCAGTCGGGATTGACGCTGAAGCAATGAAACGACGCCGTCGTGAGTTTCTTGCGCAACTCGAGGTCGACGGCAAACATTGCGATCACCTCGGTCCGCTTCCCCGGCTTCACGTTGAAGATCGTCAGGTCGGCACTCTCCATGATCATGAAGATCCCCCGGCCGGCCCCCCCGGAAGGCCCCATCTGTATCTCTCGCCTCTCGTAGCAGCCCTCGAGGTAGTCGAGGATCGTGTCGCGCTCGATAGCGCCGAACGGATCCTCGACCGAGACCGCGACCATGATCCCGTCGCACGCCCACCGGAGCAGGCCGCGCTGCTCCGGCGCCAGCTGAACCTTGGCCTTTCTGTCGCGGTCGAAGAGCTGAGCGCCGGCCGCGTCGCGCGGGGCGTCATAGATCGCATTGAGCAGCATCTCCTCCGCGGCCAGGATGCACCTGCGAATCACGGGCGCCCGCACGCCCAGCCCCGCCAGGCTCGTCTGCATGCGATCGAGCAGGGCGCCGCGCTCGCTGGACGCGACCACCGGCGCCTCGTTAACCTCGGTCCCCCATAGCAAGTACTTCTCCAGGGAGAAGATGTCGCGCGAGATCAGCTTGGACACGGTCGTGACGATGCTCTTGACGAGCAGGGTCCGGTCATCCGAGACGCGTGACACGATGTTCGACACCTGGGGGTGCTGGCGCAGGGTCGGCAGATACACGGAGATGTCGTCGGTCGTGAGAAATACCGTCTGAGTCTCGGGGTTTCGATGCCGCGCCAGCTCCGCCAGCTCGACCAGGTGCTTGTCCACGCACAGGATGTCGTAGCGCTCGCTTGCCAGACGAGCGCGTCCTGCTTCGAGGCTGTCCACGATGTCGAGCTCGACCCCGGTGCCGCCCAGGGCCATGCGGGTGACCACCTGCGCACGTCGGTCGGTCTCCGCCAGGAGGACACGTCGACTCTGCATGGCCTTCTCGGCGAAGTACCACCGCGAGACGTGGTCGAACATGTCGACCATCCCGTCGAGGCTCTTGGTGATCTGCTTGACGGAGATCCTGAGGTCCTGGTCCGACGTCCCGCAGATCTGTTCGAGCGTGCTCTTGAGCGGCAGCAGATAGGCCTTGTTGAGCGTGAGCATCTTCTCGAACGTCATCTGCTTGACGAAGGCCAGGTACTCGTCCTTCTGCCTGCCCGCGTGGAGCGCGTAGTCAATGACTGCCTCCTTGGCGGCCATCACCTCTCTGACGACGTCCTTCATCGACACCATGCCCACGAGGGTCTTGCCCTCGAGGACCGGGAGGTGGCGAAAGCCACCCTCGGTCATCAGGCGCATCGCTTCCTCGATCGACTGATCCTGCGTCAGGCACACGGGATCGGGCGTCATGATCTCGCCCACGCGCGTGTCCTTCGAGGACCGCCCCACCAGAACGACCTTGCGGGCATAGTCGCGCTCCGAGAAGATCCCGGCCAGACGCCCCTGCTCCACGACGGGCAGGGCACCGAAGTTCCCGGCCGCCAGCATCGCCAGCGCAGCCAGCACGGTCTCATCGGGCCCCACGGTGCTGGGACGTTCGCGCCCCGCGACGAGCTGCCCCACGATCGTCATGTTTCCCACGACTGTCGCATGGGCCCCCCGGAGTGTCCATTGCCGCCCGGCGCCAGGATTCGCCGCATCTGCCGACGATCCAGTAGGCTCCTGGCATGGCGCTCTACTTCCATCAGGTGCTCGCGGGGCAGATGCAGAACTTCGTCTACCTGGTCGGCGATCGCGAGTCCGGCGAGTGCGTCGCCGTGGATCCCGCCTGGGACATCGACGGGCTGCTCGCGCGCATCGCACAGGACGGCATGCGCCTCACCGGCGCGCTCGTCACCCACTACCACCCGGACCACGTGGGCGGCGACCTCTTCGGCATGCGCATCGAGGGCCTGGCGCGGCTCCTCGAGAAGAACCCGTGCCGCATCTACGCCAACAAGCACGAGGCCGACGGCATCAAGCGGGTGACCGGCATCTCCGAGAGTGACCTCGTGCGTACGGAGGACGGCACCCGCCTCGAGGTCGGCAAGGCCACCATCGAGTTCGTGCACACACCCGGTCACACGCCCGGCAGCCAGTGCTTCCTCGTCGAGGGCGATCGGCTGGTCTCGGGCGACACGCTCTTCATCGGCGGCTGCGGGCGCGTGGATCTCCCGGGCAGCGATCCCGAGGCGATGTACCGGAGCCTGCAGGACAAGCTCGCCAAGCTCGCCGATCACGTGCGGCTCTTCCCGGGTCACGACTACGGTCCGGTCACCGAAACCACGATGGGCGAGGAGAAGCGCACGAACCCCTACCTGGCGCAAGGCGCCGCGCTCCTGCGACGGATGCGGCGGTGAGCTCCGGAGGTCTTCAGCGCAGCACGAGCAGCTGGACCGACACCCGCAAGAATGGCGGCGTGTGCGGGCCCGAGTCGTAATCGCAGTTCCCCGCGGTCGCCCTGACGCAGCCCGTGCACTGGTTCGTGGTCCCGCCGGCGCCTGGCCGGCAGCTGTTCACGAAGTCGCTGCCCATGGCGTCGGTGAGCGAATACGAGAGCGTGATCGCACTGCCCGGGGTGACGCCGGTCAGCTCGACCACGCGGGGGCCAACATAGGCGCCTGGGCACCAGCCCGCCCGCGGATAGCGCCAGGTCCCGGCCTGTGTGCTCACCGGGTTCTGGGCGCAGTCGTCGCGCCAAGGGTCCATGGAGACGTCACCGCCCGCATACCGCGTGTGGTGCCACAGATGGCAGAACTCGGCGCAATTGTCGAGGTTGCCCTGTCCGTGGCCGGTCACCAGATAGCGCAGCGCGAACGCGCGGCCGTCGGCGGGTAGCGTGACGGTCCGGGGCGGCAGCGCGGTGGCGAGCGCCTCCATCGGATCGCCGACATTGGTCAGCCGGTCCTCGGCTTCGTTGTTCCATAGCGGGATGATGGTGCTGGCAAAGCGCGCGTCGGGCGGCCCGGGGTAGAAGACGAAGGTGGTCGAGACCCGCCAGCCGTGGCCCTGCGCATGCCCCGGCCCGACCCAGGTGTCGATGAAGGAGCGCACGGTCTGGCGCCCGCGCAGCCGCGAGACCAGGTCAGTCACGTCGGTCAGGAAGCACAGGCCGAGGCGGTACGGGGTCATGTAGCGCGCCAGCTCGATGGGCGCCTCGGTGCCGCCCGCGCCCTCGACCAGGGAGACGCTGGCCGCGCGGTCCCAGAAGTCACACTGGCCGTCGGCCGGGCACTCGAGCTCGACCTGGAGGAACACGCGACCAAAGCTGCCCGCGGTCGGAAAATCTGCGACCGCATCCACCTTGCGCAGGTTCTGGCCGGGGTCCCAGCCCGTGAAGAACTGGTCGGCCTTCTGGTGGGCGCGCACCACGACCGTGCCCGCCGGCGGGGTGAGGTCCGCGCAGCCGTTCCAGGGCGGCACGGGCTCTCGAACCGGAGCCGCCGGGCCATCGCCGGGAGCGGAGGCATCGCCACCCAGCGAGCCCGCGCCTCCGCCTCCGCCCGGTCCGCCCGCAGTGCCACCGCCACCCGCCACACCGGCGTCGGGGCCG
>JAHFDS010000399.1 GCA_023248855.1 Myxococcales bacterium
CGGCGGAACCACGGGCGGCGGCGGAACCACGGGCGGCGGCGGCGGAACCGCAGGGGGCGCGGCTGGCGCGGCTGGCGGCACGCCCACCCAGGGCACCTGTGGTGCGACCACCGAGCCGACCTTCCCCATCCACCTCAACGTGATCGTGACCGGCTCGACCGCCGGCTACCCATCGCAGCAGAGCGGATCGTGTGGCGGAACGGGCCCCGAGGTGATCCTCGAGCTCGCCCTCACACAACCGACCAGCCTCGAGATCCGCACCGACCGTCCGGGCACCAACTTCGACACCGTGCTCTACGTGCGGCTCGCCGAGTGCTCGAGCTCCGCGGCGGAGATTGGCTGCAACGACGACCTCAGTGCGACCTCGCCCACGTCGGGCCTGGCCGGCACGGACCTGCCAGCCGGGGCCTACTACATCTTCGTCGACGGGTATAACGGGGCGTCGGGCAACTTCGAGATGAGCGTCCTGCAGCGCTGATCAACGCACCACGAGCTCGAACGGCATCCGCGCCAGGACCTGCGTCCCCTCGGCCCACACCGGCGCCATCGCGTTCAGCGCGGCGCGAAACGACGCGGGCAAGGCGGCCAGTGCGCGCCCGAACGTCTCCTCGACCAGGAGCTGCTTGAGCTCGCGGACGTTGCGCGGTTCGGGGAGCACCTCCACCTCCACGTCGTCGCGCCCGAGGTGCGCGCGCCGCACGGCGTCGCCGATCGCGTCGAGCAGACCCCCGGTGCCATCCGCCAGGCCGTTCTCGGCCGCCTCGGACCCGAGCCATACCCGGCCGCGCGCCAGGGCCTCGACCCGCGCGGGTGCGAGGTGGCGGCCCCTGGCCACGACGTCGATGAAGGTCGCGTAGTGCGACGAGAGCAACTGGTAGAGCGCCGCGCGTTGCTCGTCATCGTAGCCGCGGAACGGGCTGCCGAGCAGCGACCGGCCGCGCTGCCCGAAGGTCTCCACGTGGACGCCGATCGCGTCGAGCAACCGTGACACCTCGATCTTGCCGCCGAAGATGCCGATCGAGCCGGTCAGCGCGGTCCGCGTCGTGAAGATCGCGCTCGCCGGCGCGGCGACGTAGTATCCGCCCGACGCGGCGACCTCGGAGAACGAGGCCACGATCGGCTTTCGGGCGCGCACGCGCTCGACCGCACGCGCGATCCGATCGCTCGCCAGCACCGCGCCGCCCGGGCTCGCGACGCGCAGCACGACCGCGCGCACCCTCGGATCGACCGCGAGGTCCTCCAGGAGATCGACGAGCACGTGGGCCGTCACGAACCCACCGGTCACGCGGGCGGCGTCCGGCTCCTCGTCTACGATGTTGCCCTCGACCAGCACCACCGCAATCCGCGGCCGCGAGAACGCGCCCGGGCGCCGCGGCGGCAGGGGCTCCTCCTCGAGCAGGATGGGCCCGCCGAGCAGCCCGGCGAGCGCGTCGTCGAGCTGGTCGCGCCGCAGCATCGCGTCCACCAGGCCCACGCGCAGCGCGTCGGACGCGGCGTAGGGTCCTGCCGAGAGCAGGGTCGCCGCGCGCTCAGCGTCGATCTTGCGATCGGCCGCCAGCACACGCGCCAGCTCGGCGCCCAGGCCCCGCACGAGCCCCTCGGTCATCTCGCGCGCGGGCTCGCTGGGGTGCTCGCGCATGAGCGGCTCTGGTGCGCTCTTGAACTCACCCACCTGCACGAACTCCGCCTTCACGCCCGCGCGCTCGAGCAACAGCTTCCAGTACAGCTGCTCGGCGGCGACCCCCGACAGGTCGAGATCGGCCGCGGGATCGAGCACCACGCTATCGCACGCCGCCCCCAGGAAATAGAGCCGCGTCGGCGCATTGCCGAGAAAGGCGAGCGTCTTCTTGCCCGCCTTGCGCAGCCGACCGATCACGCCACGCAGCTCCTCCATCGTTGACAACGACGCGTCGAAGCGCGACAGATCGAACAGCACCGCAGACACCCGCGGGTCCTCGCCCAGGGCCTCGAGGCGCAAGACGAGCGCCACCGTCTCGTGCTCGTCCCGTGGGCGCACGGGCACGACGCGCACGACACGCCGCGGCGGCACCCACAGCGCGGGGAAACGCTCCGCCGACGCTCGCAGCACCGTGGCCCAGCCGAGCGGCCGGCCGCTCGCGCCCGCCGTGCTCGCGAAGCCAGCGAAGCCCACGCCCCAGCGCTCGAGATCGAGCTCGATGCCGGCGACAAGGCGGACGTCGGTGCTGCGGCTTCCGGGCACCAATGCAGTCGCGGTGGGCAGAAAGCGCTGCGCCACCTCGGCGCCGACGCGCAGCACCACCCCGGCCAGCGGCGCGAGCTGCACGCGGATGCGGGGATCGACGAGGTCTGTGCGCTCCTCCCAGCGGGCACCGGCGGCCACCTCGAAGGAGCCGTGGCCTAGCGGGCGCACCGCCAGCTCGCCGTCGATCGACTGGCGCACGTCGACGTAGTTGGCGCGCTGGCCGAGCACGTCGTGTACGGCGACGCCGAGCGAGAGCCAGCGGAACGGCCGGCTCGAGGCCGACAGGGACAGCGAGTCGAAGCCGTCGAGGCGCTTGTCGTGGTCGGCGAAGAAGTGCTCGCCCGAAAAGCCGATCGCCGCGGGCCCGGCGCCGAACGCGAAGCCGTAGGAGAGCTTGACCGCGGTCTCGCGCGTCGTCGCGTCGCCATCGAAGTCGAACGCGGCAGGGGGCTTGAGAAACTGCAGCCCGAAGGCGCTGCCGAAGCGCAACCCCCAGCGCTGCTGCCCCTGCGCGACGAAGATGGCATCGCCGGCGCCACCGCGAGCGCCCTCCGCGATCTCGACGTGCACCAGCTCGAGCATCGGGCCCTGCAGGAAGGCGAGCGTCGCCGCCGCGGTCTCGATCATGGCGGCGTCGGGATCTCCCACCAGGGGCCGAGTCGGCATCTCGATGCCGCGGGTCGGAGACTCTTCATGCAGCGTCCCCGCGGAGGGTGGCGCGGCGAGCGCCGGCGCGGCCGCGAGGGTCACGACATATACGCATATGCGGATGAGTTGACGAGCCACGCGCGCAGCGTAACGGAAGCGTGCCACCGTGGGGCAACGGCCCGCGGTCACCGCACGCTGACCGCGAGCGCCTGCACCTCCACCCACGACGCCTGCGTCTTCGGGTCGTACGCCTGATACGAAAGCCACGCCTCGTCAGCGGTGAGCACGCCGCGGAGGTACCATCCGCTCACCAGCGGGTCGATCGTGGACAGCGAGGGGACTGACTTCGCGGTGTCCCACGGCCCGCCCTGACGGCCGCCCGTCGGGGAACGCACCGACGACAGGACGCCGTGCGCGGTCGAGTCCTGGTAGTACGCGAGCAAGCGATCGCCCGAAGCCAGGAGGACGGCGCCCTGCCCCACCCAGTGCCGCACCGGCTCGTCCCGGCCGTCGGCGTTCTTGCCCTCGATGCGCAGCCCATCGTCGACCAGCTCGATCGTGTGCGTCGAGAGGTCCTGGTGGCGCAAGACGCCCAGCGCCGCGTCCTGATACAGCGCGTGCAACACGCCGTTTGGCCCGACCGAAAGCGCGACGTCGAAGCCCTGGTCGCCGGTATCCTTGGCCATCGTCGCGCCATCGATGACCTCGGGTGCGCGCACCTGACCGCCCTGCGCGTTCCACCGCGCGAGGACCAGGTCACCCGAGCGTGCGTCGTAGTACGCCACCGCGAGATCGCCGCCCGGCAGGAGCGCGAGCGAGGGCTTCTGGCCGGTCGCGTGGGGCAGCGCGCTGCCCGGCGGTGGCATCGGCTCGAGCGCGCCGCCGTCCAGCGCGGTGATGCGCCAGTCGCCCGACTGCGTGGGCGAGGGGGTCTGCGCGATCGCGAGGTGAAGCTCGCCCCGCTTGCCGCCCGAGCTGGCCTTCTCCGCGTAGTACGCAACCGCGGGACGTCCGTCGTCGAGGATCGCGAGCGCAGGCCAGCGGCCCACGTCGGGATCCATCATGCCTGGCCCGCCAATCTCGATCGCGTGCGTGCGCCAAGTACCGGCCGCAGCGGCGGCGCCGCCCGCGCCACCGTGACCGGCGGCACCCACGCCACCTGCACCCGCGCTCACGCGTGCCGCATAGCGGAGCGCCTTGTTGGTGGCGTCGTAGGCGACCACCCGCGGTTGGCCGTCTCTTCCGACCACGATCGCCGGATAGCGCCCCACGTCGTCGCCGGGCACGCGCACGCCGCGACGGACGCCCGAGCCGGGGGCGACCACCGGCCCTTCGGGCACGCCATCCACGAACGCCCAGTCCACCACCTTGCCGGGCGGGACGACAGACCCGACGCAGAGATCTCCGTAGGTCTCGTTGTAGGCCGCGACCATCGCACGACCGCCCACCTCCGCGAGCGCCGGGTAGCGGGCCACCTTGCCGAGCGGAACGTCATCCGCGCACACGCAGGAGCCGTTCTCGCAAAGCGCCAGCGCACCCGCGCGGCAGGGAGCGCTCGCGCACTGCGAGTCATCCCCGCACTTGATGCCGGCCGCAGGCTTGTCGTCGCTGCAGGCGCCGAGCCCCAGGAGGAGCAGCCAGGTCGCGCGCCGGCGCCCAAGGAGCGCGAGCGCCAGGAGGACGAGACCCGCGACTGCGGGATCGCCCGTGCCGGTCGCACAGCCGCTCGCACGCGGCCTCGATTCATCTGGATGAGCGAATGCAATCGACACGGGCACCGCGGCACCCGCGAGATCGAGCGAGCGCCAGTCGCCGATCACCCGAGCGCGCACCTCGAGCCGGTGCTCGCCCTCCAGCAGCAGCGTGGGATCGCGCACCACGAGCGGCGAGGCCGGCGAGAAGGCGTGCCAGCCACCCCCATCGAGCCGCCACTGGTGCTCGAGGGGACGACCGAGGGCATCCGGATCGAGCGTCACCGTGACGCTCGGGAGCGCGTGGCGCCCGGGATCGTCCGCCGGCAGCAGCACCGTGCGCTGCAGCGTCGCTCGGTCGGGCGCCATCACGTCGGTGCGGGCGACGCGCGTGATCGCGAGTGGCGCGCGCGTCCACAGGCCGCCGCCCCCGCTGCCTCCGGCCCCCCCGCTGCCTCCGGAGCCGGCGCGACCTCCCGCGCCCCCTCTTCCGCCAGCCCCACCGGCCCCACCGGCGGCGACCGCGCCGAGCGACGCCTGCACCGCTAGGAACGTCTCGCCACCGTTCTCCAGCTTGGCGAGCGACAGATCCGACAGGGTGTAGCCACCGAACGTGGGCAGCGGGAACGCCTGCAGCATGCCGGACACCGCCGGCACGATGATCCCGACCAGCATCGGGAAGAGCCGCGCGAGGTCGTCCTTCGACTCGGCGAGCAGCTCCGCGTTCTCGAGCTGGATGGTCAGATTTTCCGACGAGATCTCGCCGAGCACGGGCAGGATCGCCGGCTTGCCGTCGGCCGTCAGCTGGAACTCGACGTTCACGCCGATCTTGGTGTCGAGCACCATGGTGAACGCACGCTCGTAGCCGTCGCGCACCCACGCGTAGAAGTCGACCTTGAGCTGCTTGGCGTCGAGCTGGAGCGCGGGATCGATGATCTTGTGCGTCGCCGGATCCGTCGCGCCCGTGCCGATGCCGATCTTCATCGCTTGCTGCGGGCGCAGGCGTAGAAGGAGCGGCGCCTTTTCGTCGTCGGCCAGCTTGCCGAGCGACGGCAGCACGATGCCGAGCGTGCCCACGGTCAAGAGCGGCACGAGCTTGGTTCCGACGCTGGCGCAGAGCAGCCCCGAGTTGACGGCGTGAAAGCCGAACAGATCGAGCAAGGTTCGTGAGACGCCGATCGCAAAGTCGCCGCTCGCCTCGGGCGTGCCCGCGAAGGCCGGCACCTGGCCGAGCACGAATGTTCCCCGCGCGGGATGGCGTGGCAGCGTGGGCAGCACGAGCGGCACGTCGGGCACGCAGGGCGCGTGCTCGTGGTAGGTGCCGGGGCCGCTGGCGGCGGCGCTGCGCGTTGTGGGGTCCGCATCGGAGCCGACGCCGATCATCAGGCCCAGCGAGAGCCCACCACCCTTGATCTCGACATGGCCGCCTGGCACGGCCCAGAGCTCGAACGTCCCCGCGAGGCCCGGCAGCAGGCCCCCGAGCAGCTTGCCCGCGTCGAGCAGCCCCGAGAGCCCGAGGGGCCTCGGCAGAAAGCCCTGGATCAGCTGGTCGATGGTGGGCCGGAGCAGGTCCACGAGCGCGTTGCCGATGGACGACTCGAGGAACGACCGGATGAGCGGCCAGAGCGTATCCACCGTCGGTCCGAGGATGCTGCAGCCACCGAACGTCAGCGGCAGGTCGATGAGGCGGATCTCCTGCGTCTCGAACGCGAGCGTGCCATCGGTGGCCGCGCCGAGCGCCAGCTTGATCGAGACGCGCAAGCTCTGCGCCTTGACGTCGAGCGTGCAGGACGCGCTCGGCAGGAGCGGCGGGTCGTACGTGATCGCGAGCGGCACCTGGAGGTCGAGCGTGACGTCCACGCCGAGCGGGCCGCCGTCGGGCGCAGAGAAGGCGATGTTGCGCAAGGTCGCGTGCGCGAGACAGCCGGCCAGCGCGTTCGGACAGCCGTTCGACCTGCAGACGATGGCCGTGCCCGAAAGGGTGCCGTCGACGATGGTGGTCGGGGGGACGCACACGCCGTTCGCCAAGACCGACGAGAACAGCGGTGGTGCGGCCTCCTCGAGCTTGGCGAACCCGGCGGGCGAGACGCGTACCTGGACGGCGCCCTCGACAATCTCATCGGGCGGCAAGGGCGCGGGCAGGGGTGCGAGCGACAACGAGGTCGGGTCGCAACCGCCGCCCTGGCAGCTCGAGAGCAGGAACAGCGCGAGCAGGCGTCGCATTGCTTTCCACGCTACGCGCCCTCGCCGCGGAGCGTCAACGTCGGCCGCGGAGAAGGTCATCACCGTCACGTCGTGTCGGCTGATGTGGTTCTCGCTTGACACTCTGCTCCGAGGAATGCAGGATGCGACCCGCTCAAAGGACGAGACCTGCGCCCGTAGCTCAGATGGATAGAGCGTCGGACTTCGAATCCGCAGGTCGGGTGTTCGAGTCACCCCGGGCGCGCGAGCTTGAAAACTGAAGACTCTTGTTCGTTCCGGCCCACGGCCGGAGATTCGTCGGGTGCGTAGCTCAATTGGCAGAGCAGCGGACTCTTAATCCGGAGGTTGAAGGTTCGATTCCTTCCGCATCCACCCGAAACGATTCATCTTTCAGACCATCTCCAGAAATTCACTCCCGCCCTGTACCAAATGCGTACCAAGGGGCGCCTGGCTGCCGCCCACGGCGGCGACGCGCTCGGCGCGGTAGTC
>JAHFDS010000400.1 GCA_023248855.1 Myxococcales bacterium
GCAGCGTCCGCGAAGCCGCCGCCGGCTGGTCGCCTGGCCGATCCGGCACGTAGTGAGGCCTGCGCACCTCTCCTACACACCTTCCAGGCAACTCTTTCAGCCACCCTCCTGCGGTTGCAACTACCTGAGATCGCGTGGTAGCCCTCTCGGGATCCACTTGGCACCGACGTTGCTCAGGGAACCGGTCACCAAACCGCAACGATTCCTGGGAGGAATGAAAATGACGCGCATCCCGCTGACTTGGCTGACCGGCTTCGCTCTCTCGATGAACCTGCTGGGCTGCGGCGCGGACGCGCCGAAGTCGGCGGATCCGGCCGTGTCCGCCGAGGAGGACGAGGACGGCGACGACAGCAAGACCGAGGCGTGGGACTCGATGAACAACCCCGCGTTCGTGGACAACAGCTTCGCCTACAGCGCGCTCGACCTGCCCGTCCAGGGCGAGGCGGCGAACACGCCCTGGGCCGGCGACTACTGGGCCACCGCCAACGACAGCATCAACTACCGCTGGGACGGCACCGAGCTCTCGCCCGCCGAAAAGGCCGAGAAGGCCTTTGGCATCACCGGCTTCTCCAAGTGGGTGACCGACCACGTCGGCGTGTATGGCCACGGGACCAAAGCCTGTTCCACCGACTCCGAGTGCAGCGACCTCAACGACGGCTCTTCCTGCGTGGCGCCGCGCGGCGTCACCATGTCGGCGTCCAACAAGGCCGGCCGCTGCACGCCCGGCTGGTGGGGCATCTGCCACGGCTGGTCGCCGGCAGCGCTCAGCGTCCCCGCCCCCGTCAACCCGGTCACCAAGAACGGCGTCACCTTCTACCCGGGCGACCTCGAGGCGCTGGCCTCGTTCGCCTTCCAGGCCAACCTGCCGGTCAAGTTCATCTCGCAGCGCTGCAACAAGGTCGGCGCCAAGGTGGCCGTGGACGGCGCGGGCCGCCCGCTCGACGGCGAGTGCCGCGACATGAACCCCGGCTCGATGCACGTCGTGGTCACCAACATGCTCGGCATGCGCAAGGTCGGCGTGGTCGAGGATCGCACCTGGGACGACCAGGTGTGGAACCAGCCGGTCCGTCGCTACAAGGTGACGAACGCGGTGGGCGGCAAGCTCAAGGAGATCACGAAGGCCGACGCGGTCAGCCTGCTCGGCCTCGACCTCACCTTCACCGAGGCGCAGAGCACCATCACGCTGCGCAAGAACGAGACCAAGAGCGGCACCTATCGCGCCACCGGCGCGGGGCATGTCGTCGTCCGCACCGCCGGCTCGGGTGACGCCGACCTGTACGTCAAGAAGGGCGCGGCCGCCTCGGCGAGCAGCTACGACTGCAAGTCGGACGGCGGCACGGCCGCCGAGAGCTGCACCCTCGACGTAGTGGCGGGCGACGTCCTCAACTGGACCATCCTCGGCTACAGCGACACCTCGACCGCGAGCCTCTCGATTGGCGCGGGCGCGGCGAACCCCGTCTACACCTACAACACGCAGGCGGCGCGCTTCTTCCAGGTCGAGATGGATCTCGACTACATCTCGGAGGCCTCGCCGGAGCGCCAGGCGTCGAACGCCGACGCCCACACCCGCTCGGACCACCTGTCGTACATCCTCGAAGCCGATGCCACCGGCAAGATCGTCGGCGGCGAGTGGATGGGCCCGTCGCAGGCGCACCACCCGGACTTCATGTGGTGGCCGACCGGCAACCCGACCTCCAACCAGGGCGGCCTGACCTTCGACATGGTCAACGAGCTGGCGCAGCAGGCCAAGGCGGGTGGCACCACCCCGACGGGCCCCACGACGACCACGCAGGTCGTCATCGCTCCCGGCACGAGCGTCTCGAGCGGGTACTCGCGCTACGCGACGATCGGCGTCCCGAGCGGCGCGCGCGTCACCTTCACCATGACGGGCACCGGCAACGCGGACCTCTACGTCCGTCTCGGCCGCAACCCGACCACCACGGTGTTCACTTGCAAGTCCTCGAACCCTGACTCGAACGAGTCGTGCAGCGTGACGGCTCCAGGCGGCGGCGGCACCTACTACGTCCGGGCCCGCGGCCTCGCCTCGGGCACGACGGTCGGCGTCTCGGCCACCATCTCGAACTAGGTACCAGCCAGCACCAGAACCTGCTTCACCCAAGAAGGCCACCGCATCCCAGGGCGGTGGCCTTCTTTCTTTTTTCCGTCAGTACTTGCCCGCGCCGAACGCCCGGGCCTGGATGTCGCCGCCGGCCTTGAGGTGGGTTCATGGGCCGGAGCCTGCCAGCGGCGCCCGGTGAGGGGAAACGCCGAACGCGCTACTCGAGGGGACGCATCGCCGGGGTGCGCAGGAGCTCGCTGAGGCTGCGGGCGAGCCGCCGGACGGCCGGCGTGCGCAGGATGGACAGGTGCCCGCCCGGCACCGATTCGATGGTCACGCGGGGGGCCAGCGTGGCCCAGCCGAGGTCGGGTGCGACACGGAACCAGGGCGCCTCGTCGCGCTCGGTGGCGCGGTACACGGTGATCGGGACCGGTACCGGGGCGACGCGCTCGTCGTAGCGGGCCACGATGCCGTCCGCGATCGGCCCGATGGCCTCGAGCTCGATCGGTGCGGCCGGGCCGCCGCCGCCCGCCTTGCGCCGGCGCTCGAGGCGGGCGCGGACCTTGCCCGTGATGCGTCCCAGGGTGCCACGTGGATCTCCGGCCAGGCGCGTGGCCAGCGTGCGGACGTGCGTGCGGCGCTCGTAGCAGAGCCCTCGGGGCAGGGGCGCATCGAGCAGCGCCACCGCGCCGACCGCGCGTCCGCTCGCCGCGAGCTGGCGCGCCACCTCGGCGGCCAGCACGCCCCCGAAGCACAGGCCTACGAGGTGGTAGGGGCCCGTCGGGAAGCGCTCGAGGATGAGCCTGGTGTAGCCCTCGGCGATCTCTTCGAGCCGCGGCGGGGCACCCTCGATGGGCCACGGGATGTGGATGCCGAACACCGAGCGATCGTCCTCGAGCGCGTGGGCGAGCTCGCGAAACAGCGTCACGCCCATCAGGCCGAGCAGCGGCGGCGCCCCGGAGCGGCCCTTCCTCAGCTCGACCACGAGTGGCGCCTTGGTGTCGGCGCTCTGGCCGAGCTCGGCGACGAGGCGCTCGACCGTGGGGGTCTCGAACAGGCTCGCCATCGGCACGAGGGCGCCGAACTCTTCCTGGATGCGCTGGCGCAGCGTCACCGCGCGCACGGAGTCCCCGCCGAGCGCGAAGAAGTCGACGTCCACCGGCGCGTCGCCGAGCTCGAGGATCTCGAGGAACAGGGCCAGCATGCGCGTCTCGGCGTCGCTCCTCGGCGCGCGTCCGGGCGCCTTCTCGCGCGGCATCGCGGCGGCAGGCGGCAGTCGGTTGCGATCGATCTTGCCGTTCGTGTTCAGCGGTAGCTCTTCCATGCGCACGAACGCGCTCGGGTGCATGTACGCCGGCAGGCTCGCGCGCACGCGTGCTTCGATCCCACCGAGCTCGACCTCGGGGCCGACGAAGTACGCGACGAGCCGCGGCTCGCCGCCCTCGGGCGTCTGGGCGACGACCACCGCTTCTCGCACGCCGGGCGTGCCGCGCAGACACGACTCGATCTCGCCGAGCTCGATGCGAAAGCCGCGGATCTTGACCTGGTGGTCGATGCGTCCGAGGCACTCGAGGCCGCCGTGCGGCAGCCAGCGCGCGAGATCGCCGGTGCGGTAGATGCGCTCGCCCGGCGGGACGTGTGGGCTCGCCACGAAGCGCTCCCGGGTCAGCTCGTCGCGGTGGAGGTAGCCGCGCGCCAGCCCGCGGCCGCCGATGCAGAGCTCACCCACCTCGCCGGGCGGCACCAGCGCCCCGGCCTCGTCGCACAGGTAGACCTGCGTGTGGTCGATCGGACGCCCGATCGTGATGGGACGCTCGCCAGGCTGCATCCTCGCCACCGTGGACCACACGGTGGTCTCCGTCGGGCCGTACAGGTTCCACAGCTCGCCGCCGGTGGCGTGCAGGCGCTCAGCCAGCTCGCGGCTGATGGCCTCGCCGCCGCACAGCTTCTTGAGCGGAAGCGGCGGCTGGCCAAGGCCCGCGTCGCAGAGCAGGCGCCAGGTGGTCGGCGTCGCCTGCATCGCCGTGATGTCGCCCCGCTGCAGCCGCGCGAGCAGCTGACTCGGCTCGAGCACCATGGACCGGTCGGCGATCTCGACCGTGGCGCCCACGCACAGCGGCCCGAACAGCTCGAGCACCGAGATGTCGAAGGTGGTGGTGGTGACGGCGAGCAGGCGATCGCCAGGGGCGAGCCCAGGCTCTCGCGTCATCGAGCCGAGGAAATTCGCGACCGCGACGCGAGGCACCGCCACGCCCTTCGGGCGGCCCGTGGATCCCGAGGTGAAGAGCACGTAGGCGAGCTGCTCTGGCGGGTGGGCCGCAAGCGGCATGGGCTCACAGGTCGCGATCTCCGCGGCGGCCTCGTCGAGCGCGACGATCTGGGTCGCCGCGGGCACCTCGAGGGCAGCGGCGATCGCCCGCGTCGTCAGGAGCACGCGCGGCGCGGCATCCTCGAGGATGAGGCGGATGCGGTCGGGCGGGTGCGTGGCGTCGAGCGGCACGTAGGCCCCCCCCGCGGTCCAGCTGGCGAGCAGGCACAGCAGCTCATCGAGCCCACGCTCGACGCACACCCCCACGTGGGACTCAGGGCCGACGCCGCACGCCCGGAGGTGACTCGCCAGCCGGCCGACGCGATCGAGCAGCGTCTGGTACGACAGGGCCTGCCCGCTCGCGGCCACGGCCAGATGGTCCGGTCGCCCGCTGGCCGCCTCGCGGATCCGCTCCAGCGGATCCAGGGCCGGCGCCTTGGGCTCGGGGCCGCGTGCGAGCGCCAGGAGCGCGCCCGGATCGATCGCGGCGTCAGGGTCGATAGCGCGCAGCGGAGGGGTGGTTTTCACGGGGACGTGGTTCATGGGGACCTGCAGAACATGTGGGCTGGCACGCATGGTGCAAGCAGGATCAGTGCCACTCGTTGGTGGCAAAGCTTACCCATGAATGCACGCTCCGAGGGTGACGCCTGTGGTGGCCACTGGCTGCCGTATCCGCCAGACCCGGGGCTTCCCGGTGCACGGCGGTCAGGCCCCCGCATGCGCAAAGAGCTCGGCCAGGCCCGCCGCGATCCGGTCAATGTCGTGCATGGCGCGAACCCGCTTCCGACCGTGCTCCCCCATGCGTGCGAGCTCGGCCGGGGGAGCGGCCAGGACCGCGCGAATGGCCGCGGCCAGCGGACCCACGGCCCCGGCGGGGACGAGCCAGCCATTTTCGCCGGGCTCGACCAGCTCGGGGATGCCGGCCACGAAGGTGCTCACGCACGGGCGGCCGCGGGCGAGCGCCTCCATGAGCACCACTGGCAGGCCTTCGGCGAAGCTCGGCAGGATGAGCGCTCGCGCCTCGTCGAGCGCGCGGCGAACCGCGTCGCCGTCCGCCCAGCCCGTGATGCGCACCTGGCCACCGAGGCGGCCTGCGGAAATGGCCGCCTCGACCTCCGCGCGCATCTCGCCGTCGCCCACGAGCGTCATCTCGAAGGGCACGCCGGCCCGCGCGAGCTCGGCCAGGGCGGCCATGAGAACGAGCTGGCCCTTCTGCTCGGACAGCCGGCCCACCGACACCAGCTTCGGCGCGGTGGGGATGGGCGCGGCGGGGCGATCGAACAGCGTCGGGTCGACGCCGCAGCGGACCACGTGGAGCTTGTGCCAGTGCGCGTGGGCGCACTGGCGGCACAGCTGGCTGCGGCCGAACTCGCTGACGCCCACCACGAACGCGGCGCGCTCGATCTTCTGGCGCAGGGACCAGAGCGGTGCCTTGTCGAACTCTTCCGGGCCGTGCGCGGTGAAGGAGAACCGCGGACCCCCGAGCTCGTGGACGAGCATCGCGACTGCGGCCGAGTTCGAGCCGAAGTGCGCGTGGACGTGCTCGACCCCCTCGGCGCGAAAGGCCTCGACGAGGAAGCACGCCTCCGCGAGGTAGGCGCCGTGGCGGGCGAGCCCGCGCTCCGAGCGAGCACCGATGCGTGCGGCGAGCGCGGCCGCGCGACCGAGGCGCAACGGACTCCGCGCCGCGACCCTGGCGATGGCGCCGGCGAGCCGCTCGGGACCCGCGTCGAGGACGACCGTCGTGCGCGCAGCTTCGGCCTGGTCCGCGGGATCGACCAGCTGATCCACCGAGCGGCGGATGCCGAAGCGCAGGACCTTGATCCCGAGCCGCTCGAGCGCCGCGATCTCGCGGCGGATGAAGGTGTGACTGACCTTCGGGTACTGGTTCGTGAGATACGCGACGATCAAGGCCGATCACCGTCCCTGCGGGCGGCAGGCCTTGCGGGCCGAACGCAGCCCGGTCTGCGCGTCGCTGACCACGGCCTGGCCATAGGCCGTCAGGCCCGCGGCCGTGCCGTCGGTCGTGAGGTTGTCGCGACGGCCGAAGGGGTTGTACCAGTCCCACCACAGCCAGCCGATCTCCGAGGGGCCGGCGGCCGCCATGACCGCGGCGTAGTCCATCGGGTCGCCCTCGTCCGCGAAGGCGTCGATGCCAGCTTGCACGGGGAACGGCACCGCGCCGGCGCGCTGCACTCCCTGCGCGAGGCTCAGCATGTACTCGCCCTGGTACCAGCCGCTCCGACCCCAGTACGCCTGCCACCCGAACAGGGTGTTGCGCAGCGGGTCGGCGGAAAGCACGTCCGCCCCGTGCATGAGCAGCGCGGGCAGATCGCGGCCGAACTGGTTGGCGAGCGTGGTCATCGGTACCCGGTAGCCCATGGCGCGAATGGCGCGGATGGCGGTGGGCGCATCACCCTGCCAGCGCGCGCGGTCGTCGTACGTGGGCTCCTGGAAGGCGTCGACGATGAGCCACGGCTCGTAGCGCGTGAGCATGGTCTTGACCTCGGCCTGGCCGAACCACGCGCGGTCGCCGGGGCTCACGTAGAAGACCATGTCGTGGCTGACGATGCGCTCGAGGATGCGCTCGACGTCGGCGACGCCGAGCTGCTCGAGGTTCGGCAGGACGCGCACCGCGTTGGCGCCGGTCGAGGCGATCTCGTCGACCAGCGTGGTGAACGAGCCACCGACGTCGATCCCGAGACCGAAGATCTGCTCGACGCCCCGGATGACGAGGCGATTGCCGCAGGTGTCGAGGAGGTAGCGGCCGTCCACACGCAACGTGAGGCCCGCCCCGGCCATGCCACCCGTGCCCGATCCCGCGCCGCCGCCCGATCCTGCGCCGCCGCCGCCCGATCCTGCGCCGCCGCC